>SKFT01000100.1 GCA_007117865.1 Puniceicoccaceae bacterium | reverse complement strand
TGGCAGGGGCGGAGGGACTCGAACCCCCGACCAACGGTTTAGAAAACCGCTGCTCTATCCTCTGAGCTACGCCCCCATAACAGCCGGATGATACCGCAATTTCTATAAAGGGACCTGTAGCTGTGGCAAGTTTATTTGTTTTCTGCGGCACACATCAGATAAAAAATCGTAACTACTCAGGAGTCAGGAGCCTGAGTTCAGAAGTTAGAATGAAAAATTCAGCGAAGACATTTGAAGTATCTATTGCCGCTAATGCCGCGAAAGGATTTTTGCCGACTTTTTGAAATTATGAATTCTGAATACCTGAGTAGTTACAAAAAATCAAAAAAAAGAGCATCGGTCCTATTTACTACTATCAGCGGGATTGATGGGGTTTTTCCGCGACTGGCGAGAGCTGCCGGGAAAAAAAATGAAACAATTGGTGCTAACTCATGACGGTAATTGTTCGCATAATACGATAACCATACAATCAAAAGCATATGCAAATTAATACAAAACAACTCGCGGCCATCGGTATTCTCGTTGGTATGATGACTACTGGAGCTATGGCCCTCACGTCTGAGGGAGATCCCTTGCCCAACCGTGGCAACACTGAGCGCGCCAATGCCAATAACCTGGAGCAGCAATTTATGCAAATTCAGTCTGAACTGCAACAGGTATCCAACGCATTGCAACCGATTCAACAGGAGGCACAAAGTCGTCCGGAAGTCCAGCAATCCCTGCTTTCCTATGACGTTGCCTTGACGGAAACGATGGCACAAATCGCACCCGACCAAGCGGATGATATTCGTCTTCGGGGACAATTGTTCGCTGATTTGGTCCAGGCGGGTGATCCGGCAGAACTCAATGAAGCGGAAGTTACCCAGTTCCAGCAAAGCGCCCAAGAATTCCAAAATCTGCGTGAATCACTTGGCGATCTGGAAATGCAGGCCCAGTCCAGCGATGCGGTTCGGGCTGAATTTTCCAATTATCAGGATGTCTTCATGTCAGCGGTCATTGAAATCGAGCCTCGAGCCGAAGAGCTGTTGGAACGTCAGGTGGCGCTTCAACGCGCCCTCATGGATTTGCGCCAGCAAGCAGGTCCGGCGCCACAGTAATACCGAATAATACATTTCATGGCGCGAAACAAATGCGCGTGTCAATCGGCACGCGCATTTTTCGTGCCTGACTGACAGCCTAGTTAGCGCTAAGCCTGCTCTTGGAGACGATTTCGGCGCCACCTTGAGCCAACGCGCGGCGGCGAAGACGTAGCGCGTTCAAGCGGATAAAGCCACTGGCATCGTCTGGATTGTAATCGCTCTTTACCCCTTCCATGGAGGCGATGTTTTCGTCATAAAGTGAGATCGGCGACTTGCGTCCGACGGTAATGATATTTCCCTTGTATAGCTTGAGCCGTACCGTTCCACTGACGGATTTCTGCGCATCATCCATCAAGGCCTGCATCGCCTCACGCTCGGGCGCATACCAGAATCCGTTATATACCAGTTCGGCGTAGCGGGGAATCAGACCATCCCGCAGGTGCATCAAATCGCGATCCATGGTCAAGGATTCCATTTGACGATGGGCATGCATTAAAATGGTGCCGCCGGGAGTTTCGTAAACGCCACGACTCTTCATGCCAACAAAGCGGTTTTCCACCAGGTCAACCCGGCCAATTCCGTGCTTGCCGCCGAGTTTGTTGAGTTTTTTCAAGGCATTCGCCGGACTAAGCGCTTGTCCATTTACCGCGACACAATCGCCGCGTGCAAATTCCAATTCCACGTATTCCGCTTCATCGGGCGCATCCTCAGGCGCAGTGGTCAGTTTGAACATGCCCTTATTATCGGCTGTAGTAGGATCAAACCACGGATCCTCCAAAATACCGGCTTCGTAGGAGATGTGCAATAGGTTGCGATCCATCGAATAGGGCTTGGAGGCACTGGCCTCAACATCGATTCCCTGCTCGCGGCAGTAGGCAATCATCTCCGAGCGACCGGGAAATGTATCGCGAAAAACCTGCATTCGCCAAGGCGAGATAATTTCCAGGCGCGGAGCCAAAGCTGCATAGGTAAGCTCAAAGCGAACCTGATCGTTGCCCTTGCCGGTAGCGCCATGCGAAACGGCGTCAGCATTTTCCCTATTGGCGATTTCGATTTGCGCCTTGGCAATTAGCGGACGCGCAATAGAGGTGCCAAGGTAGTATTGACCCTCGTAAATTGCGTTGGCCCGCAACATCGGATAGATAAAATCGCTGGCAAACTCCTCCACCAAATCAACGGTATAATGAGTGCTTGCACCCGTTGCTTTGGCCTTCTCGGGCAAGCCCGTCAATTCCTCCTCCTGGCCGACATCAGCGGCAAAGGTGATAATCTCCGCATCGTAATGATGCTTGAGCCAACTGACCAGAACTGAGGTATCCAAACCTCCCGAATATGCCAACACAATTTTCATAGTAACCAATAAAGAAAAACAAAAGCCGTGGACAAAGCAAGCGCGTACAGTAGCTGCTTCAATCTGGACTCGCACCAAATGCGAAAATTGAATAAATCCGGTGTCAGTGCAGTCTTGGTCTAAGCATTTGCAAACGCATCCAGCTCTGCCAACCATACCGACCTGACGGATTCCGGGACTAACGCGACCTGCACGCCATTGCGTGCCACTTGCAGCAATTGCGACTGGTTGAAGCGCAAGGCATTGGCGAGAAAAGCATATTCTTCCTCCAAGTGGTTGTTGAAAAGAAAGGGATCATCAGTGCTGACCGTGCAGGTAACCTGTGCTTCGATCAATTGCCGGATCGGATGATCCGCCGGTTTATCAATGACTTGCAAGCGCCAGTTGCTGATGGGGCAAACATCCAGCGCAATGCCCTCGTCTATGAGCCTCCTCACCAAATCCGGATCCTCTGTTGCCCGCACTCCGTGTTGAATCCGTTTCACCCCTAGCCTGTCAATCACCTCGAGGACATTTTGTGCAGGACCGAATTCGCCAGCATGCGCTTTATTCACCTTGCCCAAGGCATCCGCCTCGCGCCAGATATCAACCGTCCACTCACGCAAAGGTAGTGGCTCAATGCCGTGTAGATCCAAGCCGCTGACCAAATCACTTGCCAATGCCTTGCGAACCACTGGTTCGAGTCCATTTTCAAAAGCATCGCGTGTCATTCCCAAAAAAACCTTAACGGTCAAACCAGCTGGAGCTGCGGACAAAATCGCCTCCGCAATGGTTGTTACGCAATGCCCCTGTGAGCTACTGAAGAAGGCATCAAAACTCAGCTCCATGTAGCGCACGTTTTGACGACTGGCATTGAGAAAAATCTCCCTTGCTGCCAGATGGTAGCGATCGGGAGAATCAAACCAGGCGAAGCCATGCGCGGCAAGGATTTCCAGAAATGACTGGAAGCTGTCAAACCGATAGTCTACCTGCCAATGCTCCGGCACCTCAGGGAAGCGCCCGGGATATGCTTCGCGCAATAAATGGTAAGGCGTGGCGCCTTCTATGTGCAAGTGGTGTTCGGTCTTGGGCAGACGGCGAATGAAGTCGGCCGTAGCGGCATCCAAGCCCTGCCACCAGTGGGAAAGTCCTTCAGCTTGCAGTGGCATATTCATTTTTCGATCCGGTTAGTTTTGGTTTTTTGGAAAGTTGAACAATCAAGTTTCTGGCTGCAACAAAGCATCGGGATTCAGGGCATCGAGACCCGGCACCACAAATAATCCGTCCTTGCGCACAAGGGTATCGTCAAACCAAATCTCTCCACCGCCATAGTCTGGACGCTGAATGCTAACAAGATCCCAGTGTACCTGGGAGCGATTGCCATTATCAGTTTCCTCATAGGCCTGTCCGGGAGTGAAGTGGAAGGAGCCGGCAATTTTCTCATCAAACAAAATATCCCGCATCGGGTTGAGTATATGTGGATTAAAGCCAATGGCAAACTCGCCGATATAGCGAGCGCCCTCATCGGCATCGAGAATGGCATTCAAGCGTTCGCTGTTGGTGCCATCGGCTTTGACAATACGACCCTTGGAAAAGGTTAGTGCAACGCGATCGAACGATACCCCTTGGTAGGCGGTTGGTGCGTTGTAAGTGATGTGCCCTTCCACTGAGTCGCGAATCGGTGCGGTAAAAACCTCCCCATCAGGGATATTATGACGTCCACCACAGGGAATGGCCTTCATCCCGCGAATAGAAAACTCCAGGTCCGTTCCGGGACCACTGATCCGCACCCGATCAGTTTGCTCCATGCGTTCGCGCAAGGCCTCCATTCCCGGAACCATACGCTGGTAGTCGAGCGTGCAAACACGGAAAAAGAACGCCTCAAACGCCTCTGTGCTCATCATAGCCTGCTGCGCCATTGAAGGCGTGGGCCAACGCAGAATCACCCACTTGGTTTGGTTGACCCGATAATCCAGAACTGGCTTCAGGCACTTCATGGCGAGTTGCAACTGCGCCGGTGCCACATCGCTGTTTTCAAAAATATTATCGGATCCCCGCAGGGCAATATAGGCGTCCATCGCCTGCATGCGTGCCAGCTCCCACTTGACTTGCGTGGCAAATTGCTCCTCTGAGCCATTGCTCACCAACTCGCGGCTGATACGGGCATTTTGCAAGTTGGTAAAGGCAATGGCACCTTTGCTTCGAGCCATGCGCACCAGCGCAATCACCATAGCCTCTGGCACATCGTAGGCATCAATTAAAACCTTCTCGCCCGCTTGCAGACAAGTGGAAAATCCGGTTAACACTTCAGCCAATGCGTTATATTCAGAATGTATCATAATAATCGTTCAACTACTCTGCGTTGAGAATTGAGAAGTCGGCATTCGAAATAGCAGCGCGAATCCGCTAGCGGCCACGACGAATTTCTGAAACAGGAAAGCGTATCGTGAAGCGGTAGACCCGCTGAATACGTACCTCGATCTCAAAGGTCTTGGGATCAATGCGAGCCGGAATGCGCTCTTTGCGCACATCGACCATCGCATGATAACCGCGTTCGGAAAATATATCGATCACCATGGCCAGAGCCAGCGGGTTATCAAAGGCCGGATCTTCCGAACTAACGACTGAAATTCCCGAAATCGCATGGCGCTTCACAATCGGAATAAACTTATCGCGCAACAACTTTGAGATTTGCGCAAAAAGCTCGGAGTGACGCTCTTCGTAAGAGTCGAGGCGATCGACCAAATCCTGACGCGCATGCTTGGCAATAGTGTTGGCAACCGGAATAACCGCCAGGCGATCGTAAGTGCTTTCACCCAGTTCCAGAGAACTCTGGTATTGCAACTCGCGAATGATACGGTCACGGACTTCATCTATTCCGCCATGAGCATTGATAAAGTGATAGTAAAAAACTTCGCGCAGCGACCGAAGTGAGTCATAGGTCTTTTCCTTAAAGGTGCGGTATCGATTGCGTGCGGCATCCTCGTCCAAATCGGTTTTGCGCAGTTCCATCAGCTCACCCATACCAGACTCTCGCACCTCATCATTGTGCTCCTGCGCACGCTTACCACGCTCCAACTGTCGGCGCACGCTCTCACGCTCATCGACGAACAAGACGACGATATGGAAGTGTGGCTTTTTAAACTGATCAGCCAACAGCGAGCTGACATATTGATCGCGCAACTCAATAAGCTTGAGATAAAACAACTTTAGGCACTCCACTTGAACCTTTGATCGCGGAAAACCATCCACCACTGCGCCCGACTGATATTTAGGATCAAGCAATTCCCGGAAAATAATCCCGACCACTTCGCGGTCACCCACCAACATACCCGCATCCTTCATTTTTTGCGCATCCGGACTCTTCAAGAGATCGCTCACCACGATCGGGCGCGCAGTGAGATGACGAAAGCGCATGATGAACTCTGTGTGCGTGCCCTTACCTGCACCGGGAGCACCATTGAGCCAGAAAATCTCTTTTGGAAAGCGTAAATTCTCAATCCCGAGCTCCGACTCAAGATGATTCCAAACACTGTTAAAGATGAGTTGTGCGTCTTTAACCTCTAAGTCTTGTACGTCGTTCGGGGAAGGCGATGGCTCTTTGGTCATGTGCGATAAGTGTGTGCGCTGAGCAACTTTTGATAAATAATAAGACAGGCAAGTGCGAAAAAGCTTTCCAACTTGCTAAGGATTGGAGCAATAGGCAAGTTATTTGCGCACAGTTGGAAAGCAAATGCGGGATGCAGCCTCTTCAAAGTCGGCGGCACCGGAGAGAATTTTGATTTCAAGGCGCAAAAAATAGATGGGAATAGAAGAGCTAATATGCTCAGGCAAACGCACCGCATCTTTCTCTGTAGTTACGATACAATCCAGTTTAGCCTCTGTGGCGGCATCAAAAATACTCCTCAGTTCGGAGGCGTTGAAACGGTGGTGATCGAGGAAACGATGGTTATAGCGGATTTCCGCACCATATCTCCTAAGCATGCTTTCAAACCCTTCGGGCGAGGCAATACCGCTAAAGCTGGCGATGCACTTGCCGGATAGAAAATCCAATGGCTGTGTTTCCGGCAAGCCAGCATCACCACCACCCACCAGACGCAGATATTGCGGCGCATGACTGCACTCGATGATTTCAGCGGTGGCGTTGTAACTGCGTATCATCTCCAATAGCGATTCGTCAGGTTTGCCGTCCGATTTTGTCAAAAAAATGTAGCTGGCGCGACGCAGATGCGCAACCGGTTCGCGCAAGATCCCGCGCGGCAAAAGGTGCTGGTTGCCAAAAGGATTGGTCTTGTCAATCAACAATAGATTCAATCGACCTTTAAGTCGCAAATATTGAAAACCATCATCCAGGATCAGGGTGTCGGCACCAAATTTACGAATGGCATAAGTACCTGCCTTGACGCGATTTTTGTCGACCAAAACCACCACTCCGGGAAGGTTTGAAGCGAGCATGAATGGCTCATCGCCGGCCTCATCGGAATCCAGTAACACCTGCTCGCCATCGCTGACGATTCGCGGCGGCGGCTCATCGCCATGCGTCATCCAGCGCCAGGCTTTTTTCCAACCAGGCTCCTGGCGGCTTTTGTAACCGCGGCTCAAAATCGCAACTTTGCGTCCGCGGTCCCGTAAGGTGCGGGCAAAACACTCTACCACCGGGGTCTTGCCCGTCCCGCCAACTGTCAGGTTGCCCACGACCACCACCAGGCAACCCAGCGGACGATTTCGCAAAATCCTTTTTTCGTAAAGATAGAGCCGACTGCGGGCAATTATGGTGAACAAAAAAGAAAAACCCGTTAAAAAAAAAGCCATTGCCTCCGCCCCGCGACCATGGCGACGATCATAGATCACATCCACGACAAAGCGTGAAAAGCGATCCAGTTGAGCATCGAGGCGTTCTTTAAAAGACATTTTACAAAATTCACTCCACTTTCACATCCGTTGCAAAACAAAAATCCATGTGACTTTACTCTTGGGGGGGCGGTTTTGTATTGGCCAATTGCAATGGCTACTTTGCCGCCCTCATGGCAGCACAAACCTAGTAGCCCGTAACGAAGCGGTAAAGAGATTTTGAGGCGATTGTGATACCGACAGACTGCTAACGAGAGAAAAACAGCCCTTGCCGCTCGCCTTCGCGAAAACGTATCGGATCCGGTGAGGCGTGTAGGAACAGGTCGGCATACGCTTCCAGAGCCACCAGAGTGTCCGGCACCGCACTGGCTCCACTACTCACGGTGCCTATGACCGCAACATTCTCGCGTCGATTGAACATGCGCATGCGCACGCCAAGCTTGTCGAGGATGGGTTTCAATACGGCGACATCGACACCATCGTGCATTTGAATGACCACCTGATCGGCCGCCATGTATTCAAATGTATTCGTTTGCGCGTTCCATACAACGCGCACAAAGGGATAGCGATCGGTAAAGCCAACCACCCAAACCGCCCCCTCCGGCAAGACGCTGTGGTAGAGTAAGCGTCCTTCCCGTAAAACTGGTTCCACTTCATCTGGTAAGGGTGGACCCTCAAAGGCAATGCCCGGACCTGTCCACGTCGCGTCACTGGCCTCTTTGAAAGCTTCGCGGCGGCTGACGAGGATGGAGACCAATAGGCAGCCAATGAGCATGCCAATGATAAAAACTCCAATGCGTTCATTACCCTTCACGATTGCACCTCCCCTGCTCTCTGCTGCATTTTGCGTTGATTTTCGCGGTGCCCGCGAACAAAGCACAGCACGATACCAAGACCACCCGCCCAAACGCCGGAATAGAAAAAGCCATTCTGCGCACCTCGCGCCAACAGATAGGAGAACTGGGGTGATTCGAAAATCAAAAGTCCAATCGCACCGTGCAGCAATGCCCCAATAACTGTACCAATTAGAAGGATTATACTAACAAAATAGAACCAAGAGCCAATCCAATGGCCGATGCGCATACGACGTAACATGATCGGTTATTTAAGGCACTCCCGCAGCCGCTTGGCAAGACCGCTGTAAAAACGCTTCCATCACCGCAACAAATCCGGCACGGTCCTCCACGTGCAAATTATGACCGGCATGGGGCATCCATTGCACCTGAAGTTGCGGAAAATGTTGTCGCATCATGGGCTCATCGGCAGCGGTTACAAAATCGGATTTTCCACCTGCAACCAGCAAGGTCGGTCCATCAAAGCTCGCCCCGACGGCAATGGAAGGCTCAGCCATGCGGCTCAGGTTGGCTGCAAGCACCGGCAAGTTGACACGCCAGTGAAACTCAAGACTAAGTGGATCGCGCTCCAGGTTGGTAAGGATAAATTGTCGGAAAGCCCAATCCGGCAGCTCCACTTGCAACAAGCGGTCGGCCTCCTGGCGCCTGCTTAGTGCGGACAGCTCGAGGCGGCTCATCGCACCAAATTCCTTGGCGTGAAAGGGAGGATAGGTGCGCTGAACGATGTCCACAACCACCAAACCAGCAACCCGCTGAGGATGCTCGACGGCGAAACGCATGGCCACCTTGCCGCCCAAGCTATGCCCCACCAGCACAAACCGGCGCAATCCCTGTTCGTCCACATAGCGCAGGACATCATGAACCAAATCGCCCCAGCGCATGGAGTCGGCGTGAGGCGAGGCACCATGATTGCGCAAATCCAAACAGTGCACGCCGTAGTGCTCACCCAGTTGTCTTGCGATGGTCGTCCAATTGCGGGTGGAACCCAGTAAGCCATGGAGGATTACCACTGCTGGAGCGTCAACCGAACCAGTTCGTGTGGAATATAGTGGAACCCCTGCCATTAGACCTCGCCGCCGAGAATGCGCGAAACCTCTTGCACATCCTTGTCGCCGCGACCACTGAGGTTGCCGCAAACGACTGCATCAGACGGCATTTCGCTGGCACGTTTGAATAGATAAGCCAGCCCATGACTGCTCTCCAGGGCGGGAATGATACCTTCAACCCGAGAGAGCAACTTCAGCGCCTGCAGCGCATCATCGTCGCTGGCATGGGCAAATTGAATGCGTCCATGGTCGCGATAATAGGCGTGTTCGGGACCGACCGCAGCATAGTCCAGTCCTGCGGAAACCGAATGCGTGCTGTCGATCTGGCCCTCCGCCGTTTGCAGGATCCAGGTTTTTGCTCCCTGCAGGATGCCCAGGCGTCCACCGGCAAAACGGGCTGCGTGTTGACCCGGTGAAATGCTGTGCCCCCCCGCCTCAACGCCGGTAAGAACGACATTGGCATCGTTCAAAAATGCATAGAAGAAGCCGATGGCATTGCTGCCACCACCAACACAGGCCGCCATTTCGTCCGGCAAGCGACCTTCCAGCTCAAGGATTTGACGACGCGTCTCTTCTCCAATAACACGATGGAAATCGCGCACCATCGCTGGGTAAGGATGAGAACCGAGGGCCGAGCCGATAATATAGTGAGTGGTGCGGATATTGGTAACCCAGTCGCGCATCGCCTCATTGACCGCTTCCTTGAGCGTTTTTTGTCCAGCCGATACCCCGCGCACTTCAGCGCCACAGAGGCGCATACGATAGACGTTGAGGGATTGACGGCGCATGTCCTCTTCGCCCATATAAATGACGCATTGCATGCCCAATTTAGCGCAGATTGAAGCTGTTGCAATACCGTGCTGCCCCGCGCCGGTTTCAGCGATGATGCGTTTTTTGCCCATGCGCTTAGCCAACAAGCCCTGACCGACGGCGTTGTTGATCTTGTGCGCACCCGTGTGAAGCAAGTCTTCACGTTTAAGGTAGATGCGGGCGCCACCCAAGTGTTGCGTTAAGCGATCGGCAAAATACAGATTGGTGGGGCGTCCGGCAAACTCACGCAAATAAAAATCGAGCTCAGCTTCAAACGCCGGATCCGCACGCGCGTCGCGGTAAGCGGCATCAAGATCCAGCAGTGGACCCATCAGGGTCTCGGGCACATACATGCCGCCGTAGGGACCAAAGTGACCACGTGCGTCAGGCAGCGTATCGGGATCATGTGCCAATGGACTTATTTCCGTAGTTTGCATAGCGCCTAATTCGCCCCGAATTCTTGCAAATGTCAAATGTGAAGGGCTTTCTAAAAACCTGAGGCACTGAAACCGAAAATACTGCAATGGAACACAACCACTGATACCGCTGAGATATTCAGACTAGCAGCCTGTCGCGAAGCAGAAAGAAGGCTCGGCAGCGCATGAAAAGCGAAAGAACACAGCCAATTTGGAATTGCCCAAGTCCGACGGGCACTAGGCGTTCTCAACCAGTGAATCAAGCGTATGCTTGGCGGCCTCGTCACGATTGAGTTGGACTAGAGCCAGGTAGCTACGGATGGTTTCGTTGGAATCCTGCAGCATGTCGACCCCTTCATTGTTGCCGTAGCACTCGAAACGTTCCTTAAAGTCAGCTAAATTGATTTTATCGAGTGGACAACTGGGCAGGAAGGCGCGATCGCGCTGGTTATCAAGATTATCACTGTGCACGGCGTGTAGGTAACCGATCGCGCACAATCGCGAAATGCTAGAGTTGACGATGTGACTGGGAATGCGCAGGGCATTGTGTAACTCGCTCGCGAGAATCGGCTGCTCGCCTTTTTTAAAGCGCTCGGCAGCCATCATCATTACCCCAAGAGAAACCACTTCACGGGTTCGCTCACTGGCATTTTGCCAAGCGTTTTCATTGGTCAGGTAATCGGCATTTTGCACCGCATAGGTCAACTGACCTCCCAGCAGAACCAATAGCCAAAAGACATAAAAACCGATCATTAGCACAATCATAATGCCCAATGAACCATACAGACTTTGGGTGCTGACGACGCGCTGGACGTAAATAAAGGAAAGCCAGTTGTAGGCGAAAATGGCAATCGTAATGATTGCCGCACCTACCAATGCCGGACGCCAGCGAACTTGGGTGTTGGGGATGAAACGGTAAAAGAAGGCCAAACCAAATGTCACGATGGAAAATGTTACCAGTGGGGAGAAGCTCAGCAATGACATGAGAAAATCACCGCCAAACGGAAGTCTTTCGATGAAATTCGCGATGGTTTTCAGCGTTAACAATGTTAGCGCGGCCGCACCTAGCACCGCTCCCATTGTGATAAAGGTCCAATAGACCACAATGCGCTCACCAAGACGGCGGCCCTCGGCGACACCCCAAATCGAGTTGAACGACCCTTCAATTGAACTCAGTACCTGGATGCCAATAAAAAACAATACCAGCGACCCGACAATACCGACGGTTCCCGACTGTGCCGCCTCAATAACCTGATTAACCATTTCGGCGACTTGCGGCGCGAGGGTCAGCGGCTCCGCTCCCTCGACCCCGCGTTCCAGCTCAAGGGCCGTTTGCGGCGCGGCAAATGTGATTAACTGAACCACTGCGTCAACAGCCAGATTTTCATCACCACGGTCAACAATAAAGCTGGAAAGCATGATGGCTATTGCCAGCAGCGGACCCAGTCCAATCAAGGTATAAAACGTTAAAGCCGCCCCAAGCAAAGGGATCCGATTGCGCTTGGTGCCCTGAAAGGTCAGAACACCGATTCGTAAAAATGCAAAAATGCGTCCCTCGGCATTGGTTTTACCCAGATGGCGGGATTCCCAAATTTCACGCGAAAGCAAGCGTCGGACCCGCACATTCCAAATCCGCACATTGTCCTTCATCGTCGGTTTCTGGACGGGGTTTTTGGACGGGGAATGGACGGCTGGTTTCATAACTATCCGAAATGGCAGATGTAATGAAATGGTGCGGCTACCTTGATGACAAAAGAACCCTTGCCGGGCACATTAAAGCGTTCGCCAGGGCCAAAAGATTGCCAGTTGCCATTGCCCAAATCAACTTCACAGGAGCCCTCCACCACCTCCATGATTTCGGGTTCATTGGTCGAAAAAGTCAGCGTTGATGGCAAGATAACCCCAGCCGATTTTTTTTCGCCGGTGGCGGTAATAAAGGAATGAGACACGCATTTGCCATCAAAATAAACATTAGCGCGAGGATTAATAGAGACGGACGAAATCATATATAAGCAGATAACTTAACTGTCGGGATAAGCCAGCACAACAACAAATGAATGGGCGTTCTAAAATGCTGATGCGCTGAAGTTCAAAAAAGTTAACATGAATGATGCCGGAGTTAAGCAACGCTACAGGGCATCATTGCCGCGTCCTTCATGCCATGAATGATCTTTTTATCAGCGGGGCAGAAGGTTGCCAACACGCCGCACAAACGCGTTTGCTGGCTTTTGTCATCAACGAAGTAGTAGGGACAAAGACGCATGCGCCCTTCCATGGAATAAACGCTGCCGTCCTCACTATAAACGGGATGCCGCAGGCGGGCGGGTTTATGGTAGGTTTGCAGGATGTAGAGGGTCTTGTCGCTGGTGGCGATGGCATTGTCGATTGCCGCTTCCCAATCCGCCCGTGACGAATCGCTCCCCAGGGTCACACTACGGGCACCCCAGGCGGTTTCATGGAAACCACTGACCTTGATGATCAGATTGCGATCCTTTTTGCCAGCGTCGACCAACTGCTGCCAACGGTGGATGGGCTTACCATCAACCCAGGGAGCATCCAAAACCGCATTGGGTGGCAGCTCCACCGGATCCATAATCCAGGTGTGCGGAATAATGCGCCGCAACAGGCGCAACGAAGGACGCGACAAGTTCTCGCGCCAGAAATCTTCCAACATCGGATGATGAAACAGGGCCATGCACAGTTTCTCCTCGTAGAAGTGGCGCATCGGCGGGTGCACCAACAACTGCATCTCGGCATGCGCATCCAGCAAGTAGCGGGCAATTGCCACATTGGCCAAATCAAATAGCTCCCAAAAGCGGTACAGTACGTCCACCTTCTGCGGAGAGCCATCAATATCGACACAAATTGCCTCCCCGATCGGCATCACATCGTTGGGATGAAATACGTGCACCCGTCGTCCGCGCGAGCGCAATTCACGCGCCAGCCACTGCATCTCTGGACGATAGGTAGCGGCTTCGTCGCTGACAACAATCGCAATAAACGGCGTCGCAATGGTCGGCACACGGCTACTGAGCATCTGATAAAAGCCCTCCAACATTGCGTCGTCGGCGCCGATTAGCGAATCAAAACCCACCTTGGCATAGAGTCGGTTGAGATAGCCGGTGAGCCCAATCCCGCCCGGCACAGAATCCAGTTCACTGAGGATGAAGCCCTCTTCGGTAATCAGCAAATCCGGACGAATCACCCGTGGATGCAACCCTCGCAGCGCCTTGCCGCGGGCGTGCGAAACCAGCTCTTGCGGCTTGCCCCGATCCAGGTAACCCGCCACCCACGGCGCCCGCAAATCGCGATTGCGCAGCAGGTTTTTATCCTCCACCGAGCGCAGGTAGAGCGTTTCCAAAGCGCGGTTGAAGTCGTGGCACGCCTGCCCAATGGCTTCAATTTCCTCAGCCTGCTGGGTATCCAGCGCAAACGGCTCGGGCGAATACAACCAGGTTTTGGACTCGAATAACGATTGCGATGAGAACGCCTCTTTGGCTGCCTCATAGCTTAGTCCCCCACTCTCCTGCTTAGTATCCTTCATTAACGTATAGCTAGCAGCCCGTCGGACTTGGGCAACCGCAAATTAAGGGTCGATAGCAAAAATCGATTGCCTCTAAGTAGAGTCGAGGAACTGGAGCCGTGAGGCTTGGGGGATGGCAACGCTGCTCAGGCCCTTCCGGCGCCCGCCCACGCGGTGGAAAGCAATGTGCCGCTGGAGAACATATCCTCACCCTCATCGATGCTGCCCAAGCGCTACTGAAGCAGTAAATCCTTTCCTTTTAATTTCTATTTTCCAGAAGCGCGGTTAGCAAGGGGATGTCATCGGGGGTGGTGAGCTTCGGGTTGGGATCGGGATTCTCGACGATCGCAACGGCTTTTTGAATGACTTCCAGCGCAGCGGTGTCGTCGGTGATACTAAGTCCTTTTGCACGAACCGCACGATAGGCTTCGATAATGGTGCGACGGTCGAATGCCTGCGGCGTCTCGACTGCCCACAGGCGGCAGCGGTCCAGGTCTTCCAGCCGGAGGGGTTCGCCGGTGGCGGCATTGACAGGCACCCGCTTAAGGGTGTCCTTAGGACGACGGGCAAGCACCGCGGCACCATTTTTCAGGACACTGGCCTGGAGCAATTGTAGAGCTTTGGGGGTGATCAGCGGACGCGCGGCATCGTGGATAAAAACGTAACGAAAGTCGTCGGGAATGACAGCCAGGGCAGCGTAAACGGAATCCATGCGCGCCGCTCCACCCGCCTCCCAATGGATAGGTTTTGTGACGGATAGCTCTGACAAAGAAGCTTGCAGGGCGTCACGTTGTTGCTCATCGCGATAAGCCACCCAATAGCTGTCGGCGATAGCAGCCGTCTCAAAGGCCTGCCAGCCATAGAGCCATGCTGGTTGTCCGAGTAGCGGCAACAGCACTTTATCGTTACCCATACCCATCATGCGCTGCCCGCTGCCACCTGCCAAAATTATAACTGCCGTTTGTTGCATCCTGTTGAGCAATTTGTTATTATGCACTTGAATCGCAATGCTTTAGTTCGCGTATGATTGAAGCAGGGGCGCAAAGACCGCTTGTGATGACACTTCTAATATGCATGTTTGGGAGTTCGCAATTCACTGCTCCCGAGACCTATTGACGCTTCGGCTGTGGCCCTGTTGGCGTGTCTTCCACTGTCCATCCTTCGGCGTGTAGAGCATCTCGCAGGGAGTCAGCGCGGAACCAATCCCTGGCATTACGGGCAGCTTCACGCTCTTTAACCAGCGTCAGGATCGCGGCAGGTATCTCAACCGCTTTTGTCGCTTCACCGTCAATAGACACTCGCTCAAAATCAAAGCCGAATGCAATCATCGCATTGGCCAATCCATCGGCAGCAGCTTGAGCTGATTCTGGTGACAAGCCAGCGCCCTTCAAGGCTTTTTCCAGTTGACCTGCCGCTGTGTGCAACTCACCTAGTGCGCGGGCTGTATTCAAGTCATCACAGAGCGCCTCAATCACGGCTTGGAATGGACCCCATTGACGCTGATTGACGGGCGCATTGGAAACTGTCGGCAATGCCCCAGCCAGCCGCTTGAAGCGCTGCAATGCCGTGCGTGCACCATCAAGCGAGTGTCGTTTGAAGTTTAAAGGCTGACGATAGTGGCCGCTTAATAGAACATACCGCAAATCCATTGCCTGATAGCCCCAGTCGATGATAGACTCGAGGGTATGTAAATTGCCCAGAGATTTACTCATTTTACGGTCTTCCACCCGCAAATGCGCGACGTGGAACCAATGACGGGAAAAAGGCTCACCCGTTGCTCCTTCGCTTTGCGCGATTTCATTTTCATGATGCGGAAAAATCAAATCAATTCCCCCCGAGTGCAAATCAAAAGACTGCCCCAAATAGCGCATGCTCATAGCACTGCACTCAATATGCCAGCCAGGACGTCCCAGTCCCCAGGGACTCTCCCAGCGATTTTCACCATCTTCAGCACGCCAGGCTTTCCATAGGGCAAAATCCGATACATTTTCTTTATCATACTCGTCAGCGGCATTAAGTCGCTGATCCGCATTGCTGCGGTTGGCTTCCATCTTCAATCCCGACAATTTGCCGTATCCGGCAAAGGCGCGAATTCTAAAATATACAGAGCCATCATCACCTTGATAGGCCAGCCCTTTTTGTAACAGCACCTCAATCAATGCGATTTGCTCGGGAATGTGCTCCACCGCCGATGGCACCACGTGCGGGAGCAATAAATTCAATGCTTCACAATCCGACTCAAACTGCTCCCGCCAATGCCGCGTAAACTCCGCCAAGGATTGGCCGGCTTGCTGGGAATCCCGAATCGTTTTGTCGTCAACGTCAGTAATGTTACGGACGTGACGAGTCGCAATCCCGATCGCTTCCACCACTCGACGAAAACAATCCTGCACCACAAATGTGCGAAAGTTGCCAATGTGCGCCGGGCCATAAACGGTCGGCCCACAGCAATAAAAACGAAACTTCTCTCCATCCATTGCATGGATGACTTCTTCCTTCCGGGTTAAGGTATTGAACAGTTTAAATTCCATCTTCTTTTATCTCAGTAAGCCTCCTGCGATTGCCCTTTGCCGCTGCAAAGTGCCGCCACCGAGCCAAAACCAACCCCGAGTCGGCTCGCTCCCAATTCCAGATAACGGCGAGCCATGGCGACGTCCCGAATCCCGCCCGAGGCTTTGACGGCAATCCTGCCATTGGCAATACGCACCATAGCCTCCACCGCTTCCTCAGTTGCGCCAGAACCGTTAAAGCCTGTCGATGTTTTGACAAAGTTAGCCTCGGCCGCAATGCAAACTTCCGTCAGTTTTTCAATTTGCTGTTGATTCAAAAAGCAGCTTTCAAAAATCACTTTGACGGGCGTTTGAGTCGGTTTCGCGGCGGCCGTAACTGCGATAATGTCAGCATGCACCGCATTCCATCGTCCTGACAACACCCAACCAAAGTTCACCACCATGTCGATCTCATCAACGCCCATGGCGCAATAGCGATGGGCTTCATCCGCTTTGCTGGCAGATAATTGATCGCCATGCGGGAAGCCCAACACCACACACACACCTGTTGTTGAATCGCGACAATGATCCTGCGCAAGCGCAATGTCACAGGGGCGCACACAAACCGTAGCCGGTTCGTATTTCAAGCACGTATTCAATGCTCCAATTACCTCAGTCTCGGTCATTTCCGGCTTGAGAATAGCCGCATCGAGTGTTTGGTGGATCGCTTTCATCATGATTTTATTGAACCTAACAAGGCTTGCGGCATGGGCAACTGAAAATATCAATCAACGGGCGGATCTATCCACTTGCCATGTTCGCGAATAATGTCGACCAGCCGATCGAGAGCCTCGGCAGCGGGCACGTTGTATTTGACGCACTCTTTGCCAACATAAAGATTGATTCGCCCGGGAGCGCCGCCAACGTAACCGAAATCGGCATCCGCCATTTCTCCAGGACCATTCACGATGCAGCCCATTATAGCAATCGTAACTCCCTTTAAATGATTCGTGCGGGAGCGGATTTTTTGCGTTACCTCCTGCAAGTCAAACAAGGTGCGTCCACAACTCGGGCAGGCCACAAATTCGGTGCGCGATATGCGAGCGCGTGCTCCCTGTAATATCGCATATGCCAGCAACGTCGCTTTATCCAGGAGTGGTTCCGTTTCGATACTGATACCATCACCAAGGCCATCGCACAAAAGCCCTCCACTGAGCATGCTCGCCTCCATCAGGCGATCCCCAAAGCTGGCTTGTGAATCAATCGTGTTCTCCTCCGTATTGCGTATCCACAAAGGCACTTCAATTCCGCTGGCACGCGCTGCTTCGGCAACCTGCCGGTAAGCCGCCAGCGGATGATGCGTGTCTGCTCCCGGATGAACGGCAAGCATTACGTCTTTCAGCTGCGCCTCTGCCAACAACCCAGCCAAGCCTTCCGCAAAAGTATCCGGTTCCACATCCAAAACCAACAAAACCCCCTTGCATTGCGCAAAACGCAAAAGCTCGATGGCATATAAGGTATCTTCTTTCCCTATACGCTGTATCCAAACCCATCGGGCAATGCCCTTAGGCCAATCCAAAACCTCCAAATCAGCAATATCAATGCTTTCACCCAACTCTACAGCCAACACGGGCAAAACCGTATCCAAACCTTCATATAAGGACTTCAAATCGGCAAAACACCCTTCATCCAAATGCTCGACAGAAACAATCAGTCCTTCAAGCGGCGCATCGCGGCAACGCATCTGATAGGCACAAACCGATTGAATGATCGCTCCAAAGTTGGCAACCGATTCATGCGATTTTACCCAAACAGATGGCAACGCTTCACCACCAACGGTTAATCGATTACCCAGCGTTATCGGCTTTGCGAATCGACGCTCATAGCTAAAGGGATCAATCAGCCCATCACATTTAAGCTCCTTTACCGGGTCGCCATCGGTGCGCCAAAGGAACTGCGCTTTGTTCGCAAGATCGCGCGCCACAGGAACTTCGTAAATAGGATCTTCCGTCAGCGAAACACGAATGGTATCGCCGAGACCGTCATACAGTAATGAACCAATGCCAATCGCACTTTTTACCCGCGCATCTTCACCGTCGCCCGCCTCCGTCACACCCAAGTGCAAGGGATACTCCATTCCCTCCTCGGCCATACGCGCGGCCGCAAGCCGATAAGCAGCAATCATAACTTTGGGATTACTCGCCTTCATCGACAAAACAATATCACGGTAACCATGATCTTCAGCGATACGAATAAATTCCAGGGCGCTTTCTACCATCCCCAGCGGCGAGTCACCATAACGGTTCATGATGCGATCTGACAAAGAACCGTGATTAGTACCAATGCGCATCGCGCGCCCAAGCTCTTTGCAGCGCAACACAATCGGCGAAAAGGCCGCGTGCAATCGTTCCAACTCCTCATTGTAGGCTTGGTCGGTATATTCAACGATCTTAAACTTCTTCTTGTCAGCATAATTACCGGGATTGATGCGGACTTTTTCTACGTGTTTAACCGCCTCCATCGCCGCTTGCGGTAAAAAATGGATGTCCGCCACCAGCGGAACATCGAACCCCGCCGCCCTTACCTGACGTGATATCTCCCCTAAAGCTTCCGCCGCAGCTTTATTCGGTGCTGTTATACGCACGATGTCACACCCTACCTCAGCCAAAGCAATGGTTTGCCGCACCGTTGCCGCAATATCCAAAGTCTGCGTGGTGGTCATCGATTGTATGCGGATCGGATTGTCGCCGCCAATGCCAATGGAACCGACCGGAACAACCCGACTCGGTCGACGGCGTGCGATTGAACGGGAGACGCAGTAAGGAACTAACATATCCGCTTACTCCTCCTCCGAATCTTCATCTATCGTCTCAGCCGCCGCCGGTGGATCACTAACCGGACGATCATAGTAATTGAAGATGCGCCGCACATCAAAAAAACTGATGTAAATAATCATACCAAACAACAATAAGACAAAGGTCCCCTGGGTGGATTCCAGAAAACGCCTCGGCAAAGGTTTACCCCTGAGCTTTGCAATTGTCGCAAAGACCATATGACCTCCGTCCAGGACCGGTATCGGCAACAAGTTTAAAACAGCAAGGTTGATATTGATAAAGATAATTAACCACAAAACCTGCGGCAGACCCATACTGGCAGTGACTTTAATGGCATGCACAATCCCGGCCGGACCACTCATATTGCGAATCTGCACATCCGAATGCCGATTCACCAACGCTCCTAAAGTTTGTCGTATCATGGTAAACATACCGCCCATCAACTCAATCGGATTTTGATGAACACGCTCGGTTGCAAGACCAGGACGAAAACCAATGATGGGCTGACTACCAGCTTCAGGCCGCTGCGGTGCAATCATAAAGGTCAGCAGTTCCTCCCCGCGTTGGATTAATAATTCCAACGGCTGGCCCTCGCGCGTAGCCAGATAATCCAGAAAAAAGCCCAATGAAAATACCGGCGAACCATCGACCGAAATCAAAATGTCTCCCTCCAACAAACCCGCGCGCTCAGCAGGCATTCCGGGCAAAAGGCTATCAACGAAAATCCTAGATACTTGATAAATGCCAATATCACGAATGCGCTCGTCTGCATTGACCACAACGGGGAAAACCAACTTGCGGAAAGTTTCTCCATCGCGCAAAATCTCCAGTTCCGTAACACGACGGCCTTCATCATCGATTCGAGTACCAGTCAGGATGGTATAAAATACACCCTGCCAGTTGCGCACACTTTGGCCATCAATTCGCAAGATATCGTCGCCAGCCTGCAATCCCGCAATAAACGCAGGCCCAGGCACGGGATTACCGCGAAAATCGATCAACTGTTCAGAAACATAGCCGATGGTAGTCGTTTGTTCAGCCGCAGGCAATTCACGACCGACAGTCCACAAAACCAAAGCCAACAAAAAAGCAAATATCACATTGAAAACCGCTCCCATAACAGCGACGATCATTTTATCAGAGTATGAAATAGGCGGCAATGACTTTGCATTTGGGTCTTCCGTCCCCTCAATGCGTCCCATATCGGCCAACTGCGGCAACGCCACATAGCCGCCCAACGGCAACAATGACACCCGGTAGTCAACCCCATCACGCTCCCAACCAAAAAGGCGCGGACCAAATCCAATCGAAAAACGCTCCACCAGCAACCCACGCCTCCGCGCCGCCAAAAAGTGCCCAAGCTCATGCACAAAAATAGACGCCCCAAGCGCCAGCAAGGCGATGAATAGAAAAGTGAAGTTGGTAAAAAGACTCATAAAACACCATCACTTTCACCCAAACCTAAATAGAGTCAAGATGGATGACACAAAACCAAGCCAGCACCTTCCCCCTTGACACCACTACTATAAACCTGGTATGTTAGTATTTCTATGAAGCGAATATTTATACAGGGGGAGGCGTATTATCATTGTTATAGCATGACGGTGCATGAGCGGTTGTTGTTGGA
>SKFT01000090.1 GCA_007117865.1 Puniceicoccaceae bacterium | reverse complement strand
GCTATGGGCATGAAGGATAGTGGGGCTTTTGAGCAGTCATTCGGCTCAAGCTGCACCCGTCTTTTATAAATCTGGTGCCCCCACCCAGACTCGAACTGGGATTAACGGTTTAGGAAACCGCGGTTCTATCCTTTGAACTATGGGGACCCAATGATGCTATTTTTTGTCAATCGTTGGCCTTTAACTGAATTGATCAAATATACCATACAGCCCCGCGTCAAAGGTCAAGCCTGGCCGCCTACTGGATTTGGCCGATGTTAAGTTTATCAACTAACGACAGTTTCAACAATTGTTGGACGCCCTGAAATACTCTTCTCGGATTGATACGAAGATTTTTCTTATTGATGGCCAACTTTTGGCGAAGTTGATGTTCGATCACGGCGTTGGAGTCGCTTCAGTATCAAGCTACGAGGTTAAAAGAATTGATTCCGATTACTTCACCGATACATAAAGATGGGCACTTCCTCAGGAAAAGAAAAAATTACTTGTTCTCATTTATCCTCGCGTGCGTCGCGTGTCTCTTTGTGCCTTTCGGCACGATCCTGGGGGTCTTCACGATCATTGTTTTGTCCTACTTTGAGTTCAACTGGGCCCGACCGAGGAGCCAGAGGAGGTCGGAGAGGCGGTTGAGGTAGTGGAGGATTTCCGGGCGCACGGCTGAACCGGCGTCCTTGAGTCCAACGATCTCGCGTTCGGCGCGGCGGCAGGTGGTGCGGGCAAGGTCAAAGAAGCCTTGCGCGATGTTGTCGCCGGGTATCACCCAACCCTTGAAGGAACCGGAGTCCTGTTCGAGCAGTTTTACCTTCTCGGTTAATTCCTTCACGTGGGCGGCTTTGATCGCGTTTGGACTTTCACCATCGGGTGTCTCGCTGGCGAGTTCACCCATCAGGTAAATCAAGTTCATTTGCACTCCGCGAATGAAGTCGGCGGTTTCAGCGTTATGGCAATGAGCACGGCATAGACCCAGCGCCGAAGTGAATTCGTCAACGGTGCCGTAGGCACGCACGCGTGGGTGGTTTTTGGAGACGCGGCAGCCCCCGATAAGGGCGGTCTCGCCACCGTCACCGCGTTTGGTCGATAAACTCATGTTGCGATCAAACCTCTTCCAGCAATAGTTGCAAGATGGTTTTGGCGGATTCCGGGATCACCGTTCCAGGTCCAAAAATAGCGCAGGCACCATTTTCGCGCAGGTAGTCGTAATCCTTGGAAGGGATCACGCCGCCAACGACAACCTTGATGTCAGGACGGTCGAGTGCACTCAGTTCTTTAATCAACGCTGGCAGCAGCGTTTTATGGCCGGCTGCGAGCGAGGACATGGCGACGATGTGGCAGTCGTTCTCGACGGCTTGGCGGGCGGTTTCCTCCGGTGTTTGGAACAGCGGACCAATATCGACGTCGAAGCCGAGGTCAGCATAGCCTGTGGCGACGACCTTGGCACCGCGGTCGTGTCCGTCCTGACCCATTTTGGCAATCATGATGCGGGGACGGCGGCCCTCGGCAGCCTCGAATTTTTCGATCAATTCTTTAACGGAGTCCATGGTAGGTGTGGGGCCGAATTCTTTAGCGTAAACTCCACTAATGGAACGAATTTTAGCCCGATAGCGACCAAAAACTTTCTCCATTGCATCGGAGATTTCACCCAGCGTTGCGCGGGCGCGGGCGGCGTCGACAGCACGTTCCAACAAATTGCCCTCGCCGGTTTCGGCACAGGCGGTAAGGGCATCAAGCGCTGCCTTGCAGGCGCTTTGATCGCGTTCGGCCTTTAGTTTGCGCAGGCGGGCAATCTGCGATTCGCGCACGGCAGTGTTGTCGATGTCGAGAATTTCCAGCGGGTCTTCCTTTTCGAGACGGTATTTGTTGAGACCGACAATGGTTTCCTTGCCCGAATCGATACGCGCTTGTCGCCGTGCCGCAGCCTCTTCAATGCGCAGCTTGGGAATACCTTCCTCAATCGCCTTGGTCATGCCGCCGTAGCCTTCGCATTCCTGGATGTGCGCCCAGGCTTTGTGCATCAATTCATGCGTGAGCGTTTCAACATAGTAACTGCCGCCCCATGGATCGATGAAGCGCGGCATGCCGGTTTCCTCTTGCAGGAAGAGTTGAGTGTTGCGGGCAATACGAGCCGAGAAGTCAGTCGGTAGGGCGATGGCTTCGTCGAGTGCATTGGTATGCAGCGACTGGGTGTGTCCGCAGGCTGCAGCCATTGCTTCGATGCAGGTGCGGATGACGTTGTTGAAGGGGTCCTGCTCAGTGAGGGACCAGCCGGAAGTCTGCGAGTGCGTGCGCAGGGCCAGCGACTTGGGATCCTTCGGATTGAATTGGCGTACGAGCTTGGCCCAGAGGCAGCGGGCGGCACGCATTTTGGCAATCTCCATGAAGTAGTTTTTGCCGATGGCCCAGAAGAAGGAGAGACGCGGGGCAAAGGCATCGATGTCGAGTCCGGCATTGACGCCAGTGCGCAGGTATTCGAGTCCGTCGGCCAGCGTGTAGCCCATTTCCAAGTCAGCGGTGGCACCAGCCTCCTGCATGTGATAGCCGGAGATGGAAATTGAGTTGAACTTTGGCATCTTGCGCGAGGTAAAGGCAAAGATGTCACCAATCATCCGCATTGAAGGCTCGGGCGGATAAATGTAGGTGTTGCGCACCATGAACTCCTTCAAGATGTCGTTTTGGATAGTTCCCGCCAGCTGTTCCAATTTGCAACCCTGCTCCAATCCAGCAAGGATGTAGAAGGCCATGATCGGGATGACCGCGCCATTCATGGTCATCGATACCGAGACCTTGCTCAAGTCGATTTGATCAAACAGGATTTGCATGTCCTCAATCGAATCGATGGCGACACCCGCCTTGCCGACATCGCCAACCACGCGCGGGTGGTCGGAGTCGTAGCCGCGGTGGGTTGCCAAGTCAAAGGCAACCGACAAGCCCTGCTGGCCCGCTGCTATGTTGCGACGGTAGAAGGCGTTGGACTCCTCGGCAGTGGAAACGCCTGCATACTGCCGAACGGTCCAGGGACGAAAGGCATACATGGTAGCATAAGGTCCACGCAGGAAGGGCTCGATTCCCGCAGTGTAGTCAAGGTGTTCCATGCGCTGGTAAACCTCGCGGGTGTAAAGCGGATCCACATCGATGCGCTCCATTGTTTCCGTGACCCAGTCTTTGACCGGACGGCCGGTTTCGCGCTCGACTTGCGCTTCCCATTCCTCGCGGTTGCTTACCGGCTTGGGTGCTTCGTAGGCGATATTGGTAAAATCGGGTTTCATGATTGTTTGATGACGAATGAATAATGACGAATGAATAATTGCTAATGGCGGATGATCGTTACAGCACGCCAAGACCGGTTAAGTAGCGTCTATTGACCGCATAATTATCGGATTTGACAAAGATGTAGTCGTCCATTCCGGCCTTGCGGAAGGCTTCCTCGCGCTCGCCGGGGTTGCCAGCGAGAATGATCTGCACCTCCGGCAAAGCCGCTTTGATTGCTTGCGCATATTCACAGAAGGATGCGGCATAGTCGTCATCGTGACCACAAATAACGGCGATACCAGAATCGCTCTCAGAGAGGGCAGCAACGGCTTGCTCCGGATTTTCAAAGCCCTTGGTCGAAATAATTTCAAAACCGCCGGTGGCGAAAAAGCCGCGGGTGAAATCGGCACGCGCCTTGTGCCGTCTCAGTGCACCGAGATTGCAAAGGAAGATAGTGGGTGCAGAGCCAGTGCGAACGGCAAAGCTGGCGGCTGCCGAGCGCAGGGCTTCATACTTCGAAGCCAGGCGACGCGCGCGCAACGGATTACTGGCGGCATCCGGTTCCGCTTGCGCGCGCAGCGTCTTACTTATCTCGCCTAGCGTGGCACCGGCTTCGATAGCCTCAATCAAGTGTTGCATCAGATTGTTGCTGGTGCTGTCCAATACCTCGCCAAGTGCCGCCATGATGCGGGCATCAGACGATTCATCGGCTTCCAGCCGCGCTTGGGCAATCTCCTTTGCACGTATATCATGCAGTTCCCTGTAGTCAGGCAGATGGGGCGTCAGCGGCTTTTCGCTGGTGTTGGGATAAACATTGGTGCCGACCAGACTAGCCCGTCGCTGGTTAAGCAGTGACTCGTTGCCAACAGCTGTTTTGGCGATGCGCTCATGTAACATGCCTTTGGCTAGTGCGCTATCCACTCCACCAGCAGATTCAATTTCCTGGAAGAAACTCCACGATTTGCGCGCAACCTGATCCGTTAACCACTCAACAGCCCAAGAGCCCCCAGCTGGATCAGCTACGGCCAATAGCTCACACTCTTCTTGCAGGATGATGTGGGTGTTGCGCGAGATGCGCCGACTAAAGGTATCAGGCAAGCGCACTACTTCGTCAAAGTTGCCTACGCACAGACTGTCAACGCCAGCAATCACCGCACTGAGCGCTTCGGTAGTGGTGCGCAGCATGTTGACGTAGGGGTCGTTAACGGTCTTGTTGTAGAGTCCCGTGCGGGCGTGTAGCTGGATTTTCTGTGCCGCAGGGCTGCCGCCATAGGCTTTTACCACTTGCGCCCAAAGCGTTCGCAGGGCTCTGATCTTGGCGATCTCCATGAAGAAGTTGGCACCAATCGCAATGCTAAAGCGAATTTGCCGTGCAGCGGATTCGATCTCTATGCCTCGCTCCAGTAGCGCATTCAGGTATAGGGTGCCAGTGGCAAGGGCAATGGCAATTTCCTCAACCGAGGAGGCTCCTGCCTGATGGTAGGGTAGCGTTGATACCGTGACCGTGCGTATCCCGGGGACTTCGGCGGCACAGTAACTGGCTAGCACCGACATCTCATCCAGGAGTCCGGCAAGCGACTCCGGCAAGATCCCGGATGCGGCTTTTACTGCCATCGGATCCATACCCAAGCTGCCCTTGACCCTCTTGCGATCCGCTCCAACCGCATCCAGCCAGGCAAAAAACAGCGCACCAACCGTTAGCCCGGCACAGCCGCTGCGAATGTGGAAACTGATGGCTTCCGGCAGGATGCCGTCAAAGGCGGTTTTCATATCCCTTAGGCAGGCCAGCGACAAACCGCAGGCACCCACCTCGCCGACTTCGGCGGCATCCGGATCCAATCCCTTAAGCGTGGCAATATCCAGAATCACATTCAAGGCGTTCTGTCCGCGCATGAGATCGGCCTGAGCCGCTTGGTTGAATTCATAGGGCAAGCCATAGGGCAGCTCTTGGGCTATTTCCCATGGCTCACTCGCATATCCCGATGCCTTGGTGCCGCGCAAAAATCCGTCGAAGCCAGGCAAGGTATCGCTCGCGGGGAGCTGATCCAATACCTCTTTCCAGAAGATCGGTTCGAGCTGAATGCCCTCAGGCGTCATGCGCGTCATGATCTTCTCAAACGGTGCCCCCTTGAGCAGCTTTTCTGCTGCCTCACGCCATTGTTCTGGCGTTGGCGTGACAAATTCATCTAGAAGTCTTTTATTCTCGGTATCTGATTTCATGGAAAATCGGTGTGTTGAAAGGGTAAAACTCTGAAAAATTAAAAATCAAAGTCAATAAGCAAATATAATAATAAAAATTGTTTGACGGAATCCTGGCTAATCATCAAGTTGACGGAAATTTCTATTAAAAGTAACGCTTATGATCCAACAAATCGACCATCTCGGTATCGCCGTTCGCAATCTTGACGCATCGGTTGAATATTATGAAAATGCCCTTGGCTTGCACTGTCACGGGCGCGAGGAAGTGGCTTCGCAGAAGGTGAAAACCGCGTTTTTCAGCGTCGGTGAAGTACACTTGGAATTGCTTGAGCCAACGGCTGAAGACAGCCCAATAGCCAAGTTTCTCGAGAAAAACGGTGAGGGTATTCACCATGTGGCGTTTAAAGTCGATTCCGTATCCGACCAGCTCAAACAGGCGGCTGATGCCGGAGTGCGCTTGATTCATGAGGTGCCTTTTGAGGGTGCCGCCAATAAATGGGTGGCATTTCTGCACCCCAAATCCACCCAGGGAGTGTTGACCGAATTTTGTCAGGAGAGATCCTAACTGTTTTTAATTATTATTTTTTTCATAAGCAAAGGTAATTATGGCTATTGATCCGAAACTCATAGAAGAACTGAGAACGCGACGTGAAGTCGCCCGCCAAGCTGGAGGCGCAGACAAGCTTGCCGCCCGCCGCGAAAAGGGCCTTTTGTCAGCCCGCGAGCGCTTGGAGGTTTTCTTCCAGGCAGGCACTTTTCAGGAATTCGGTATGCATGCGGAACACGCCTGCACCCGCTTTGGCTTGGCTGGCAAATCCTTGCCTTACGATGGTGTGGTTTGTGGAACGGGCATGGTCAATGGCCGCGCCGTTGCCGCTTACGCCCACGACTTCACAGTCGGCGGTGGTGCCCTCGGCCGTATTCATGCCAAGAAGATTTGCGATCTTATGGACTTCGCGCATGAATCGGGAATGCCGGTTGTGGGCGTTAACGACTCCGGCGGCGCACGTATTCAAGAAGGGGTTGATTCCCTCAGCGGCTATGGTCAGGTGTTCTTTAAGAACGTTTTGCTGTCTGGTGTGGTGCCGCAAATTGCCGTCATTGCAGGCCCTTGCGCCGGTGGCGCAGCGTATTCCCCAGCCTTGACTGATTTCCTCATCATGACGCGGGAAAATGCCAATATGTTTATCTGCGGACCCGACGTCATTAAAGCGGCAACAGGTGAGAAGGCCGAGCTGGAGCAGTTTGCCTCGGCTGCCGCCCACGCCAGTGTTTCCGGAAACATCCATTTGGTAGCTGATGATGATCGCCACGCCATGGAATTGGCCGCCGAATTGCTTTCCTACCTGCCGAGCAACAACCTAAGCGATCCGCCGCATCATTTGGCGGATTTGGATTTGACGGAGGATCCGGCGATGAACGAAATCGTGCCCGCCTCCGGTAAGGACGCGCTCGATGTGATGGCGGTCATCGATCGTTTGGTGGATGACGATAGCTTCTTTGAGATCATGCCCGATTTCGCCCGCAGCCTGGTGGTTGGGTTTGCCCGTATTGAGGGTGTGGTTGTTGGCATTGTTGCCAACAACCCTATGGTCAAAGCTGGCACTTTGGATATCGACAGCTCCGATAAGGGGGCTCGCTTTATCCGTACTTGCAACGTCTACAATATTCCAATCGTTTCGTTGGTGGACGTTCCGGGCTTTATGCCAGGTCTGGCGCAAGAGCGCGGCGGAATCATACGGCATGGTGCCAAGATGCTGTTTGCATACGCTTCCGCAACAGTGCCAAAAATCACCCTGATCATGCGTAAGGCCTATGGCGGTGCCTACCTGGCGATGTGCTCGGCAGATATGGGCGCGGACATGGTCTTTGCTTGGCCGACTGCGGAAATTGCCGTAATGGGTGCCGAAGGTGCGGTTAGTATTTTGTTCCGCCGCGAGTTGAAAGATGCCGAAGATTCGAAGAAGCGCGCCAAGGAGTTGGCTGAGGAATACCGGCTTGAATTTTCTTCTCCCTACCAGGCGGCTGCCAATGCGATGATAACCGATGTTATCGAGCCTTCGCAAAGCCGTGCATCGATTGCACTTGCCTTGCGTAATACCTTGAGTAAACGTGATTCACGTCCGCCGAAGAAGCACGGCAATATTCCTCTATAAGCAGCCGTTAGTATCTTACTATACCGGAACAACGATTGAATTAACCCATGAGTTCTTTTCCATTATTCATAGCCACCACTGCGGAGGGTGCCGGCAGCACAGGCAGTATTATGATTGTCGGCTTTTTGTTAGTCGTAGTCGTGCTTGCCTTGCTGGCCGCGATCACTTCCGCACTCGGTGCCTTGTTTGCCCGTCAGGCCGCCCGCGAGGCCGCCCGTGCGGCGGATTTTTCACGTCAGGCCGCCGATTCAAAAGCACAAGCCGGGCAATCGGCTTCGTCACCCTCTGCCAAGGCCGTCTCTCTCACAGCTGCGGACGCTTCTGCTGCTGTAACCGGGGAACCAAATCCTGAGGATGATCCGCTATTGCTATCCGTCATAGCCGCTGCTATCCACTCGATTGCCGGTGATCGGGCGCACCGTATTGTCTCCATCCGAGCGTCCGCTGAAGGCTGGGCGCAGGAGGGTCGTCGTCAAATCTTCTCATCCCACCGCATTCGCTAGTGGAACTCATTGATTTACATTATTCACAAAGCCAATTTTTTAGCTAATCATGAAACGTTTACGCATTACTGTTGAGGGCAAGTCCTACGAAGTTGAAGTCGAGATGCTCGACGAGGTTTACGCCGGTTCATCCGCGCCGATAGCTCGCTCGTCCGCTCCACGCCGTCCGCGTGCTGCGGCTGTTGCCGCACCATCCGCAGCGGCTCCAGCAGCCAAGTCCGCCGCTACCGCTGCAGGTGGCGATGGTGCAGTCACCAGTCCGCTCGCTGCTGTGGTGGTTTCCATCGATGTCGCCGTCGGAGCTGCTGTGGAGGTGGGCCAAAAGGTGGTGACCCTGGAAGCCATGAAAATGAATACGGTTGTAACCGCCCACAAAGCCGGCACGGTCAAGGCAATCCTCGTGGAAGCCGGTGATGGTGTCGAAGAGGGACAGGCCCTTATTGACTTGGAGTAAGCCACCCGTCAAGGTGGGGGTTTTATGATTGATTTACTCCAGCAACTTTTCAATAACACTGGCTTTGGCTACCTCGACTGGCGCATGCTCTTCATGTGGGGGGTCGTAGGTGTGCTGCTTTACCTGGCCGTTAACCACAAGTTTGAGCCTCTCTTGCTTGTGCCAATCGCCTTTGGTGCAATGTTGGCTAATTTGCCAACCCAAGGCATCATTAATAAACCCGCCTCGCACTTGCGCAGTCCCATTTCCGGCGAAATCATCCATGCCGGTTTGACTGAAGGCATGGGGGTGCAGTTGCCTTTTGTTGAGCGGGTCATGCCCGATACGGTTGGCCAAATTAATCCGCGCAATCTCGAGCGTTTAATAGCAGGTGAGATGGTCGATGGATTTGGACGCAATACACTGACCCATATCATTCGCGGCAATGCGTATTTGGAGATGACTGCGGAAGCCGACATTGAGGTGGCGGGAATGCGCTTATTACCAACGGATCGCTTGGTTTGGGCGGATGCCAGTGGACACGTGGTTTCCGTTGAGCGTAGCGTCGGTATGGCGGTGGTCGACGGCGGGCGCTTGGCTGAGTTGCAGAGTGAGCATACCGGCGGCCTGATGCATTACATCAAACTCGGGGTTTTACTCGAATTGTTTCCCCCTTTGATCTTCCTGGGTGTCGGTGCATTGACGGATTTTGGTCCCCTGATTGCCAACCCGCGCATGTTGCTACTTGGCGCTGCGGCACAGTTTGGGGTGTTTGCCACTTTCTTTGGTGCGCCTTTTCTTGGATTCACCGCGCGCGAGTCGGGAGCAATTGGCATCATCGGCGGCGCGGATGGTCCAACCTCCATTTTCCTGGCAAATACGCTGGCACCGGAGTTGTTGGCCCCCATCGCGGTCGCGGCCTATAGCTATATGGCATTGGTGCCTGTGCTCCAGCCGCCAATCATGAGGCTGTTGACGACTTCCAAGGAGCGACGTATCCGTATGCAGCGATTGCGCCCCGTCAGCCGTCTGGAAAAGCTGGTCTTTGCGGTCATGGTGACCGTTGCCTGTATCCTGTTGGTACCGGCCGCCTCACCCCTGATAGGGATGCTCATGTTTGGTAACTTCCTGCGTGAGTGCGGGGTAACCGAACGTCTCTCCAAGGCCGCACAAAATGAACTGATTAATGTAGTGACCATCTTTCTCGGTATCAGTGTTGGTATTACCATGACTGGCGATCGCTTTCTGCGACTTGATACCATCGGTATTATGTTGCTCGGTGTGTTCGCCTTCTTGATCGCTACCGCTGCGGGTGTCTTGATGGCTAAATTGATGAATCTTTGCTCCAAGCAAAAAATAAATCCATTGATTGGTTCAGCGGGTGTCAGTGCCGTTCCCATGGCCGCTCGCGTCAGCCAAGTCGAGGGCCAGAAAGCAGATCCAACCAACTTTTTGCTCATGCATGCCATGGGTCCCAACGTTGCGGGCGTGATCGGAACTGCTCTGGTGGCAGGTTATTTCCTGACGATTTTTACCCGTTAAGATTTTTCCACAACATCCATCCGAAATAGAAAGTCACATCATGTCCACGAAGACATCCCGTATTCCTGAGTTATCCGCCGATGAGGCCGCAGCTTTTGTCGCTCATGGCGATATTGTTGGCTTCAGTGGATTTACTCCAGCAGGTGCCACCAAGGAAATTCCATCCGCAATTGCCCGCAGGGCCAAAGCCGAACATGCGGCTGGCCGCGAGTTCAAAATTGGCGTCGTTACTGGTGCTTCCACGGGCGACAGCCTAGACGGGGAGTTGGCCCGCGCCAATGCCGTGCTGTTTCGCACGCCTTATCAAAGCGACAAATACTTGCGAGCAGCTATCAATAAGGGTGAAACACGCTTTTTCGACATGCATTTGTCGATGCTGCCGCAAATGGCCCGCTACGGCTTTTTAGGTAAATTCAGCTGTGCGATAGTCGAGGCGGCTGCCGTTAATGACAAGGGCGAGATCTTACTCACCACCAGTGTGGGTGCTAGCAATACCTTCTGTCATATCGCTGATAAAATCCTCGTTGAACTGAATGAGTATCACCCGCAGGAGCTGAATGGTTTGCATGACATTTACGAACCCCTCGATCCTCCTCACCGCCGCGAGGTACCAATCTACAAGTGCTCCGATCGGATTGGTTCGCCTGTGCTTAAGGTGGATCCGGCAAAAATTGTAGGTATTGTCCGCTCTAATCGGCCGGATGAAATTGGTGGCTTTAAAGAGCCGGATGCCGTTACCAAACAAATCGGCGAAAATGTTGCTTCCTTTCTCGCTAATGAAATAAAACTTAACCGCATTCCCAGGGAATTCCTTCCCATTCAATCCGGAGTCGGCAATATCGCCAATGCCGTGCTGGGTGCACTGGGCTCCAATCCCAACATCCCTCCTTTCGAGATGTATTCGGAGGTGATTCAGGATAGTGTAATAGATTTAATGCGCAATGGCGACATTGCCTACGCCAGCGCGACTTCGCTAACCGTTTCACCACCGGTTTTGAAGTCCATATACAGCGATTTGGAGTTTCTCAAGAAGCACATTATGCTGCGCCCACAGGAAATTTCCAATAATCCTGAGATCGTTCGCCGTTTGGGTATTATTTCCATCAATACCGCTATCGAAGTCGATATCTGGGGCAATGTGAATTCGACGCACGTTATGGGCAATAATTTGATGAACGGTATTGGCGGATCAGGTGATTTCACCCGCAATGCCTATATCTCAATCTTTACCTGTCCTTCAATTGCCAAGGATGGCGCTATCAGCACAATCGTGCCCCTGGTATCGCACCTTGATCATAGCGAACATAGTGTGCAGGCAATTATCACCGAGCAGGGTATTGCCGATTTGCGCGGCAAGGATCCCGTCCAACGGGCGCGGGAGATTGTCATGAAGTGTGCTCACCCCGAATATCGCGAGCAATTGTTAGCCTACCTTGGACACACCAAGGATGGGCACACTCCACAAACACTGCAAACAGTCTTCGCAATGCACCAGGCTTTCCTTGCTAAAAAGGATATGCGTGGTGTCACTTGGTGAGGTGGATCTAACTGCCAAAGAAACGGCGATGAAGCGACGAACTCCCGATGTTCCCGCTTTGGTTGAGGGAGTGCGCACCGGAAATCGGACGGCTTTGGCGCGTTCCATTACCTTGATTGAGAGTCGTGCACGGCATCATCGTAAATCGGCGCAGCAGTTGCTCTCTCAGTTGCTTCCGGATGCTGGGCGCTCCATCCGGGTGGGAATTACTGGTGTTCCCGGTGCCGGCAAGAGCACCTTTATTGAGTCGCTGGGGCTGCATTTGTGCAATCGCGGCTTCAAGGTTGCCGTCCTGGCAGTTGATCCCACCAGTTCGCGCTCGGGGGGCAGTATCTTGGGAGATAAGACGCGGATGGAGGAACTATGCCGCCATAGCAATGCCTTTATTCGTCCCTCCCCAGCCGGAGATAGTCTAGGCGGTGTGGCGGCGCGCACGCGCGAGGCATTGCTGCTTTGTGAGGCAGCGGGATATAATGTTATTTTGGTCGAAACTGTCGGAGTGGGTCAGAGTGAAACGGCTGTGCGAACCATGACCGATTGTTTCCTGTTGCTTCAAATCGCAGGTGCGGGGGATGACCTGCAGGGAATCAAAAAGGGAGTAATAGAATTGGCCGATGCGATTGTTGTCAACAAGGCGGATGGTGATAATTGCTTGCGCGCGGAACGGGCCAAGGTCGAATACTCGCGGGTACTTCAATATCTGCATCCATTCACACCAGGTTGGAAACCAAAGGCATTGGCTTGCTCGGCATTGGAATCAACCGGGATCAAAAGTGTTTGGGAATTAGTCGAAGACTTCCAGGCGACGATCAACCAATCCGGAGTGTTTGATCAACGCCGGTCCGAGCAAAATGTCGATTGGTTTCGCTCTTTGCTGCGGCAGGCAGTCATGGAGCGCTTTACCGATGAGCGTGGCGAACAGTTGGCACAACTCGAAGCCGCCGTAGCTGATCAATCCATCCCGGTCTCAGTTGCCTTGGCGCAATTGTTACCAGAGAAATAGTAAAAATCGTAAAGACTCATACCTAATCTAATAAATTTTGCGGGTCAGGAACAGTATTGGTGGAGATCAGCAAGTTGCTTCAGGACTATTCGCAGGCCATTCTGACTCCTGAATACGAACTCCCTGAATAGTTGCAAAAAAATCATCCAATCAGCCACCGGAAAGGGCCTGCATCATAAATAACGTGAATCCACGGGTCACAAGTTGGATCAACGTCTCCACCGGAATCTCGGTTTCAATAATCAAGCTGCGGTCGGCCGAGTAACCATGAAACAACATATCCAACTGTGCATCGGCAAGCAATTGCTTGATCCACCCTTCGCTTGCCATTCCATTCTGCTCAAACTCAGTTAACATTTGCAGAGTGATTGCCGCCAGATCAAGATTGCCTTGTAGAAAGTCGCTTTTGCCAAATTCGAAGCGATCACGCAGATTATTGGTCGCAACCTCTCCCTTTAGGTAATTGCCAAGCAGCTGTTGGAGTGACTCCAAATCGGAGGCCGCAAAGTACGCCCCTGCATGAATGGCAAAGTAATGGTTAAGGTCGGCGGCCAACGCAGCTGCGTCTTCAGACTCCAGGGCATCCAGTGTTGACGGGTCGAGACTGAACTCCACGCTGGATATGGCGATACCTTCAATAGAATCAACCTCGGGATTCACCCGTGCGCTCATTGGAGGCATTGCAATCTCTCCCGCTGAAGCCGCAATTGCATTCATTGCCTGCTGCCAACTACTGTTGTAAAACAATTCATACGCCTGCAAGAAGCGTTCGCGGTCAATCGTGCCCTCACTCACTTGGCTATACCGCATGGGGTCGGAAAGCCGGTTGAAAGCCATGAAACTGCTTGGCCCCATACTGTCCATCAATGGATCGACATTTTCCCAAATAATGCGGATGCGCGCGGCATCGGCTTCTGTGGCAATTGCCAGCACATTGTTATAAAGGGTTTCCATGTAGGATCTTATCGCAGCGGGATTACTACGGGTGACCAAGTTCGCTATTTTGCCAGATTCAATGGTCGCTCCCTTTGTCAACATGCCGCTGTGAACAATGTTTTCTATCATTTCTGCCAGAGGTGAGCCGCTGCGCCCCTCCACCGCATAGGAAAACTTTAGTGCCTGGGGTGAAAGGTCCAGCCCCATACCTAATGCTTGCAAACTGCCTATTTCATCGAGCATCCAGTCAACATAAGGCAGCCAGCGATCAGGAGAATAGCCCGCCGAGAGAATTTGCTCTGCCGCCTGTGCGCGGATTTCAGTTTCAAACTGCTCCAAAACGCGCGGGAAGAGTCGTAAGGTAATGTCTTCATCCGGCTGGGTTTCCAGTAGCTCGGCAAAATCATAGATGTTCTCAATGCGGTCGAATACTTCAGCATTTTGGGCCGCGAGTGTCCACGTACCCATACGCACTACGGTTGCACCCATGTCACGCATGTTGTCAATAATGGGCGCATCCTGATCCAGTGTTGCCATCAGAAACCACTCGGGTTCATCGCCATTATCGATAGGCGTTAAGGCAAAAAAGCCCATGCGCCGTAGCGGATCAAATGAGGAAAAGTTGGGATAGCCATAAAGTTCAAGCGTTCCAGAAAGATTCTTGATTGCCATGCCCGTTGGGTCAGTTCGCTGAACCACGCTCGTTACGTCGCTAAAAAAATCCTTCGGGTTGCGCAAGGACAACATCGCCACCAAGTCCTCCGGGATTTCCGGGCCCTTGTCGACGACTCCGCGGCTGCCACAGCCCATGAGCAGCATAAGGCTGGCAGCTGTTGCCAAGCTTAACATCGAGAGTTTGGGGTTCGTTATCGGAAGTTTGATATCCATGAGTATTTTAAATTACAATTGAGATTTTAGGTCAAGCACCAGTTCGACTTAGATCATACAGCGCATAACCGGCAAGCCAGTTGGTGAAATACTTGCACGGTGTTTTCCAGTCAGCACGCAACATAACCCGATGGTGAATGGTAATCGAGCGCTTGCGGCAAAAGTCCTCAAACTCGGCAATCGAAAAATAGTTTGCAGGTAAGCTCTCATACCAAGGTTTGCGATAGACGCTATTACAGGTGCGACGGCCATGGATGGCAAGATTCAAGCGGTTGATCCAGTAGCCATGATTGACAAAGCCAACCGTCACTCTCCGTCCCACGCGCAGGGCGGATTGCAAAGTGGCATCGGCATCCGCCAGCTGTTCAACCGTACGACTGAAAATTACCCGATCAAATGTTTGTGCCGGGAAGGTTTCCAAAACCGTTTTGATGTCGCCCTGATACGCTGGAACCCGTCTTTTGACACAGCTTAATATCTTGTCAAAGCCAATGTCGACACCCACTCCGTAAACACCTTTTTTGCGCCGTAATGATTCCAATAGCAATCCCCGGCCGCAACCGAGGTCGAGCACGCGCTCTCCCTCATTGACCCAATTGTCAATGATCTGGAAATCGACGTGGCGGCGTTTCTGAGTCGCTGCCATGTGCGGGGGAGGTTGCAGGCTTTCTATCATGGAACTTTGACTGGCTGTAAATGCCAGATTTCATTGGCATACTCGTTAATGGTGCGATCGCTGGAGAATTTGCCAACACGCGCTGTATTTAAAATAGCCATGCGCGCCCAGCGTGCCTTGTCTTTATAGGCTAGGCCAATTTGATCCTGGATTTTGATGTATTCCGCGTAATCGGCAAGGACGAGGTAAGGATCCCCATCTTCGAGCAGACTGCGGCATAGTGGTTCAAAGGCTCCCTCCTCATTAGGTGCAAAAGTGCCGCCGCGCAACCAGTCCAGCACCGCCTTGAGCTCGCAATTGCCATTGTAGTAATCCCAAGGATTATATCCGCGGCGCTTGATTTCAGCAACTTCCTCGACCCGTTTGCCAAAGATGAAGATGTTTTCTTCGCCGACTTCATCGCGAATCTCGACATTGGCACCATCTAGCGTGCCAACGGTTAGCGCACCATTAAGCGCGAGCTTCATGTTGCCAGTGCCGGAGGCCTCTTTGCCAGCAGTGGAGATCTGTTCCGACAAGTCAGCGGCGGGAATGATGTGCTCCGCAACGGTAATCCCGTAATTTTGCGGGAATACGATTTTGAGCTTACCGCCAATGCGTTCGTCGTTATTGATGCGCTCACCGACCTTGTTTATGGCGCGAATGATGTTCTTCGCCAAATCATAACCTGGTGCCGCCTTTGCCGCAAAAATGAATACCCGCGGTGTGATATCCAGGTTCGGATTGTGCAATAGCCGACGGTAAAGCGTCAGGATGTGCAATAGGTTCAGATGCTGACGCTTGTATTCGTGCAGACGCTTGATCTGTACGTCGAATAAAGCATTGGGATCAATTTCGTAACCGTCGCGTTCTTTAATATATGCGGCAAAGTCAACTTTATTGGCATGCTTAATCGCCATGAAGGCTTGCTGGAATTCAGGATCATCCGCTTTTTTCTCCAATGCCCGCAATTTATCGAGATTTTTAGGCCAGGTCTTATTTTGCAAAGTTTTGTCAATTAATGTGGATAGTCGCGGATTGCATGCCAGCAACCAGCGGCGCGGCGTAATTCCGTTGGTCTTGTTGATCAGCTTGCCCGGATAGAGCTTATTGAAATCGGCAAACAGATCTTCCCGCAGCAGTTGAGTGTGTAATGCAGCTACGCCATTGACTTTAGCAGATGCCACCACGGAAAGGTATGCCATGCGGATCATTTTTTCCCCACCTTCCTCAATCAAAGACAAAGTCGCCTTCTTGTCATCATCACCTGGCCAGCAGGCTTCCACTTCTTCTTCCAGAAAACGGCGATTGATCTCATAAATGATTTCCAAATGGCGCGGAAGCACTTTCTCAAACAGAGCGACACTCCAACGTTCCAATGCCTCCGGTAACAGTGTATGATTGGTGTAGTTGAAAACCTTGCGACAAAGAGCCCACGCATCTTCCCAATTGAAACTGTGCTCGTCTAATAATAAATGCATCAACTCGGGAACAGCCACCGCCGGGTGCGTATCGTTAAGCTGAATGGCAACATAATCAGCAAAATCATTCCAGTTCTTGTGCGTGCGAAAATGACGACGGATGATATCCTGGATGGAGCAACTAACGAAAAAATATTGCTGGACCAGACGCAACTCCTTGCCGGTTTCGGTTTTGTCATTGGGATACAATACTTTCGAAATGGTTTCACCAATGGCTTTTTCGCGCACAGCTTCGACGTAGCCTCCGCTGTTGAAAACTTCCAGATTGAATTCCTCGGTCGCACGCGATTCCCACAGGCGCAGGAAATTCACAGTTGATGCTCCATAGCCACAAATGGGAATGTCAAAGGGAAGTCCCAGAATGGTTGAGTAGTCTATCCATTTTGGCGCAAAATCACCCCTGTCGTTGACGGCGTTTTCTACCCGTCCATATAGTTTGACAGTTACCGCATACTGTGGGCGAACTATCTCCCATGGATTGCCAAATTGACGCCAATTATCAGGATGCTCCACTTGATGTCCATCGACAAATTCCTGACGAAATAGCCCAAATTCATAACGAATCCCGTAGCCAATCGCTGGTAAATCCAGTGTTGCCAATGAGTCCAGAAAACAGGCTGCCAGACGTCCCAGACCTCCGTTGCCCAAGCCCATGTCAGGCTCTTCTTCACACAAAGCATCCAGATCAACGTCCAGTTCGGCCAAGGCCTCACGGGTTACTTCAAATAAACCAGCGTTAAAAAGATTGTCGCGCAGCAACCGTCCCATCAAATACTCCAAGCTGAGATAATAGGCGCGACGCACCTTCTTGGCATTGTGGGTTGCCTGAGTGGCCATGTAACGCTCCACTATGCGGTCGCGAACAGCGGCACAGGTAGCCAGCCACCACTCGCGCGACTCAGCCGTGCCCTTGTCGCGGGCCAGAGAAAACCGTAGGTGATTCAGAATGGCGGTTTTTAATTCCTCTTTGGAGTAACCAGTGCGAAAATCCATATACTCACCGTTGCCATTTGTAGCGTTCATTGGCTCAGATGCTTGCATTGGACTCTTGGAAGATTTGGATTTATTGGCAGGTTTATTTGTGGCAGTTTTTGAAGCGTTTTTATTAGTCATATTAGTTGATTGGTATAAGCGTGAGCAGTTAATTTAGTTATTTTCACCGGACGTGGCCATGGCACTAACCGACCGGATTTCTCGTCAGCACAATGCATGCCGCATGAAGGCCTTGATTGCATCGGGGGTAGGCTTTACGCTATGTTTCACTATCGGACGCTCTTTCAGGACTTCCAGTATAGGGTGGGTAGGTTCGCTACCCAGCACTTTTAGGATGGTTTCCGGAAACTTGGCTGGATGAGCCGTTGCAAGGATCACTTCATGCGTATCCCCCCGGTCTTTAAAGGCACATGCTGTATGCGGATCAATCACAACGCCAAATTGGTCGAAAACGTTTTTAATTAATTTTGGAATATCCCTGTCATCCGCGCTGGAACTGGTAAAGCCGTGAGTCGCAAGCGTTGTGAATTGATGACGCCCACTGATACGTAACTTTTGCATAACCTTGCGAACTTCTCTACCATTCCCTTCCAGTTGATAGTATAAAAATCGCTCAAAATTGGAGGCGATTTGTATGTCCATTGAAGGCGCCAAACTCGGCGTTACCGCTCCAACCTCGTATGCGCCCGTTTGAAACAGGCGGTGAAGAATGTCGTTTTGATTCGTGGCAACCCGAAATCCGCTTACGGGTAAACCCATTTTACGTACCAGCCAACCAGCCAGCACATTGCCAAAATTGCCAGTCGGAACGACAAAAATACAGTCTCTCCGTTCGCTCTCACTAAGCTGAAACCAGGCGTATAAATAATAGACACACTGCGCCAGAATGCGCGCCAGATTGATTGAGTTGACGGCTGATAAGCCCACCTCTTTGGCAAATTCAGTATCCGAAAAAACTTCTTTCAATGCGGTTTGGGCATCGTCAAAACTCCCTTCAATGGCAAGCGGGAATACTTCCACGGCGCCCGTGCATGCCATTTGACGCTCCTGCAGTGGTGAAACGCGTCCGTCGGGATAGAGGATAAAAGTATGCACCCCGGCGCATCCGAGTAGGCCATGAATAGCTGCCGCACCAGTGTCACCACTGGTGGCACCCAGAACAGAGATTGTACGACCCGTGCGTTGAATTTGATTGGCGTAGAGCTTGCCCAGTAATTGCAGTGCAAAGTCCTTAAAGGCTAGTGTTGGTCCGTGGAAAAGTTCCAGTAAGTGTGTTTTTCTATCCAGTCGGCGCAGTGGAGCTATCCGCGGATCATCAAAATCGCTATAGGCTCCGACCGTCATTATGCGCAGCTGCTCAATATCAATATCGGTTGCAAAAAGAGAAATAAACTGCGCACACAACTCGGGGTAGGGCAACTTTTCCCAGTCGTCAAGGTGGGGCCTTATGTCCGGTAGGGATTCCGGCAAGTAAAGTCCTCCATCCGGTGCCAAACCCTCCTCTACTGCCGTTGAGAAACTAACCGCAGGAGACTCCCCTCGTGTGCTGATAAATCGCATGGCTGATAGTGGATTGGCAATCGTTAAAGACTAATAGCTCTCAGTCTTCCAGTGCAAATGCTTTATGAATAACCCGCACCGCCTCTTCCGCATCGTCCGGGGCAATTGCCACGGAAATCTTTATTTCGGAGGTGCTGATTAGCTGAATATTGATGCCCGCAGAGGCCAACGACTCAAATAATTTGGCAGCTACCCCAGTATGGGTACGCATGCCGACTCCCACTATCGAGACCTTGGCAATGTCATCGGCAGAAAAATGTGCCGCCCCTTTCTCTCCGTCGCCAAAAAAATTGGCAACGGCCTGTTCCGCGCGGAAGGTGTCATCGCGCGCCACAGTAAAGGTCATGTTCGCCAAGCCCTTGCGCCCAATGTTCTGAACTATCATGTCTACACTGACATCGGCTTTGGCAATGGACTGAAAGAGCTTTGCCGCAGTGCCCGGTCGGTCCGGCAAGTCGCTGACAACAATTCGCGTTTGATTTTTGTCCAGCGCTACGCCGCTAACGACGACATCCTCCATTGAAGCTGCTTCTTCTTTCACAATTGTTCCTGGGTTATGGTTAAAACTGGAGCGGACCTCAAAGATGACACCAAACTTCTGCGCAAATTCCACTGCGCGGTTTTGCATCACCTTCGAGCCACTACTGGCTAATTCCAGCATTTCTTCATAAGAAATGGTTTTGAGTTTACGAGCATTTGGCACAATGCGCGGATCCGCTGTGTAAACACCGTCCACATCGGTATAAATTTGGCAGATGTCGGCTTTTAATGCAGCTGCAATCGCAATCGCACTTAGGTCCGAACCGCCCCGCCCCAAGGTTGTTACCTGCCCGGTTTCGCTACTGCCCTGGAACCCGGCAAGGATCACCACCTTGCCCGCATTTAGTTGTGCCGAAATATCGCCACCACTGATACTGCGGATGCGCGCGCGGGTATGGCGTATGTCAGTTAAAATGCCCGCCTGAGCACCAGTGCGAGACGCGGCTGGCACACCCATTGCATGCAATGCCATAGCAGTAAGCGCAATGGTTTCCTGTTCACCGACGCTAAGAAGCATATCCATTTCCCGCTCGTCCGGATGAGGATTCAGCGCCTTGGCACGCGCAATTAATTCATTGGTTACGCCAGAGCGGGCTGAGACAACCACCACAACTTGATTGTTCGCATCAACGGTTTCTTTTACCCGTCGCGCCACATTGCGGATGCGCTCCACATCACCAACGGAAGTGCCACCAAATTTCTGCACAATCAGTGCCATAGTGCAAAGCTTCCTTAGTTGGTTACGGATTGAGCCTGAGTGGGTTCTTCGGCAATGTTAACGCACATCTTTCGTCCTGCCAACGATTGCCCGTGCAGTTGACGAACAGCTTCATTGGCTTCCGCCTCGGATGCCAGGGTAACAAACCCAAATCCCCGTGATCGCCGTGTCCCACTTCGAGTGACAATAATAGCATCCTCAACTGTTCCGACAACGGAAAATAGATCACGCAAGTCATCACTACGAAAATCAAAAGACAAGTTACCAACAAATAATCTAACGGACATCATTCCTTGCATACGCAAGCCAGCCTACAAGGCAAGACCCTTTTATAAACCAAGTTCATCGACAAATCTATAAAAATCCCCTCTTGACACCACTACTATAAACCTGGTATGTTAGTATTTCTATGAAGCGAATATTTATACAGGGGGAGGCGTATTATCATTGTTATAGCATGACGGTGCATGAGCGGTTGTTG
>SKFT01000042.1 GCA_007117865.1 Puniceicoccaceae bacterium | reverse complement strand
GATTGAAAACACTAAAGAAACCAACACCTTAATGAGCCATTCGACTTGGGCAAACGCAAATTAAGGATAACTTGCGAAAACAAATCGCCTTCATTCGCCATTTTTATCGCTTGCTACCAAATGCATTCATTTTTGCGAGGTTGCTGCAAGCCGCTAATTCAAGCTAAAGCGAATCGGCCAAAGGTAGCGGGCGCGGACGGGTTCGCCATTACGGCGCGGAACAGAAAAACGGGTATTCTGAGCCCCGCGCACCGCAGCTTGCACGAAGGCGCGATGGGAGTAATCCAACACCTCATCCACTTGTACCCCTCCATTTTGGTCAATAATAACCACCAAATTGACAAAGCCCTCTGTTCCAGCACGGCGCAGGGCTGGCGGATATTCGATTGAGCCGGCACGGACAACGTGCGGCACGCTATCGAGTTCGCCGAAATCAAACAAGTCGCGCAAATCTTCCACTGTCTCAATCGCAAAGTTGAACCCATCGCCCATACCCACGCGAATCTGTCCACCGGTGCCGGGATTGAGGGCGATCTCCAGCTGATCCAAACTGGGCATTGGCGGCTCGTGGTCCGGCTCCGGCAAGGTTGGCTCGGGCTCGGCTTCGGGCGGCGGTGGCTCCGGTAGTGGCGGTGGCGGTGGCGGCAGGGCGACAGGGACACTGCTGATGGGCTCTGGCGCTTCTGCCAAATCGTGCAACAATTGCGAAAACGGGATAATCAGAAACAGGAACAGGCAAGCCGCCAGCCCAATCAATCCACTGGCCAGCGGATGTCGGCGCATGCTCGGAGGCTTGTTGTATCGCTTCATTCCAATACACTTGCAAACCCCATTGGCTTTGACAAGTCCGTTGACAATGATTTCGGGTTTGCCAGAACCGGTTTATTCGACCAAGCCTCTTTTCCGTGAAGCAGACCAGCCGCGATCCACTACTCAACCGTCTTTACCGCCATGCCGCCAAGCGCTTGGTCTTTGATCCGACGATCCCCCGCAGTAAACAACTGCCGGCTTACAAGCGCTTTTTTGAGTTGGAGAACAAACTGTTGGCCCGCGATCACCGCCACGGGGTCAGTGGCAGAAAAATCTGCGAGGCGCGGGCGCGCGTGCTCGACGTGATTATCGAAAACCTTTTTCTGGGCGCTTTGGATACCTATGCGGCGCGATTTGGACAAATCCCAGCCCGAATGGCCGTAATCGCCACCGGCGGCTATGGACGTGGCGAGCTGAATCCACATAGCGACGTGGATATCATGTTTCTCTACCCGCGCAGCGTTAAGCTGAAGAATTTTGAGGCCTATCAGGAGCTGATTGCCGAGGAAGTGCTGTATCCACTTTGGGATTTGGGCTTGAAAGTGGGCCATGCCTCGCGCAACCTGCAGGAGGTGCTAACCGAGGCGCGGGCTGAGGATCATTCCAAAAATGCCTTGCTGGAGAGTCGCTTTATTTCTGGTTCGCGAACCCTTTACGATGAATTTGCACGTGCTTACGAGCGTTTTGTACGCAAGGAAAATGTTGCTGATTACGTACACAAGCGGCTCAGCGATCAGGCCGAAAGACATGCCAAATTCGGCAACACGCCCTTCCTGCAGGAACCGGATATTAAAAATGGCTGCGGCGGACTGCGCGATTACCAGAATATCGTTTGGATGGCGCGCATCCAACTGGGAGTCCGCTCCTTCCGCGAACTCACCAAAGCCGGTTTTCTGCGAACGGATGAGGACAAGGCAATTGAAGCCGCCTATGATTTTTTACTGCGTACCCGCACCGAACTACACCTTGGCAGCCGCCGGCCCACCGATCAACTGGATTTGGAAACCCAACCGAAATTGGCGCTCGGTCTGGGCTACAAGGATGAAAACATTTTTGTCCGCGTCGAACAGTTCATGCGCGACTACTACTCGGCGGCACAACTGATTTTTCGCATTTGCACCCAACTGGAGCAACGCATCGCCATCCTCAACACCAAGGGCGGCGCCAAAGTCACCCTTAAGGAAACATTGCGGGCGCACCGCAGTCGCGCTGTCAAACACAGCGATGGTTTTCGTATCGACGACAAGGTGCTTTCCTACGGACGCAAAAATCCGTTCAAGGAAAACCCCGACCGCATGATCCGGGTTTTTCGCCTGATGCAGTTGACTGGCTCCCAACTGGATTTCGACCTGGAGTATCTGATCGCCCGCTCATTGCCACTGGTAAGCAATAAGGTGATTCGCAGCGAGTCAGCAATCCGCAGCTTTCTGGCGATTTTAAGCACACCCGGCGAGGTCTATCCAGTGCTGGCAAAAATGCACGAGCTGGGAGTATTGGGCCGATTTTTGCCGGAATTTGGTAAACTCACCTGTATGGTGCAACACGAATACTACCACCGCTATACAGCCGATGTCCACGTGCTCAATACCATCCGGGAACTGGATTTGGTTTTCCAAAAAGCCGAATCCGTTTCTCCGGATTATGAGCGCGAACTGCGAGAAACCGATGACCCCACCCTGCTGTATCTGATTTTATTGCTGCACGACATTGGCAAAGCCGAAGGTGTAAAGGGCCACGCCGAAAGCGGCGAGCGCTTAGCTAGTCCAATTCTGGAACGTTTTAACATCCCTATAACAAAACGAGAAAAAATTTATTTTATTATACGTCACCATCTGGAAATGGCACGATTCTGGCAGAGATATGATTTGGATGATGAGGACACGGCAATATCCTTTGCCCAGTTCATTCAAAACACTGAAAACCTGCGATATTTATATGTTCATACCTTTTGTGACGCGAGGGGCACCGCCCCAACACTGTGGAACGGCTATAAAGATGCTTCCCATCGTCTGCTGTTCAAGCGAACCTTGCAACAGCTCATGCACTCCGCGGATTTGCCGCGCCAACGCGAGGAGGAACGCATGTTGCTGCTAAAGGAATTGCTCGAGCGCGATATCGAGTCGGTATCGAACGAGGAAGTCGAGGCACACTTCTCATTGTTACCCGAACGTTATTTCGTCAACACCTCGCCAGATGAAATCGCCCTGCACTTACGCATGGTGCACGACCTCCTGCAACGCATTCAAGCTGCCCGCTCAGTCGGCACGCTGGTGCCCATCGTCGACTGGTCGGACGATCCCGACCGCGGCTGGACCACCGTTACTGTGGTTACCTGGGACCGCGCCGGACTTTTCTACAAGCTGGCAGGCGCTCTCTCTGTTGCAGGTGTCAACATTCTGAGCACCAAGGCCATCTCTCGCTCCGACCACATAACTATTGATACCTTTTATATCATTGACTCTGAAAGCGATGGCGTGGTTCGCAGTAAAGAGGCTGAGGGTATTTTTCAGGAACGCCTTGAGGCAGCCTTGGTCCACAACAAAGACCTACTGCCGGAAATCCTCGAACAGGAAAACCGTCAGGCGGCAAAATTGCATCGCAAAGATCGCAGCCTGTTGCCAGCACCATTCCCAGCCAGCGTCGAGGTTTACCACGAGCTTTCCCTCAAACGGACCATCGTCGAAGTCCAGGCGAATGACCGAATCGGCTTGCTCTACCGCCTCTCCAGGCTGATTTTCGAGAAAGGCTTTGACATCACTTTCGCCCGTATAACCACGGAGCGTAAAGTCGCCATGGATACCTTTTATATCGAAAGCATCCAACCAGACGCCCCACAGACAACAGATAATTTACTTTCTCTGCGCCAAGGGCTTAATCAGATTGTGCATGAGCGGTGATTATTGGATTGTTGACGTTTTAACTTTTTTTTACAAAAAAAAAATACTTTTAGCTTGCATAGCAGCAATGAAAATGAAATAAATATTGATAATCGTTCCAAATCAGCCTAATCACTCCTAAATTACACATAAATAATTATGAAAACTTCAATCAGAAATTCACTTTTAGCCATGGGTTTGCTGTTTCTTGGCTTTCCGGTTACCAATACTTTACAAGCACAAGAGGTTCAAGCTAGTATATCTGCTGCAGCACAGCAGATGACACCACAACAACGTCAAGCCCTTCTTGATGGCGATGTTGAAACTGCACGTAGTATATTGGAAGCAGCGGGTGTAGACTTTACCGATGCTAGCCAAATTGGTGCTGCAGTAGGGGCTATCATGGCAGCCGCTTTGGACGCTGCCAACACACCGGTTGTCCCCGAACAGGTTCAACGCGTCTCAGCAGCCCTTCTTCAGGTCGTGGTCTCAATTGCCGGTGATCGTGCAGTCGATGCCGCTGCTGCTTCACGTGCCGCTGCCGCCGCTGCCGTAAGTGCAGGCGGCAATGCCGCTGCTCAATCGGGCACTGACGTAGCACAAGCGGTCCGAGCTGCCTCCCAGGGAGTTCAGACGGGTGCGATGATTGGTGCTGCTTCTGCAGGACTGCCCTTGCCTATGGTCGCGAGATCCGCGTCTGGCGGTTCAGCCACAGCTGCCGTCAACGTAGCCACGCAAACAGGTAGCGACTCTTCGGCAGTGGTTCAATCTGCATCACAGGGTTCCGCGCAAGGTGCGGTTATCGCAGCCGTTGCCACTAATACACCCATTCAACAAGCAGTTCGTGCTACCGCCAGTGGCTCCAGCCATGGTGCTGCCACAGCCGCTGCCGCCGCAGGGCAAGATCCTGTAGTAGCGGTTCGCTCCGCATCTCAAGGGTCATCACAAGGTGCTGTTGCAGGTGCGCAGGAAACGGGACGCTCCACGGTCCAAGCGAATGCAGCCGCAACGTCAGGCTCCAGTCAAGGTGCTTCACAGGCGGCTTCCGAAACTGGCACTTCCCAAGCCGCAATGGCTCAAGCCTCCGCCGAAGGATCTCAAGCCGGCAGTGGTATAGCTCCACAACCATCCGAACCCTCCTCTCCACCGATAATTAATGACGATGATTTGATTGTAGTGAGTCCTGAAGCAGGTACTTCAAATCCTACCTAATCACGGTTTATTTGGATTAGTTCTTTCTAAGCCCCGCTTCGGCGGGGCTTTTTCATGTCCATATGCCCTACCTAATCACCGTATCGATCATTTGGGCCTTTTCATTCGGCATCGTTGGCAATCGCCTGGCAGGTGTCGACCCCAATTGGATTGCCACGCTACGCTCGCTGCTAGCATTGCTGTTATTCCTACCGTTATTGCGTCTGCAAAGCATCGGTGGCTGGCGATCGTCGCTACCGTTGCTGCTATGCGGTGCTGTGCAATTCGGAATGATGTATCTATTCCTCTTTGCCTCTTTCCGCTACCTGCCCTCCCATCAAGTTGCCCTTTTCTCAATCCTCACGCCCATTTACGTTTATGCTCTGGCTGATCTGCAAAGACGGCGTTTCTCAAAACGGTTTCTATTGGCCGCCCTCCTTTCCATTATTGGAGCCCTCATTATACGAATGCAGACCCTTTCGTTGAATGGTCAAATGCTGAGCGGGTTTCTTCTCTTGCAAGGTGCCAATCTTTCTTTTGCCGCTGGTCAAGTTTATTACCGCCATTGGAAGCAAAGGCACCCGGCACAGAGGGAGCACCAGCACTTCGCCCTGTTGTTCACCGGAGCTCTGGTTTTGAGCCTGTTATGGACTTTATCTACCCGCGGATGGGCCCCTTTGTGGCAAATCGATTCCAGCCAATGGTCTTACATTCTCTACCTCGGTTTTGTGGCAACCGGAATGGGTTTTTTCTGGTGGAACAAGGGTGCCAGCCGAGTCACGCCTGGAGCGCTGGCAGCCAGTAATAATGCCGTCATTCCGATGGCGGTATTTGTCTCATTGTTTATTTTCGACGAGATCGGCTTACTTTCCATTGAGGGCATCCTGCGCTTAATCATTGGTGCTGCAATCATTGTCATCGCAATGTTCATTGGGTCCAAAAAGTCGGCTTAATCTTGGTTTGCCGACAAAAAATCCAATTGAGCCCTTGTCTGAACCGCCGTTATCGCCTAACCTGGAAGGATGCATTCCATTAGTATTGATATAGGCAGACTCAAAGCTGATATTAGGCAACTCTCTGATATTGGACGTAGAAGCGAGGAGGATCCCGGATTATACCGAATGGCATTCACCGAGGCGGAAATGGCGGCCAAAGAATGGTTGATGAAGCGCTTGCACGACGCAGGTCTGTCTGCTCGCATGGATGGTGCCGGCAACGTTATTGGCCGTCTGAGTGCTACTAAACCGGAAAACAACTCGCGCCCGGCTGCACTGATCGGTTCTCATCTGGATACCGTTCCTTGCGCAGGCACACTCGATGGTTCCCTCGGAGTCGTCATAGGTCTCGAATGCCTGCGCACACTGAAGGTGAGTCAAGTGCCGCTTGGTCGTCCAGTCGAACTGATTGCCTTTGCCGACGAGGAGGGACGCTTTGGTGCCATGTTCGGCTCTG
>SKFT01000162.1 GCA_007117865.1 Puniceicoccaceae bacterium | reverse complement strand
TACGCAATACCAGATCCGGAGCGGCGTTGAGATTGACCCGTCCCATGTGCTGCAGTGATACTGCGGATATGAACTGACGATATAGATCGTTGGGTTGTCCGCTCTCAGCATCAAAAAAGAAGTCCCTAAAACCCTGTATCAAACGCAACTCCGCAAAGGATTGCAGCGGACCATCGGCAGCGCGGTGCGGATTGCGGCTACTTAAATAGTCGGGCGATTCCGCGCCGCTGAGTCGTCGTTCGCTGTCATCATCAATCCAATCCAGTAGGGAATCCGTTAATTCGGGGATGCGGGAGGGAGGGATTTCCATCTCTTCAAACAGGACATTCAAAAGTTCAGCGTCAAGGCGGTGCAATGGCAGCAGTCCGCTTTCATCTACAACCGTAATTCGCACATCGTTGCTTCGCGGCAAGTCGGGGAACCCGGGATGATGGAGTGGATTTTGCCACCCTTGTGCGGGTGCGTGTAGGCGGCTTTCATCCAATAGCGCAATCTCCTGCAGCACCGCTAGGGTCGCCTCCAAATAACTGTAAGCTAACAGACGATCACTCTCCGCAGGACGGAATAGGGCATTGTATTCGAGGCGCTCCACGGTGTCATCGAGAAAACGCACAATAACCAGCGAGAGTAAAAAGAGTATTGCCAGCACAGCTATTAAAACGCTACCCCCTCGCGTTTGCGTTTTTGTTACATAACGGTTTTTCGTGCTTCGACTGTCCGATTTTGGTTCCATTAGTAGAGCGGAATGCCTCCTTCGATCGTGCTTGGCAGGGAAATAAGACGATCAGTTTCGATGCCATTGCGGCTGAAAACAAGACGCATAAAACGGGGTGTGATTGGCTCATTTTGAGCGTCGTATGGAGTAGTTGACGTGCGATCCCAGCGCTCGTTGCGAGGATCCAGATAAAGGTATTCGACCGCACTAACCCAAGGACTGATGAGGGTGCGGTTCAGTTCGTCTGCCCTTCGGGGGGGGTCTTCCTGTAATGGGCTGCTCCATAGGAGCAAAAGGCCAACTTCAGATTCGAATTGCAAAAAACCCCGAATGCTTTGCTCAGCGGGTAATTGAGAGACCAATAGCGGATGACCGGCGGCTAGCGGAATAACCAGTTTGGGCTCATCAGCAGGCGAGGCGCCGGGAAGCGCTTGCCAGCGAATGGCATGTTCGGTATTACGATCACTGCTTGCGTTGGCGGTGCCTGTAGCAGTTGCCATAGCGTTTGTCTGCGGCGAAGATGAAACCGCAACCGTGGGGGCACCGTCTCTGTTAATTGGGATGTTTCCAACGCCATTGCGCTGCCGCGCCTGAGTGGATCCACCGCTGGCATTGTCGACTTGCACGCTCATTCGCGGATGTTGGGCGCGGGATGAAAGAAACTGGCTTACACCACTGGCGTGCGCTTCCAAAAAGGCGCGATCATCGCGCAGTAGCCAGGCATTCCCCGCTGCCACCAGTAGTGCTGTCGCGGCAGTCATTACCATTCCCGCAATCGCTACCGCCAAAATGACCTCCAGGAGCGTAAAGCCGTTTGGATTCATTCGCTGGCTTGTGGTCGCGCCCAGAATCATCGGCCACCCCCTAAAAGCCCGCGCGGAAATGCACGTTCGCGCTCGATGAGCCGTCGTTTTTCATCAAGCAAGGACGTTCTCTCTTCGCTGAGCGACCAAGTCGGTCGCAGTAACCAAAGACGATACTCGTAATCGCCATCACTAACCGCATCGACACCTTCAATGGAAACTGTTAATTCTACGGCAAACAAGTTAACGATCTCAGTCGATTCCATAGACGCACGCCAACGGGTACGCCCGCCAAACGGTAGGTCTAGGTCGCCGCCGCGTTCCGCATCTTCCCTTGTCGGCTCTAATAGTAGTTGCTCTCTGGCTAAGCGCACGGCCTGGGCTGCCAAATCGATTGCGTCACTGCGCTCCCTCAGACTCAATGCCGTGGTCAAGCTGGTTGTCAACACTGCTGAGGCAAGGGTAAACAATGCCAAGGCCAATAATACCTCCAAAAAGGAAAAGCCGCTCTGGTGTTGATGCGTATGGAAGGCAAGGGTGCTCATAGTCGAGTCTCTTCTTTACCTAGCAGGAAGCCGGAGAACGGGTCAAAAACCATTTCAATTGGCGATGTTCCCGGACGCGTGATGACCGCTTTAAAGGGAGTTCCACTGCGATCGGGCGCAAAGCGTAGGTGTGTTAATGTATCACCTTGTGGCGAACCGAAGGGAGCCGCAATGCCGGCTCGGGTCTGGGTGGCATAAAATAGTATTTGTCCGCTGCCGCCCTGACCAAAGTCGCTAGCCAGCAAAATGCTCTGGAGTTGCGCTCCGCTCGTGTGCTCGCTTATCACTAACAGGCCTGCTTCTGGATCCCAATGAAGGGCTGTTTCTATTCGCCTCGCCGCTGCTTCAAAGCGCGCTGTGAATACTGCTCGACGCAGGCTGTCTTCAAGCGCTTCGTTTTCACTGCCTGATAGCAATCGGTTAAAGTTGAGAACAAAAACGGTGCCGGCCAAGCTAATCAGTGCAATCACCAGCAATAGCTCAATAAGGGTAAAGCCACGGGTGCACAATCGGCGACCACCAATGCGGGGAGTGTTAATCCCAGTTGCCAATATTATTATCACTGTCGACTCCATCCGGTCCTAATGACCAAATATCGTAACCGGCGGGACCGTTTGGATTACGCTGGCCAGGGAAGCGGTATTGGTAAGGGCGCCCCCAGGGATCTTCCGGTATGACAGTGGTTTCCAAATAGGGGCCACGCCAACGGGTGCCGCCCGCCGCAGGCGCTTGAATCAGCGCCCGCAAACCTTCTTCCGTGGAGGGATAAGTTCCCATGTCCAGACGGTAGGCGATCAGCGCCGTGCGGGCTGTGTCGCGCACGAATTGACGGGCAATTTTTTCCTGCTGACCCCCAAAAATTCCACCAAGGTTACCGAGAGCCAATGCCGCAAGTGCTCCAATCAGCGCAATAACAATCAGGATTTCAATCAGGGTAAAGCCGCGTTGGGAGTCCGGACGAATAATGGGCGAAAGAGGACGGATGAATTTCATTGTTAATGATTGTGGAGGTTTCAATGCCATCTGACAAGGAGAATGCTGCTCACTCCACCTGCACAATCAGACCTTTCAGGTAATTGCTTTCAGGAAAGTTCAGCAAAACGGGATGGTCGAAGGGTTGACCGGTGCGGGCAAACAAGCGCAATTCACGGTTGGCATCAGCCGCCGCGCTGACAACGGTTTGCTCAAAGGTGACGGCATCAATATGCTGCGAGCAGCTGTAGGTCGCGAGTAGGCCGCCGGGCGGCAGGCATTGTAGGGCTCGCAGATTCAGCTCCTTATAGCCGCGGATTGCCCCGGCTACAGATTGTTTATTGCGCGCAAATGAGGGTGGGTCGAGTATGATGCAGTCAAAACTGCCGCGCTCCAGCGTTTTCATAAAGTCAAACATATTAGCCTCCTTAACTTCCAGCGGCAAATCGTTGCGTTCAGCATTTTCCTTTACTGCTGCGCAGCACGTTGCAGAGGAATCGACCGATAGCGCATATTCCGCGCCAGCATTGAGCGCCTGGAGTCCAAAGGCCCCTTGATTGCAAAATCCATCCAGCACCCGGCGTCCTTGGCATAGACTCGCCACGAGCACGTGCTGTTCGCGTTGATCCAGATAAAAGCCGGTCTTTTGCGCATTGGCCAAGTCGAGCTCATAAATAAGCGAATCAATTTCAAAATTGCGTGGCTTCAGCTGGCGACCAGATTGGGTTTTGACCTCCAACTCCATCCCCTCCAACTTGCGGACAGGAGCGTCGTTGCGAAATAGAATTTCATGAGGTTGTAAACGCTCAAGCAAACAATCGGCGATAGCAGGCAGCTGATTTTCCACCGCCAGCGTCAACGACTGCACCACCAAAACATCCTCAAACTGATCGACCACCAATCCAGGCAAATGATCGGCATCTGACCATGTTAAGCGACGCACGGATTCGTCTGCGCGTCGAGCAATCGCGGCATCTATCGCCTTATGCAGGTAGGCCGAATCAAAGGCAATGCCCGGTTGACGACTGTATCGCCGCCAACTGATTTGCGAGCGGCGGTTGAGAATGCCGCTGCCGAGGTTGCGTCCGCGTGGATCCGTTAGGCTAACCCCGCTGCCATCTGGCAATTGCTCCGGGATGTCCTCCAGTTCATTGCCATACACCCATGGATGACCTTGCAGGATCCGGGCGCGACGCGCTTCACGGCGCATTCGTAAGATAGTTGGTAAATTGGATCGACGGACACTCATTGGCTGAAAGTTGAGAGCTATTCAGGAAGGTAAATAAAATAGCAGCCTGCCTGGCTTAGCCAAACTAAAAGTTTAGGCCACTTGTTTTCCACATCACGCCAGGTTTGGGTAGCGGAGGCTACTTCTGTGATAATTTTTCGTGCATCGACTAATGGCAGCGAGTAGTATTCAGCCGATGCTTCATGATTTTTAATGCTTAAGTAAGTGTCATGCAGTGGACAAATTGCAAGATGGGTTTTCTCAAACGATTACCTTGCCCGATAGAATAGTACTCCGGCAATCGCTAGGATGATTATATTTGGCAACCAAGCCGTTAGCCACGGTTCCAGTAGTCCGCGGTTTCCGAATAACTGGGTCAAGCTCATCAAGGCATAAAAAACAAAAAACCAGCCCACACACTTCGCGACCCCAACCATCGGATTAGTCCGCACGCCGGAAACGGCAAACGGAACTGCCAGCGCAACTACAATCAAGCAGGTAAAGGGTGCCGCTAGTAGCGCATGATAGCGAATTTGGTAGGCGCGAATTTGCGGTGTTTGTTCAACCGCAACCGCTGCGATCACCCGCCTTAATTCAAACAGCGATAGATCTTTCGGACGCTTATACAAGGCCAGCATCAGGTTTGGGTCCTCAGTGAATTTGACAAACCCTTCATGATCAAATCGCCGCACACGCAGTGGATCGCCCGTTTCCTCATCAAATAACCATTCCCGTCCATCAATAAAAACCCAGTGCCCCAACGCTTCATCAAAGTAAGCTTCGCGGGCTGATATTCGATGCGTTTCACGACCCGCTTCCGTTCGGGTGTGAATGTTGACTCCTAGCGCAAGCCAGGCGCGTTCGCTGAATCGACTCATAAACCACATGCGCCCAGAGGCCGGATGATCAAAGCCTAGATTATGCACCAGACCAATATCTCTCGCGTCCATCTGTTGCTCACGGGCAGTAAATGAGAGATTTTCATAAAGCGTGCGGCTCTGCTCGACGGTGCGCGGCACCAAATCCGCGGAAAGATACAGCAATAAGAGCGAAAGGGTCGCGCCCGCAACCCACAGCGGCATGCTGATTCTTAGTAAGTTGCGCCCGCAGGCGCGCATGGCTATGATTTCATTATTGCGATGGAGACTGCCAACAGAAAGTAGCAACGACACCAAAAAAGCAATCGGCAAAACCGCTGGAATAAAACCAGGGATTCGCAATGCATAGTAAAATGCAATAGTTTGTACCCCCGCACCAAATTCAAGCAAATCGGGCAGAGAGTCATACATGTTTTGCAGGATCAATAACCCAAGTACAACCAATAGAGTCAGCGAAAATGCGCTTATCCACTCTTTGAAAACATGTCGTGCAAGTAGTCCCATCTGAAATTTTAGGGGGTTAGCACCAATAGGCTAAAATTGAAATGCTTCTGCTCAATAAACACCTAATTTGAAACCTCGCAAAGTTAGCGGATTCAATAGAGTAAGGACATCGATTCTTTATTAACATAATACAGTCTTTTAGTGGTTCCCTCTTTACATGTTGGATCAAGTACTTTTGATGGAGCATTGTTTGGCTCAAGATCAAACAATCATAATTTTTAACTGAAACTTCCTGATAATTTAGAATCCCAAGTAACCACAGATAGCAATAGTCTTTTTGTATGCCCACATGCTGGAGCTTCAAAGTTCTGTGCTTTAACGCGCGCTTGTTTGGTCGATGCTCAAAGGCTTTGGATTAGTTCTTTTCTCGCAATTGCCGAGGCGTATCGTCAAGGAAATGATGCGCGTTCCGTCGCGGTGCAGATGATCGAAGGATTATATGACTATTCGCGCGGGCCAGTGCTCTTCAAGCCAACCTTGGCCTTTGGCGACCAAACCTTTCGCACAACTTTTGCCGGTGCCGTATCATACTTTGTCGGTGGCGATCCCAATTTTCCCAATGATAAGGGCTTTGCTTTAAATGATTGGATTTCGGTGTATCCTCAGAACACTCACTGCCTGATTGATTGTAGCGTTGGAATGACCATGGGCAATTTCGTTTTTGTTAAGTCTTCCGGATCCGAATTAGTGGTTGAGAAAACTTTTGTTTTTAAAAGCGACGCGACTGGTAAGCTCCGCATCGTGCTACATCATGCCTCGCTTCCCTTCAAACTAAACCAATGAATTCGCATAAGTCCGCTATTACTGCTACACTTG
>SKFT01000034.1 GCA_007117865.1 Puniceicoccaceae bacterium | reverse complement strand
AGTGCGGGTTGGGCTTCCAACCAACTGATTACAATCATCAAAAAATAATAGGTAATAGCCAGCACAAGTGCCAGGGTGATGTTGGCGTAGGTTTCCTTGCGGCCTATCTGGATTGCCAGCGGAATGGCCAGCACTGCCAGCGAAAAAACCGAGAAGGCCATTGCAAAGTGATTTTGTATCTGCATCTGCACCCGTAATCGTTGTTCCGAGGGCGCACCTGGACGCGGCGTCTTAATCATCCCCGCCTGCTCATCGGCGATGAGTTGATTGCGCAATGCCTGCAATTCATCAAAGGTCATTTCCTTGAGCCTGCGGCGCTGACTGCCGGGATTGAGAATGCGCTCCAACGGCAGCGCTATAGACAGTTCCTCAAAAAAAAGGCTCTGTCCGAAGTCCTCACTGAAAGCCTCCGGTCGGTCGGGATTGCGCTGTTCGGCATTGCCATCATTGAGAGTTAGCACTAGAGCCAGTGTCTCTTCGTCAAATTGCAAGTTGCCTCTGGCGGCGCGCATAAAGAGCGTTACTTGTCGTTGTTGGTTGAGCTCCCAAATCCAAAAATCCTTCAGCGCATCGCCTTCGCGCTCACCCATGTATAAAACAAAGCCGGGGAAGGCGGTGATAAAGCGGCGCGGTTCAATCAAATTCAAAGGGTCATCGCGCATCGCGTCTGCTAGCAGGGTTTTGTAAGCCACACGGGCTTGCGGAGCAAAGCGGAAGTTGACTACCAGTGTCAGCCCAAGTCCAATCAAGGCGATAAAGAAAATGGGTGCGGCAATTTGTAGTAAGTGAACCCCCGCCGACTTCATTGCCGTGATTTCGCGTTGCGATGAGAGGCGCCCCAAGGCGATCAGAGTGCCGGTGAGGACAGCCAGTGGTAGCGCGTATGCGGCAACGTAGGGGATCAGTAAGCCAATCAACCGCAGCACGATCCAGCCGTCGAGGCGACCCGCTAAGAGCAATTCGTCGCTGTCGCGCAAGGCATTGCCCGCAATCAGCACAAAGACAAATAGCCCCAGTGTCATTAGGGTTGCGACAACGACTTCGCGCAGGATATGCCGATGCAATAGCCGCAACATGATTGACTAATCGCTTGCGCGTTTGGCGAGTAGGCGAGCGATCGCAGCACGCACAGCTGGCTTGTCTTCCGGATAGGTGACGCCAAACCAGGGCTCACAGGTGGGCAATACCGCACAGCGTTCGCCACTGTCGCGCAGGTGAGCATTGACAACGGTTGGCAGGTAACACTCGCTCTTTGGGGTGTTCAACTCTTTTTGCAGGAATCTCAGAAAAGCGTTTTCAATGACTTCCAGGAAGCCGTAACCAAAGCCCCAGAAGTTCATGGATACAGGAGTTTCCGGATCCAACTGGAGCCGGTCTCCCTGTGGGTTGGTCCCGCGTAGGCAGCCATCATCTTCCCGCCGTATATCCGTGTGTTCGGCAATCCGCGTTAAGTAGCCCTCGCGCACCGAACATACTCCGCGGTTGACGCCACCATGTTCAGAAAGCGTTTGCGCAAGCGTGTAGGCCACAAGGTTAATCGCAGGGCTACCTTTCTTTCTCAGTGCCCGCACCATAATCGCAAATGCCTCACGGCCATAGTAGTCGTCGGCATTGATAACCGCAAAGGGACCATCGATAATATGCCTGGCAGCATAGACGGCGTGTGCCGTACCCCAGGGTTTCCCGCGTTCTTCCGGTGGCGTAAAGTCGCCAGGCAAATCAGCAAGATCCTGATAACAGACGGCGGTATCAATGATGCCGTCCAAGGGTGCAACAATTTCGCGCTTGAAGGATTCCGCAAAGTCGCGGCGGATGATAAATACAATTTTTTCGAATCCACCTCGCTCGGCATCTGCAACCGAAAAATCGAGCATGCGCTCGCCGTTGGGACCAATCGCATCCATTTGTTTGAGCCCACCATAGCGACTCCCCATCCCAGCTGCCAGCACTACCAGAGTGAGCGGCATTTCGGCAACGGCAGTTTGAGTCAGCACTTGGGTTTTTGTTTCAGGTAAGATCATGGATAACCGGCGTTAACGGGTAGGGTAGTTTGCAGAGCCGTGCGAGACATCGCCCAAGGCGGACGAGTGTAGCGGAGCGCTGCGGCCAGAGATACTATCGAGGATCATCAGTCGCTTGGTGTTACCACGACGCTCGGTGAATAGCAGGTGACGTCCATCATTGAGCCAATGCGGTTCCACGCCGGAACCAGCAACGTTTGAAACAAAGCGGCTTCGGCCGCTGCTGCGGTCGAATATCGCAATTTGAAAACCACTGGCAACTGCTGCCGTAAAAGCAATCAGATTTTCATCGCGCGGATTCCAATGCGGCTCGGCACAATAGCCACTGATGTCGGTGGGGATGCGTCTCATGGCTCCGCCGCGGGAGGACATTTCATGGAGTTGGGGACGACCGGGCGCATCCGATGTAAATACCAGTCGGGTTCCGTCCGGCGACCAGCTAGGAGACGATTCCAGACTGCGGTTATTGGTTAAGCGGCGCAGGTTGGTGCCATTGCTGTTAGCCACAAATATCTCGGAGTTGCCAGTGCCGGAGAGTGCCATCGCAATTTCGCGTCCGTCTGGACTGAAGCTGGCACCAGCATTGGTTCCGCGAAAAGTTGCCATGGGCTCACGGCGCCCCGTGACCAAATCAATGGTAAAAATATCCGGGAAGCCACTGGCGTGGTAAGAGGTATAGACGAGCTTGCGTCCATCCGGTGACCAGCGCGGTGCCACCACCAGCGAGCGGTCACTGGTAATAGCGCGCACCTGCTGGAAAAGTAGATCACTGGTGAAAACTTCGGTGTGACCACGTGGCTTGCCTACGAATGCTAGTCGCGAGTTGAAGAAACCGGGTGTGCGGAATACCGCTTCAACGACGCGGTCTCCGGCCAGCAACACGCTTTCCCTCAGACTACCTGCGCGGATTGTGCGGGTGGCGGTATTGCCACGTGCGCGCAGCTCCAGTTCAATCGCATCACCGCGCGGCGTGAAGGTCGCCGTCACGGCTGCCTCACCATCGTTAACAACGCGGAAACCGCCATGCAAGGCGAATGCCCGTCGAGCCATTTGTAGCGTTTCACTGTCCGGGCTGTGTATCCTAATGGAGACAGTGTCGCCAGCCTCACGGGTTGCTTCGCCAATGTCAATGACACGTGCTGAAAGCGACGGGATGTCGCTGATGATACCTAAAAGAATTGCGAAAACGAAAAACCGGATTGCCATTTTCCCATTCAAAGCAAGGGTTATGCATAGCGCAATGCAATTTTCTGTTTTCATAAAAGGATCTATGTGGAATTTGTGTCGCTAAAAAATCTTTTTCAGATTAACAAAATCGTCACCGTGGATAAGCAAAAAATTCAATCTGCCCTCGCAACTATCAAATACCCGGGATTCAGCCGCGATATCGTTTCCTTCGGACTCGTTCGTGGCACTGATATCATAGACGGCAAGGTCACCGTTGCCGTCGAGCTGACAGCTAGCGATCCGGAAGTGCCAGCCAAAATTCGCAGCGACATCGAGTCGACGCTTGGTGCGCTGGAGGGAGTGAAATCCGTTAATGTGAGCTTGAGCGTCAATGCTCCCAAGCAAATGCCACGTCCAGCGGGTCCCGGCGGTAACGCCGCGCCCGGCCAGAAGGGCATGGGAGACAACAGTATGCAAAAGGTGCGTTTCGCCATCGCCGTGGCCAGCGGCAAGGGGGGTGTGGGTAAGTCCACACTCACAGTTAATTTGGCTTGCGCTATGCAAAAAGCGCTCAAGTCCGCCGGTCGCTCGTCTTCGGTGGGTATTATGGATTGTGATATCTACGGCCCTTCCATCCCGCTGATGCTCGGTGCCTCAGGACGCCCTGAGATCGCCAACGACATGATCGTGCCGTTGCAGAATTTTGGCATTCGGGTAATGTCCATGGGCTTTTTAGTTGATGAACAAACGCCGGTTGTGTGGCGTGGTCCCATGATTATGAAGACCATTCAACAGTTTGCGCAAAATGTCGATTGGGGTGAGTTGGAGGTTTTGATCGTTGATTTGCCGCCTGGTACAGGTGATGCCCAGCTTTCGTTGGTGCAAACCCTGCCGCTCGATGGCGCGCTTATCGTTACCACCCCTCAGGCTGCAGCGACCAATGTGGCCCGCCGCGGTGCGCGGATGTTTGAAAAAGTCAATGTGCCACTGCTGGGTGTGATTGAGAATATGAGTTATCTGGCAACGCCTCAGGGACCGCAATATATCTTCGGAGAGGGTGGGGGTGAGTTGGCAGCCAAGGATTTGGCGACCGATTTGCTGGGCCAGGTTCCGCTGGAACCCCTGTTGCGAGAGGGTGCCGACAATGGTATCCCGATTGTTATCGGCCATCCTTCATCCGAGGCTGCCCTGGTGATCAACCGCATCGCTGAGGAGATAGTCGCCAAACTGGGTTAAGACTATGCAACAATGGCGAGTTGTCTGCGCCTATGATGGACACGACTTCTGTGGTTGGCAGAGTCAACCAGATGGTAGTGGTGTGCAAGATCGCATCGAGTCCCGTCTCGCTGCGATCGCCAAGGGCCCCACACGTATCCACGGCAGCGGACGCACCGATGCGGGCGTGCATGCCCTTGGTCAGGTGTTTCATTTCGCCCTCGACTGGCCGCATACTCCGCTACAGTTGCAAAAAGCCCTGCAAGCAACCCTGCCAGCAAGTTTGCTGATTCGCTCTCTGCGGCCAGCCGCCGCTTCTTTTCACGCCCGCCACAGTGCTTGCGGCAAGCGTTATGTTTACACCTGCCATCTGGGCCACGCATTACCTCAGCAAGCTCGCTATGTCTGGGCTTTGCCGGAGCGCCCTCTGGCAATGGCAGATATGTGTGATGCTGCCGCCAATTTTCTTGGTCAGCACGATTTTACTTCATTTGGTTCGTGGCCACGCGATGCCGGTGAGCAAGGAAATCCAGTGAAATCACTCTGGCGGCTAAGTCTCAGCCAACGCGGTGCTCAGTTGCGATTCACTCTCGAGGGCTCCGGCTTTCTCTACAAAATGGCCCGCAGTATCGTTGGCACTTTAATAGCGGTAGGCCTGCGACGACTGCCTGCCTCTGACATTGTCAGTTTGCTCCAAGCGCGTCAGCGAGTGCCCGAAATCGTCACCGCGCCATCGCATGGACTATGCCTGGAGCATGTTTTCTATCGCTCGCCCAAGGGTCATGGTTGAACAAAGAAAGCCTTTATCTTCCAACCCTTGGCGTCGTATTGGCGAGGGTTTGCTCGATCACATTTTTCCGCGTTGGTGCTTGAGCTGTGGTGAAGCGGTGCAGGCCGAAGATGAATTTGCGCATGTTTGCAGGGCTTGTGCCCGCGATTTGCACCGCGTCCACCCGCCAACCTGTAAGACCTGTGGACACCCCTTCTACGGCATGCTTGCCGGGCCCCGATCGTGTGCACATTGCGCTGGATTGGATCCTTGTTTTGCCGAGGGGCGCACTCTATTCTTAATGCGTGGCCCCGGGCGCGAGTTGATGCATCAGTTGAAATACAAAAAAGGTTTTTACGTTTTGCGCGATTTGCGGCGTTTGGTCAGACAAAATCCCGCTTATCTTGAGGCTTTACGAGGTGCGGTGTTGGTACCGGTTCCACTCCATCCCAAGAAACTGCGTGAGCGGGAATACAATCAAAGTGAGTTAATTGCCCGCGCTCTGGCTCACGAGACGGGGCCAACTACCGTCGTTGCCCCTCTGCTGCAGCGGGTTCGTTGGACTGACAGTCAAACCCGGCTCAGCCGCGAGGCGAGGCGGCGCAATATGGATAACGCTTTTGCTATTGCTACTGGGATATTACTGCAGCCCAAGCGCAAACATGTTGTCGTTGACGATGTCTTCACGACCGGGTCGACGGTCAATGCTTGTTGCCAAGTCCTACACGATGCCGGTATTCGCCAGTTGGCGGTTGCTACCATTGGGCACGGCTGAGTTGGTTTATTTTACTGCTTGGAGTCGGAAATGAGACAGGTTATAAAACTCCCGTCGGCAACATGTTTACACTAACCAGCTTTCGTTCCCGATGCATTTGGTCGAGTTTTCTGCAAAACCATGCCATCACCGCCAAAAAGAAAGGGCGCTTGCTGGAAACTCACTTCAGCATAAACAGTCGACAAGTTTTCCAAGGGAGGCAGTTGTCGCCAAAAATTATCTTTAGTTGAATCCATATATCGCTCAATTGCATAAAAAGCGCTAACTAAAGAAAAAATGCAAGGCCGACACAAAATACTTGACCCGTGTGTCCTAAACACAGAGTGTTGACGGTTTTCATTATGTCAATTGAAGTTAAAGTTCGTAAAGGTGAGCCAATGGAACGGGCTCTTCGTCGTTTGAAAAAGCGCCTCGACCGCGAGGGCGTTATCCGCGATGTTCGCGCAAAGCGCTATTTCGAGAAACCGTGCGAAGAAAAGCGCCGCAAGAAGAAGGTGATGAACTTCTCCAACATGCTGCGCGTTCGTTACCAGAACATGTAACCGCTACGTTTCTGCCACATAGGTAGGAATCGGCACAAAGCTCGCAGGATACTCCCAGCGGGCCTTTTGCTTTCGGATGGCAATATAATAGCTTCTACCAACAAAAATTCCCTTGACACCACTACTATAAACCTGGTATATTAGTATT
>SKFT01000066.1 GCA_007117865.1 Puniceicoccaceae bacterium | reverse complement strand
GGCAGTTGCTGCTGGAGTGAACCAAACGTAGAGGAAAAAATAAATCAACACTCCTGTAATTGAAACGTAATACCAAATCGGGAAGGTAAATTTCGCCCAGCGGCGATGACGCTCCATCTCACCCTTGAGCGCTAGATAAAGGGTCCAGAAAATAAACGGCAACACAATCATCGCCAGCGGAATATGTGTTAGCAAAATGAGGTAGTAGAGGGTCGCCCATAGACCCTCGCCCGCAAAGGCGGTGTGCACTCCCCCCTTGAGAATTTTGTCCAGCACATAGAAGAACAGAAAAAAGGCACTGACCACCAATGCACCGACCATACAGTTGCGGTGTGCGGTGCGATTGTTGCGGTCCAGACGGATAAAAATAAAGCCAGCTGTCAGCAATATCGTTGCGATGCCGTTTAGAAGAGCATTCAGTGCGGGTAGTGTCATAATATCAATATGCCTTGGCAAAAACGACTCTGCGTCCTGGCTTGCCCGTAAAAATGCAAGTGGGGGTCTCATCCGCTGTTGCCAGTGGAATGTTGCGCACGGTAACCTTGTATGCCTTGGCAATTTGGTCCTCCAGTTCCGGGTCGCAACAAAAACCAGCATAGGCAAAGCCACCGTGAATACCGGCATCCGCCGGTTGCGCGAAGAAGGCTTTAAACTCCTCCTCGCTGCCAACCTCGACGCTATTGCTGTCGCGGAAGGCCAGTGCGCGGGCGTGCAGGCATGCTTGGATGGATTCCAATTCCTTGCTTACCGCAGCCACAAAAGAGCTGCGATCAGTGAACTGTTTATCCTTGGCACCTCGGTCGCGACGGCAGAAGCAAACAGCGTCCTTTTCCAAATCGCGGGGGCCTATCTCAATCCGGATCGGCACACCTTTCTTGATCCACCCCCAGGTTTTTTCGCCACCGCGCAAGTCGCGCTTGTCCACCTGAACCCGCAAGGGCTCTCCCCCAAAAGTTTGCTGACGCAGTTCAGCAGCCAGCTGATCACAGGCAGCCAAGACTGCATCGCGGGTCTCTTCCTTCGGCGTTACGGGCAGGATCACCACCTGCGAGGGAGCAAGAGTTGGTGGCAGCACCAAGCCATCGTCATCGCTATGCGTCATAATCAATCCACCAACCAAGCGCGTGGAAACGCCCCACGAGGTCGTCCAGGCCAACTCCTCCACTCCCTCACTGCTGAGGAACTTGATGTTGCTGGAGCGGCTGAAGTTCTGACCCAAAAAGTGCGAAGTCCCGGCTTGCAGCGCTCGCCGGTCCTGCATCATCGCCTCAATCGAAAAGGTATTGACCGCACCGGGAAAACGCTCACCGGCCGTTTTTTCACCCACCACCACTGGCATTGCCATATATTTATCAGCAAAGTCAGCATACACGCCAAGCATTTTGCGCGTCTCCTCCATCGCCTCCGCTGCCGTTGCGTGCGCCGTGTGTCCCTCCTGCCAAAGAAACTCCGCCGTGCGCAAAAATAGCCGTGTGCGCATCTCCCAACGCACTACATTGGCCCATTGATTGATCAACAACGGCAGGTCGCGATAAGATTGTACCCAGCGGGCAAATAGCTCGCCGATAATGGTTTCAGAAGTCGGGCGCACAATCAGCGGCTCCTCCAATGGACCTGCCGGCACCAGCTTGCCGTCTGGACCCGCTTCCAGTCGCGAATGTGTCACTACCGCACATTCCTTGGCAAAGCCGTCGACATGGTCAGCCTCCTTTTGCAAAAAGCTCATCGGAATGAAGAGCGGAAAGTATGCGTTGACGTGACCCGTTTCCTTAAAACGGCGATCGAGCTCGGCTTGTATCCGCTCCCAGATAGCATAGCCCCATGGTTTGATAACCATGCATCCACGCACCGGAGAAGTCTCGGCAAGATCGGCGGCTTTGATTACCTGTTGATACCATTCGGCATAATCCTCACTGCGGGTTGGGCTGATAGCTGTTTTTGCATTGGCTGACATATAGCCTAAGGTAAAAACGGCAAATGAGTGTTGAGCAATGCTAAAACCACAAGTAACTACTCAGGAGTCAGGAGCTAATTATCAACTGCACGGCAGCGGCAATCTTGACCCGTCGCGAGTCAGCCGAAGCCGTCCCCGCACCCCTAAAACAACTCCACAACCACTTGAATCTCTACTGTAACGTCTTTGGGTAATCCGGCAACGGCTACCGCGGCGCGGGCGTGACGTCCACTATCACCAAAAACGGCGGCAAAAAAATCGGATGCACCATTAATGACAGCCGGACTTTCGCTGAAGCCCGGGATGGCATTAACAAAACCATTAACCAAGGCAATCTGTCGCACCCTACTAAGATCGCCATCTGTGGCAGCATGGAGAATGGCAAGCGCGTTGAGCGCAGCAGTTCGGGCGGCGGCATAGCCATCCTCAACCGACCGCGATTCCCCTACCTTCCCCAGCCACTGCTCGCCATCCGCCAGCAAACTAAGTGTCCCGGCAAGATAGAGCGTATTGCCCAATCGCACAAAAGGCAGGTAGTTACCCGCAGGTGCCGGAGCAACCGGTAAAGTTAAGCCAAGCGCGGAGAGTTTATCAATCGGTGTTGTCATGGTGTAATGAATCAACTGCATTGTCAGACACCGGCACCGTTGTCGAGCCTGCTTTGCCGCGGATAGCGAACACTCGAAGCAAATTGCAACCGAAAAACGGCAACTGGGACTGCTTCTTTTTGGCTTTTAAGGGCCATACCAAATCCCATTAAGCCTGGGATTGCGAAGCAGGAACTGGCATTATGCAATGTTTGTGCAGTCTTTTGAAGGTAAAGACCAGTACGGTTGAGAACAATAAGGAACCGGCACAAATGTAGTAAACATAGTTGGCAGCCTGATCCGGGAACTTGTCGTATAAATAGCCGAAGAATGGTGGAGCCATAAGCCCTGCCGTAGCCCACCCCGTCAATACCAACCCATGCAGCGCAGACATGCGCTTGGCGCCATACAAGTCACTGATCAATGACGGGATCGTACCAAAGCCACCGCCATAGGAAGCAATCACGTAACAGATCAGTATGCTGAACAGGAACGGTGATGCGACATATGGCAACATCAAATAAGCAATGCCACCACTTCCAAGCAGGAGTATAAAAACGTTCACCCTGCCGATCAGATCGGAAGCCCATGCCCAAAACAGCCGTCCAAGACTGTTGCCAATTGAGGCAATAGCAATCAGGGTTGCTCCAGCAGCAGCCAGCTCAGTGGCACTTAATCCAGGGTTGGCAGCACTTGATACGTCTTGCATCAAAGGCGACAGCATGCTGATGATGCCCAAACCAGCGAGGCTGTAGGTAAAACAAATCAGCCAAAGGCGTACTCGCTGATGCAGTAGCGGCTCGTAATTGTCGGCCTCAGAGGGCTTGTGGTGCAATAACCCGGCAGTCGCATGCGGACTATAAATGTAGCGGCAGGCAATCGCCATAATAACGGCAAAAACCCCGGCAATAAACACAAATGCCACTGCTACATTGTTCGAGGCGAGCTTCATCGAAAACGGCGCAAAAACTTTACTCATGAATAAGGCACCTATGCCAAAGCCCATAACGATCATACCGGTGGCAAAGCCCTTTTTGTCAGGAAACCAACCAGCAACGGTCGAAACCGATGCCACGTAACCGGTGCCAAGACCGATGCCACCAATCGCACCATAACCAATGGCCAGTATACTGAAGCTGATCCAGCTCACTACCGGTGAACTGATATCACCGATGATGCCCGACCCCAAAAACAGGCCTAACGCTGCAATAAGGTAACCGGCAACGAAAAATTTTGCCGAACGGATCATCAACCGGCGTCCACCCAGCTTGGATACTAGCGGGCCAGTGTAGAGTGCGGCAAAACCCAAACCCGCGACTGCCAGGCTGAATACCAGCGAAACCTGCGCATTATTCCAGTGATAAGCCTCCTGCAGGGGCTTGGTGAAAAAACTCCATGCATAAACGGAGCCAAGGCTTGCCATCAGGATGACTCCCGCAACTAAAATAATACGGCGATCGATAGGCTTTGCCAATACCGGTTCATTGAAAGGATTATCAGGATTATCAGGATTGTTCATGGTATTGTTTTACTACGGATGTTTTCATTGAATTGACTGTTCGAAATCATTTTATCGACCCCTGTTTTTAGAAGCGGTATCTAAGTCCCAATCCAACCAGGTGGCGTGTGAATTCACGCCCCTCAGTGTTGGCTATCCTGCTATCTGCCCAGTCATAGCTATAGCTAAGTTCGGCGCTGACATTGGCATTATGCTTGTAGGTAAGCGACATGGAGGGAGTGAAGACCCATTCATTGCGTTGTGCCGGGGGACGCCATTTTGCATTGTAAGCCTTAACGCCGCAACCAGCGGTAAACCGACTGTCCAGCAAGCGCACATAGTTGACCTCATAGACGATATCCTCGTAGATGCTGAAACTGGTGTAGGAAGGCTGAAGAAAGCGTTTGACAGCAACTGTCAGCGAATCGGCTTCAGTCAGGGTGATCACGGCATTGGCGTCGATATAGGTGTAGACTTTGTTAGTGTCAAAACCAGCTGGGGTGACGCTGCCAAAATTGCGAAAATCGGGCCCAGCAAGCACATGCAGCTTCAGCCATTCAGCAGGGCTGCCTTCGATTCCAAACAGCAGACGCGCATAGTTGTTACCGTATGGACTCGATGCGCCGAGCAGTTGATACTGCTTTTGTCTGCCATAGCGAAAACCTGCCACCAACCAGGTATTACTAACAGCTTCAAAGCCGATATCACAACCTCCTCCGATTTCACGCCGGTCGATATAATTTTGATAACCGAGGAAAGCACCAATCGGAGCTTGCTGGCCCGTCATGAAATTATGATGATAAAAGGTCGCGGAGGGACGTATAAAGACCGCACCCATGGTCTGGGTCAACTTGAAGCTGCTTCTGAAAATGGCAGCATCCCTGCGATCGCGGATAGGCACGCCGCCGATTGCGGGAAGTTCCGCCGCACTGGTGCCACCGTTCAGGGTAAATCGAGGACCCTTATTATCGCCATCGATACGGGTCACTCCATTTAACCATTCCCATTGCGAGTTCTCGTTGGCACCGCTTAAATTCAATCCGGCACGATGAATAAAATGATTTTCGACCGATTCACCATCGTAGTAATTGGCCTCTGCCGCATAGGAGATCTGTGACTTCAACTGCGAACGAAACCGGTGGGTTAAGGCAAGTGATGCAGAGAATGTGTTCACCCATGTCTCGTGCTTGGACTGATCGCCAATGTCTTGCAAAAAAAGATTGCTGTCGTAACTGGTCTTGTAGCTGGCGCTGGCTGCTAAAGACCAATTTTCCTCCTTGCTACTGCCAATGCCGCTAGATGACGCTAAAAGGCATGCAACAAATAGGACAGCCAGATTGCCAGTTAAGGGGAAACGCAATAAGAAGAATAATCTCATTTTGCTCGCAAATTAGTTTTACTTAACATGCTGTCAAGTTGCGATGGCGTCGAACAAAACTTAAGCAGCGCAAAAAAATTAAAGCTAATCGGAACTATTATCGTAACTATTCAGTCATCCATCATTCATCATTCGGGGTCATTAGCGTAAAATTAGCGGTAATAAGTCCCGACGCGGGTCGGGAGCAGAGCCAAAATTCATTACCCAAATTCACCGTCGGCGGTTGAAACCGCCGTTCCCAGTCATGGCAACGTTCAGTGGGATCAGCTTTCCTTCTTAGCTTACCAAACCCGTGAAGCGCCGAGAAGGCTAAGGGGGGTGTCAGGTGATACAATTGTGCTCCCAACTTCAATCGCATGGGCGGCAAGCAATCTGTCAAATGGATCGTCATGACCATTAGGCAAAGCGCCGGAACGATAAATCACTGCCTCCTCAATCGGTAGATCCTCCAACTGAAAAAATGCGCGGCGCGTGGGAATCCACTCTTCCGGCGCAAGCGGTAAGGGCAATTTGCCAGCCCGGTATTTCATGACAATCTCCATGACGCTGACCCGACTCAGTTGTCTTACCGTGCGGCGATCGTCCAATACCCTTTTGGCCGCATCAGAAAGCTTTGCAGGCTCCAATGCAAGCCACAGAAAAGTGCAGGTATCCAGTAGTGCCCTCATAACCCCCAGTCGCGCAATTCCTTTTTGCTCAACGGACGTAGTGCCGATTCCTCAACCACAAATGACTGGTCAAGCATCTCGCCTACCCTCGGGCGGGCAGGTGGGTTATCGTAAGGCACAAGCTTGGCCAAAGGCTTTCGACCGCGCGAGATCACAACCGTTTCCCCCTCGCAGACTTCTTGCAATAAAGACGAAAGATGCGTCTTTGCTTCGTGTGTCGCCACTGTCTTCATGTTAACAACCTTTTATTCATTGGTTGACTAAGTCAACTAATTTATGAGTTGCTCCTTTTACTTCCACCAATACCCCGCTCCCCGCTCTCACGAGCGAGCTGTCCGCCATAGCTTTAGCGGTGGCGGCTACCACTTAACAACTCAACTTTCCCACTTTCCCACCTTTTAGCTCCGGCTTCGCCGGGCGGCAAAAAGGGGTCGGCGGCAAAAAGATGACATGGGAGGAGTTGTCAGGAGCGAAAAATCGTTAAACTGACACTTCTCTTATGAAAACAAAGCAAAGACTCACTCCCATATCAAATAAACAAACTGAAGCGAAAGC
>SKFT01000114.1 GCA_007117865.1 Puniceicoccaceae bacterium | reverse complement strand
CCCATGCTTTCCTTTGGCATCCGACCAATATTATCCAGGGTCAGGGTAATGGTTTCGCCAGCGCGGACCGTAAAACGTGTGGGAGCAAAGCGCATCCGATCATCACCGGTAATGGTAATTTCAGTAACAGGAGGTTCGTCCGAGCCTGTTTCCAGGGCATCTCCACCCCCGCAGGCAACGGCGAGCAATAGCAGAGCGCTAAGGCAAGCAATTGTCGGCAATGGTATTTTAGGTTTATCTGTGTTGTGCATGATTGATGATTTGTTGAATTGAAGAAGCCAATTATCCATTACCCGCGTTTGCCCCTAAGAATAAAAGCAGCAGTTGACAGCAGCAGGCAGAAACCAACAAGCGGTAATGCCCAACCCGCCAATCGGTTGGAGCCAGCAGCGGAACCCGCAAGTATGTATTCCGGCTCTTTGACGATGACCTTGCCGCGCATGTAGGGATGGGGTGTGCAGATATACTCATACTCCCATTCATATTCAAAAACGTGCGAGAAACTTTCCGCGTGCGCCAATAGCGGCGTGACGAAGCCATCTTCTTCGTCCGGATGCGCACTGGTTCCCGCCGCATTATGAATGCCGGAATACTCGCCAGCCATGTAGGTAAAGGCATCTTCATTGGTCCATGTCACCTTGGCACCCGGCGCGATTTGGATGACCTTGGGATAGTAGGAATTACCAATAATAGAGACGTGCACCTCTTTCACCTCAGGGCCAAAAACCACGGGTCTATCCTTGGGATGGGTACCGATGCCAAAAGGAGAGATGGTGCGACTGGCATCGCGTTTATAGGTAGCCATTTCAGCTTTCGAAAAAGTTGGACCCTCGGCGAGAATTTTGCGGTGAGGATCCGTTGTCGCACTGGCATCAACGACCAGCAACCCGATTGCCCCGCGGTTGGTTGAGCCGACGGCATGACTCAGCATCGTGTAAGCGCCTTCATCGGGAGGCATTCTGAACTCGATAACAAAGGAATCCGATGGACCTGCGGTCACGGTTTGGCCACCAGGAAGCCTGGCCTCTGGATGACCCTGCCAGTAGATATAGTCCCAGATGATACCGACGATATGGAAAGTTGAAAGTAGGTTGGGTCCGACATTGAGGAAATTGATGCGCACGTAGTCACCAGGCTTGGTGATGATGGGCTCTTCGACATAACGAAAAGTTCGACCATTGAACATCACATACTCGGCATTGCCTTCGATGGCATCCTTGCCGGTTGCATACAGTTCATGTTGCAATAAAAACAACTCGACGTCCGGTTCGTGCCCCAACTCGCGTTCGAGTTGGTAGCTGGCTGTCTTGGGACGCACTACCATCATTCCGTATTGACCACCGAGCACGTGCATGCCTATTGCGTGTCCACCGGGCGCACAATGATACATGTAAACGCCCGGAGTCATGGCGCGAAAGCGCACCGACTTGGAGGACCGCGGACCAATACTGCCGACGTATTTGGAGGTTTGCGTATATGCAGCATGGATGGACATTCCGTGTGGAATTCCACCCTCATTTTGCACAATGAATTCCACCACGTCACCCTCATCCACAATAACGGTTCGCCCGGGAATTGCACCGTCCATTAAAAATCCCTCGTAAACAATACCATTGCCAATATAAACCGAGCCCTCGTCGAGAACGAAAGTAAAGCTTTTGTCAACAGGTGCATCCTGGGGAACGGTTGAATAGGGGCGCGTTTCCAGCGCGTAATCGCGCTTGAGTATCTCGACGAAATCCGAGTTTTGCAAATAATCCGGAAACTCCCTTTTGATCGACACCGGGGAGATGCGTGCTGGAGTCGGGGACATACCGGAGGTGTCTACATCCACTAATTCGGCTGGCTCTATCCTGGCGGAATAATCGCTGGAATGACTTGGCTCACCCAGCTTTTCATTCTGCACGGCTGCCAGAGCCGGATTGGTCATTGTCTCAATAGGCAAACGAGCGTGGTTCTCCATAGCCCTGCGCATGTCGCGCGCCAACAGCGTGCCAGCGCGATTGCCCTCCAACACTTCATCAGCAAAGGCAAGGTTGCAGCCATCGCAAGCGCGCATGATCTGCCAAGGAGTCAGCAGTGCAAGCGCGGACAGTGTAAAGCTAATGCAAAAGAAAATTGTACGGGATGTGCGTGCAACAACACGAACACGGAAGGCGTTAGTTTTATCTTTCATAATAATTCATAAGATACAGGATTTGCGGAAGGTTTTTTTGATCTAGATCAAGCTTGTGAATGATTCGTCGGTGTTTTTTTGTTTACCGGACCAATGCCGAGCATAAAAACACTGATTGCCGGCCAAAGTGCGTGCAGCGTCCAAAACGTGGCAACCAACAAACTCAGCAGTCCCAATTGAATAACGGCGGGATCGGACAGTCGGGATCCGGCCGCCAGGTAGATCAATCCAATCAACAACAAGAGCGTGGTTACCCAAGCCGAGCGATTGTCGTATAAAGCTCGCGCCGAGGGTTGTGCATGATCCAAGAACAGGGGCATGCAGCGAATACGCCAGACTAGGAACGGCACCGATTTAACAAGCACCGGGTAGAAGACTAATAACAAAACAATCAATGGCAGCCAAAGGGAGAAACCCGTACTATTATTTAAAAAAAACGTAAGCACACCCTCCGCGGGCAGTAGTAATGTCCGTAGTATGCATATCCACATGAACAGCCCTACCAGCAAAGCAAAAAGCAGCACCCAGCTAAACGGTTCCTTGAAATGCCCCCCTTTACCCGCAAGCGAAATGCGGATTGCATCCACAACCACCAAAGCACTCCCCAAGAGAAACAGACGAGCCAACCAGGGATAAAGGATGGCGTAGGTCCCCAAAACCACGGGCACCCCTAGCACCAGAGTGATATTAAGAATCCAGTAGCCAATCGATGAAAGTGCCCCGGCAGATTTATCAGAGACAGTGAATAGTTTCAGCGATAGTAAGCTCACCCCTAGCAATCCCAACCAAAGCCCTCCACCTATGGCCAACAAGCCGTGTAATTGCAAAAGAGTTGTGCGGTCCAAGCCAAAATCTAGCGACAATCCGTAAACCTCCAACATGCTGCCAAAGGCATATAAACCGCTCAGTCCAAGCCAAAACAGCGCCGTCAGTATCATTAGCGAAGGTGCGTCCCAACGGTTGCGCACGGAAGCCGTCAACAGTCCATTGATCCATGGTAAAACGAGTCCACATAACAACAAGCCGTAGCCAGGCAACAAGACCGCAGCTACAGCCAGATCGGGCTTGGGCTGCAAGAGCATCCCAATCAACAACCACGCGAACCCTGCCCCCTGCAGGAGCAGATGTGCGATGGACATGCGCTCGGCGCGGATTGAGGTGCCAGTAAGGATTGCACCCTGACCGTAATAGGCCGCAAACAACAAGGGCCCGGCGAGCCCGACCAGCAGCAACCACTCCCGATGTCCAAAAATACTCACATCGCGCATACTAAAGTGCCATTCAGGCAATAATAAGCCGGCGATCAGCAGCACACCCAATGCGCCCGCGGCAAGCAAATAAAACAACAAAGCCACCACGGCGGGAATTTGTCCTTGGGTAGTGGCCAAACGATAAGTGCGGCTGGTATTCATATTGCTATAAGGGTTTAGTTTTGGGGTTGATGCCAGAAAGTGGACACCCAGTGACCTTCCGGTGCCTCCTCGTCTTCCCACTCCAAATCCATTGTCTGTAATTGTTCAAACAGGTGTACTGGACGAAAACGCGTAAGTGCCGTTATCGTTTGTCCACGTTCGAGGCGGGAGGCCGCTTCCAATGCCACCCGCAATGGCTCCGGCGGTTCGAGGTGGCGCAGATCGAGGATAATAGGGTCGTTGGTTTGCATATCCTCAACCTAACAGGGTTGGGGTAGAAAAACTTTGATAAAGATCAAGAAACTTGCATTATTTAGAGTCGGCGACGATTGTATTTGATAATCCACTGCCCAAAATAAACTAATAGCGGCTTTCCGCATTGACCATGACTCTGCCCGAAAATTCTGCCAACCGTGGTTTGAACCCCAACGCCCAGGCTAAGGTTATGATGATTGGGCAAACCCTTCGCAAAACGCCGCTATTTGCCAACTTGCCGCCCTCCATCTTGGGTCGCCTTGCGGCTGGTTGCGTTTTACAAAGCCTCGCCAAAGGCGAAATTCTCTTCCATGCGGGCATGAGGGCGGAGGGCTTTTACGTTGTCCACACAGGTGCGGTGAATTTGCACCGGGTCACCGCCGATGGCCGCGAGCAGGTCATTCGCGTCTTTTATCCCGGCGAGAGTTTTGCCGAAATCGTTATCGTTGGCGATGGGTCTTTCCCCGCTTCAGCCAAGGCCACCCAAGAGAGTAAGGTCATTCTCATCCCCGGCGCGTTTTTTCGTCAGGAAATTCAAAACGATCCCGACCTTGCCCTGCGCATCCTGGCCTCTATGAGCATGCACCTGCGTTTTTTGGTGGAAACGATAGAAGACCTTAAGCTCAAACAAGCCGAGACCCGTGTTGCACAATGGTTGCTGCGTCAACTCAACGAATCCGGCAAAATCAACCACAACGAACCCACGCTCACCCTACCCCTGGCCAAACACCTGCTAGCCAGCCAACTCGGCATCACCAGCGAAACCCTCTCTCGGGTATTGGCCGGCTTCCGCGAACGAAACTGGCTCAGCATTGAGGGCAAAGCTATTACCTTCCTCGCCATCGACGCCCTCCGGCAAATGCCAGGCGAGCAATGAAGTGACACTATTAGCCCAATTGCTTGCAACCTGGCCGCTTCCATAATGGATTCAATTGCGGCTTTTTCTGTGTTCAACGGGGCATGACGAAGCATTCCACCATCTGCGGATGAAAATCTGCCAACAGCGGTCGATATAAAAACACCGCAAGAGTCATAGCTGCCAGTGCGTAGATAATTTTATGTCGCCATTGCCTAACAATGCCGCAGAATCAACCAACAATCTTAATCCTTCACCAAAAATCACGAAGGCAAACATTCAACCCACACCATAAATGGACATACGCCAACGCATTTTTGCCGTTCTAGGAACGGATGACTACATACCAATGAAGCGCGGCGAGCTGCAAAACAAACTGCGAATTAAAGCCGCTGAACAAGCGGCATTTGATGCCGAGATCGATGCCCTGCTGCGCTCCGGGGAAATCGCCCGTCTCAAAAAAGACCGTCTATGCATCGCCAGCGACGCCGATCTGGTCGGTGGTAAAATTCTTTTCCGTCAAAGCGGAACGGCAACCATCATTCCTGATGCAGATCCCCGCAGTCCGGTGGCCGAAGGCTATCCGGTTCGCAGCGAGGATACCGCCACCGCCCTGCATGGCGACCGCGTGCTGGCGCGTATCATCCGCGAGCGCCAGACACCAAGGGTAGGCGAAAAAGGGCCTGAGGCGCGTCCACACGTGCGGGTCATTCGCATCCTTGAACGCGGCAGCGATACCATCGTCGGCACCCTGGAGGAGGGACGACACTACGCTTATATCATACCCGACGATCCACGCATCATCCAGGACATTCTGGTGCCGCCGCCGGCCAACAGCGGACTGCGTCCGCTACCACGCAAGGGCGATAAGGTAATCGTTAAACTACTGGAGTGGACCCAGCGGCATGTGAATCCCTCGGGTGAAATTGTTGAAGTCTTGGGCCGCACGCACGAACCAGACGCCGAGTTCAAAGCCATCCTGCACAAATATCAGCTCAACCCACAGTTCCCTGCTACAGTTGAAAAAGAAGTCACCAGCCTGCCCGAAACCGTACCGGCGCAAGACATAGGCAACCGCGTCGATTTGCGCAAACAGTTTGTCTTTACCATCGACCCGGATGACGCCAAGGATTTTGATGATGCCTTAAACGTCGAGCCGCTGGCAAATGGTGGCGTGCGCGTTGGAGTCCACATCGCCGATGTCAGTGCCTATGTCAAAGGCGGCACCGCCCTCGACAACGAAGCCCAGGCACGCGGCAACAGCACCTATCTGGTGGGCACCGTGATTCCGATGCTGCCGCACAAGCTGTCCAACGGACTTTGCAGTTTGGTCGAAGCTGAGGACCGTTCGACCAAATCCGTGTTTTTGGATTACGACGAAAGCGGACGCCTCACTAGCACCTCCTTTGCCAACTCGGTAATCCGCAGTGTCAAGCGTCTAACCTACCATCAGGCATTTGCATTCATGCGCGAGAACTCGCTGGATAAAGTCATAGCCACTCCCCTGCCCCCCAGTCACCAAACCGGTGCCACTGGCATTGCCCTGTCAGAAGTGCCGCGCAAAACACTGCAACGACTGCAAAAAGACATCCGCACCCTCTGGTCGATCGCCGAGCGCTTGCGCAAAGCACGTTTTAAAAAAGGCTCCCTAGATCTGGACATGCCGGAGACCAAAATTTACGTCGATGAAAATGGCTACGCCGATCGCATCGAGTTGCTGCAAAACGACGAAAGCCATCAGCTCATCGAAGAGTTCATGCTCTCTGCCAACGAAGCGGTGGCCAAGGTGTTGAAAGCTGACAAAATCCCCGCCATCTACCGCGTCCATGAGGATCCCGATCCGGAAAAGCTGCGCGAGTTGCGCGAGACCCTTTTACTGCATGGCATCCAATGTGGCAATTTGGAAAAGCAGGAAGCCATGGGGGCCTTGTTGAAAACTCTCAAGGAACATCCACAGGGTCACTCACTTCGCATCCACGTATTGCGCAGCCTCAAGCAAGCACGCTATAGTGGACATCCCGATGGCCACTACGGCCTTGCAAAATCCGACTACGCCCACTTCACATCACCAATCCGGCGCTACGCCGACTTGGTAGTGCATCGCGTGATGGACTACTACCTGCATCGGCATAAAGTCGCCTCCGCGCCAGAAAATCCAGCTCACCGCTACTCACAGGGCAAACTGGAATCACTGGCCGATCACCTATGTATCACCGAACGCAACAGCGTCGATGCCGAACGCGAATCGGTCAAGACCAAGTTGCTGGAGTTCTTTGAAAGGGAGCTGCACAGCGACTCACCCAAGCGCTTCAAAGCCATCATTACCGACGTTAAGAATCACGGCTTCTTCATTGAGTTGATCGAGACCGGAGCCTTCGGCCTTGTCCATGTTTCGACCTTAACCGACGACCTCTATCTGCTCAATCGCGACGGCGACGGCATGATTGGCAGACGCCACCGCCGCACCTTCACGATGGGCGACACCATTGAAGTTGAAGTCGAACGGGTAGATCGCTTCAAACGTCAAATCGACTTCCGCGTCAGCACAATGGCTCCGCGCGGAGCCAATAAGTCGCAAAAAAATCAGATTAAAAAGCAGGCGACCAAAAAAACCGTCCGCGGTAAACGCAAACCAAACAATAAAAGAGTTAAACGCAGTTGAGTTAATGGTGGGAGCTGCGGGATTCGAACCCACGACCTCTACCATGTCAAGGTAGCGCTCTAACCAACTGAGCTAAGCCCCCACTTACCAACTGGAATTTTCAGACAGTAAAAGAACGTTTATGAAGCTTAACTGGATAAGGGTTGCAAGTGTAAAATTCATCTTTTCGACAGATCAACTGAAATGCCCGCAATACTGAATCTTCGCTTATGACTACTTTTTTTAGGTCCTAATGATACGGCATGGGGATGGTAGTTGGGTGCGGAACCATTTGCGCTGCTTGGCTGCAAGTTTGCGGGTGTTGGCGGCAATGGTGGGGGCCAGTTCGCTAAAGGGTAACTGACCATCCATTGCGGCCAGAGTCTCGCGGTACCCGATAGCCGAGGCTGCAGCGGGGTTGGAACGCAGCCCCTGTTGCTCCAATAGGCGCACTTCCTCCACCAACCCGGCTGCGAGCATTAGCCTCACCCTTTGGTTGATACGCTGTTCCAGACTAGTGCGTTCGCGCTCCAGTAGAATAAGCCGCTTGGTTACCGACTCGAACAGACTGGTGCGCGCCAGAAAGGCCTCGCGCAGGGTGCGTAATGGCAATCCGCTTGCCCAGCAGCGCTCCAATGCGCGAGACACCCGGCGCGGGTTATGGACATCAATCAAATCGGCGACGCCCTCCGGATTGCATGCCTCGAGGGCATGGCGGATTCCGGCGAGTCCGGATTCCGCCTCCAATGCAGCCACTTGTTCGCGTATAGCTGCCGGAATATGGACCGGGTCGTCGACTGCGGCAAAGTAGGATTTTAGGTAAAATCCGCTGCCTCCGGTAACGATCACCCGCTTGCCCTCGTCCCAAAGCCGCCGACAAAGCGCCCAAGCGTCCTCAACATAACGGCCGATGGAGTAAGTTTCGTCAACCGAAACCAAGTCTAGCAAATGGTGCTTCACCCGCGCCTGCTCGGCAGGGGTTGGTTTTGCGCTGCCAATATCCATCCCCCGGTAAATGCAAACAGCATCGCAATTGACGATTTCCGCACCGATCTGCTCGGCATAGCTGAGGGTCCAATCCGTCTTGCCAACCGCCGTGGTCCCTATCACCACATCCAAAAACCGATGCGGGGTTTCGCTCTTGTTGTGGCTAAAAGGGAACATATTGAATCCTGTAAACCGCCTATTGAGCTGAAGCAATAGGGTCAATTACATCGTATTATACGGGTCGTTTTCGCAGCCAGCGTAACTCACGCCAACAGCCGGCGAAAATAATCGATCGTGCGCTCGAGTCCTTCGTCCAACTCAACAGTGGGTTGCCAACCGAGTTCCTTTTTTGCCAAATCAATTATGGGCTGGCGCTGCAGGGGGTCATCGGCTGGGAGCGGTTTGAAAATGAGCTTGCTTGAACTAGCCACCATTTTGAGGACTTTTTCCGCGAGTTCAAGGATGGTGAACTCGTTTGGATTGCCGATATTGACGGGGCCAATCAAGCTGGGATGGTTCATCAGCCGCAAAAAGCCCTCAATCAGATCGTCACAATAACAAAAAGAACGGCTCTGCGAGCCATCACCATAAATGGTAATATCCTCCCCGCGCAAAGCCTGGACAATAAAGTTGGAAACCACTCGGCCATCGCCTGGATGCATGCGCGGTCCGTAGGTATTAAAAATACGCACGATGCGTATATCGACCTGATTTTGCCGATGGTAGTCGAAAAACAAGGTCTCCGCAACGCGCTTGCCCTCGTCATAACAAGCGCGGATGCCAATGGGATTGACATTGCCGCGATAGCTTTCCGGTTGCGGATGCACATCGGGATCGCCGTAGACCTCGGACGTGGAGGCCTGGAAGACGCGCGCTTTGACGCGCTTGGCCAAGCCAAGGCAATTGATCGCCCCCATCACTGAGGTTTTAACGGTTTTAATGGCATTATACTGATAATGAACCGGGGATGCCGGGCAGGCGAGGTTGTAGATTTGATCGACCTCCAGGCGGAACGGTTCGGTCACATCGTGCCGCATCAACTCGAAGCGGGGGTTGCCGATATGGTGCGCCACGTTGGCCTTGCTTCCGGTAAAAAAATTATCGAGGCAAATGACCTCGTGGCCCTCATCCAATAGGCGGTCGATTAAATGCGAACCCAAAAACCCTGCACCTCCTGTTACTAAAATCGTCATAAGCCTTATTTTAATGCGCCGCAGGATAAAGAAAGACAAGTTCCAAAAAATGATTGTCTTGCCGCACGCCGCGGGTTTTGATCAGTTCCCCATAACGGCAACGCCACAAGCAAACCCAATATGGCAGAAACAACATCAACCAAATACATTTTTATCACCGGCGGGGTGGTCTCATCCCTAGGGAAAGGTCTCACCGCTGCCGCACTCGGTGCGCTGCTGGAACAACGCGGACTAACGGTGCGAATCCAGAAATTCGACCCTTACCTGAATGTTGATCCCGGCACCATGAGTCCCTTCCAACACGGCGAGGTTTACGTCTTGGACGATGGCGCGGAAACCGACCTGGACTTGGGGCACTATGAACGCTTCACCTCTGGCACGCTTGGGCGACTGAACAACCTCACCTCCGGGCAAGTCTACGAGACGGTGATCCAAAAAGAGCGCCGCGGCGACTATCTGGGTGCAACCGTGCAGGTGATTCCTCATGTTACCAATGAAATCAAAGACCGAATCTATAAGGGCGGCGAGGGAGTGGATGTGGTAATGACTGAGATCGGCGGCACGATAGGCGACATTGAGGGGCTTCCCTTTCTCGAAGCCATGCGTCAATTCGCTCTGGAAGTGGGCCGTGCCAACTGCCTTTTTCTTCATTGCACGCTCATTCCCTACCTGCGTGCAGCCGGTGAGTTGAAAACCAAGCCGAGCCAACAAAGCGTTGCCAAGCTGCGCGAGATCGGCATCCAGCCGGACATTTTGGTGTGCCGCACAGAGCACCCCTTGACGGGTGAATTGCGGCGCAAGCTGAGTCTGTTTTGTAACGTGCCGGTCAAGGCGGTCATTGAAGAAATGGACGTGGAAAACTCTATTTACGAACTACCACTGGCGTTGAAGGCCGAAGATTTGGACGATATCGTGGTCGAGCACCTGCGGCTGGATGCTCCCGACTCCGACATGCGCACCTGGCACGATATCGTGCGCAGGATTAAGGCACCTTCGCATAAAGTGGAAATCGGCGTGGTTGGCAAATACATCGAGTTGCAAGATGCCTACAAATCGGTCTATGAGGCCCTTGCCCATGGCGGGATTGCCAACGACTGTTCGGTTGAAGTCGTGCGTCTGGATGCGGAGGAAATCCGCGTCACACCATCGATCCTGAAAAACCTCGACGGCATTCTCATTCCCGGTGGCTTTGGTGACCGCGGAACCGAGGGCAAGATCGCCGCCGCGCGCTACGCCCGCGAAAACGGCATACCCTACTTCGGCTTGTGCCTCGGCATGCAAATTGCGGTAATTGAATTTGCCCGCAATATGGCCGGGATGGCGGATGCCAACAGCACGGAATTCAATGCTGCCACGCCTTATCCGGTAATTGACATTATGGAGGATCAGAAGGATCTTACACAAAAAGGAGCCTCCATGCGACTCGGAAGTTGCCCTTGCGAATTGGTAGAGGGCACCCTCAGCCATCAGGCTTATGGCAAAGAGCTCATCCATGAACGGCATCGTCACCGTTATGAATTCAACAACTGGTTCCGCGCAGACTTGGAAAAGGCAGGCTTGCGCATTGCCGGGGAGAATCCGGAGCGGCAATTGGTGGAAATCGTCGAAGTGCCAAATCATCCCTGGTATGTCGGCGTCCAATTCCATCCCGAATTTCTATCTAAACCGCACGCAGCTCATCCGTTATTTGCAAAATTCATCGCTGCGGCTATGTTAAGGCATCAACGTTAGGAAAAACACGATTATTCCATGAATGCTTACGATTATTCCACCTATCTAAACACTGTTTGGCAGGATGCCGTGCATCGGTATGAGGCTGGTGAACGTGGTGTAGATACCTTTTTTTCTGCTGAATTGCTTGCTGAGCTCGCATCCGTTGGGCTGAAAGCCATTGAGGTTTATGATTTTGCCGAGGATTTCGTCAAAACCGGCGAACCCGATTTTGGCACATTTCTACTGATCTGCGAGGCGCGCCGCGACTATTTCTTTCACGTGCAGAAGGGGATTGCTTCGACAACAGTGCTACACATGGACAGCCTGCCCTCAAAAGAAGATGCCGTTGAAGGCATCACTTGGCTACCTCGCATTCTTCCCAAGGCTTTGGCCAAACTGCGGGGTGAATTGGAGACGGACCTAATGTTCTGCTGCGGCGGCGATCGGCGTTTTTTTAAAGAAAACAACATCCACCCAGCGGAATTTCTGCGCGCCGTCTGGGCATGGTCGGAGACGCCCGAAAAAATCATCGACTGGGTCAAGCAGCGCCGCGATGGCAAACTGGTGACGGCAGATTTTGCCGCCAGCTAAGACAATATGTCCACCCCGCTAACAGGCAAAACCATCATCCTCGGAGTAACCGGCTCCATCGCCGCCTACAAAGCCGCCGACTTAATTCGCCTACTGGTCGAAGCGGGGGCCTCAGTGCATCCAGTGCTGACCCGAGCCGGCGCAGCATTCATCACCCCTATGACACTGCATACACTGGCACGCAATCCGGTTGGAGACGACCTCTGGGCCGAAGGCGATGGCTGGAATCCCGGTCATATCGAATTGGCGGACAAAGCCGATTTATTGCTGATAGCACCGGCCACCGCGCATTGCATAGCCCAATTTGCCCAAGGACTGGCTTCCGATCTACTCACTTCGTTGCACCTCGCAACCCTCGCCCCTGTAATGATGGCTCCGGCAATGAACGGCAAGATGTGGCAACACCCTGCTACCATTGCAAATGTCGCCACCTTGCGCGCGCGCGGGGTCCACTTCGTTGAACCCCTTGAAGGTATACTCGCCTGTGGTTATGTCGGTTGCGGCAAACTGGCTAAAGTTGAAACGATTGCCGCTGCGGTAATCGCCCAGTTGGAACCCACACCGAGCATCTAACTTCCCCTGCCATTGAGTAGTCTTTACAGTCAAATCGTTAGCAAACAGTATCGCCGCTTACTGCATACTGGCGACAGCATGCGCAGCGACTGGGTGAATCCGCTCTGCATTCTAGTTCTCAGCTTATTGGGAGTAGTGTTCATCTACTCGGCACAATTTTCCTTTGGTGGCGGCGCTTGGCGTATGCAACTGGTCTGGATAGCACTGGGATGGGTAGCTTATAGCATGGTCGCCTCAATCGACTATAAAATTTGGCTGACCTATGCCCACTGGGTTTACTTTGCCGGCATTATTGGATTACTGCTCGTGCAAACCCCGTTGGGGGTTGAGATGATGGGTGCCCGAAGGTGGATCAATCTAAAGGTGCTGTATTTCCAACCCACGGAGGCGGCGAAGATTGGAACCCTGATTATGGCGGCCAGTTTGCTCGCCCGCTCCAAGCTGGGAACGGTGCGCGAGTCGCTTTCCATCCTTATTTTATTAGGCTTGATCTTTTTACTACCTATGGGATTGATTTTTCTGCAACCGGACTTAGGTTCAACACTAGTATTTCCTCCCATGCTGTTCGCGCTACTCTTTGTTTCGCGACTGTCGCAACGTTTTTTTGTCACGACTTTCGCTGTATTTAGCCTCTTCATCGCCATTGTGGCAGTGGACATCAATGGCTATGCACGGCATCTACAAGCGGTGGCGGAGCAACCCACCGCAGCGGAACGGACGGCACTCGGGGCCTACCAAGACCGCTCACTGCTCCCCATGCGGGATTACCAGCGAACCCGCATACTGACCTTTGTCGCACCACGCCTGATCGACCCATCGGGCACGGGTGCCAGCTGGAATGCCAACCAGGCAAAAATTTCAGCCGCTACCGGCGGGTTGACGGGCAAAGGCTTGCTGCAAGGCACTCAAGCTCAGCTCGGCTACCTGCCCAAGGCGGTTGCTCACAACGATTTCATCTACTCCGTTATCGCGGAGGAAACCGGTTTCATTGGAAGCGCGTTAGTCATCGCTCTGTTTGGGCTGATGGTCGCCAACGGCATACGTATTGCCGCACTCGCAAGAGATCGATTTGGAATGCAGCTGGCCACTGGGGTCAGCGTGCTCTTCCTCGTCCACTTCTTCATTAATATTGGCATGACCGTCGGAATCACTCCGATCACTGGCTTACCGCTTCCGTTCTTAAGCTACGGAGGCTCCTTTGTCCTGAGCTGCTTTGTCCTGCAAGGATTCATTCAAAGCGTTTATCGCCATAGACGTGTGTATGCATGATGAAAAATACACAACTTCAGATCCCGCATTAACAGCAGACCCGCTCACGACGGAAGACCTCCCCAACCAGGGAGATCCATCCAAAAATGTCAAATAACAGAAATTCTATCGAAACAGAAAATACCGAAGTTGATAACGACCCACACGCCGATTTGCGCAACAAACCAGCCGAAAAAGCACCTGAGCTTATCGATGCCGGGGAATTGAATCAAGAGGCCCGCAAACGGGAGAAAAAGCAGCCCATTATTCAGCGTATCATTAAAGCGATCAAGCGCGAAGACCATGCCTTTACCGAGCTGATTATCAACTCGGAACCACTGGAAAAACGCGTTGCTTTGCTGCGCGATGGGGTATTGGAGAAGTTTGAAGTGGAACGGGCGGGTGAAATGCGCGAGGTCGGTGCCATCTACAAAGGCCGCATCCAAAATCTGGAGGCAGGCTTGAAGGCGGCCTTTATCGATATTGGCGAACCGAAAAACGCCTTTCTTCACTACTGGGATATTCTGCCAGCTGCCAATGATTCTGGTGTTGAAATCATCAAGGACAACACCTCGGCAGAGCAAAAGAAGCGACGTGAAAAAATCACTGTAAAAGATATCCCGCAACTGTATCCAGTGGGAACGGAGATTATGGTGCAAATCACCAAGGGCCAAATCGGCTCAAAGGGTCCCCGCACCACTACCAACATCGCACTGCCCGGTCGTTTTCTAGTCCTCATGCCTCACTCAGGGCAGCTCGGCATCTCGCGTAAAATCGAAGACCGCAAGGAGCGCAACCGCCTAAAGGACATCCTGCGCAAGCTGACTTTGCCAGAGGGCATGGGCTTGATCATCCGCACAGCTGGCGAAGGAAAAAAACCGCGCTATTTCGTGCGCGATCTGGCAATCCTCCTCAAGCGCTGGGAAGTGATCAACGAACGGCTCAACAGTGCCAAGAAGCCCGCTTGTTTATACGTCGAGCCGGATATTATCGGTCGTACTGTGCGCGACTTCCTAACTGAGGACATCGACCGCGTCTTGGTTGATAATGCCGAAGACTGCGAGAAAATGGTCGCCGAAGTGGCCAAGATTTCCTCTCGCTCACGTTCAAAAATCGTACAATTCAAAGAGAATATCCCGATCTTTGAACGTTTCAACATCGAGCGCCAAATTGAGCAAACCTACATGCGGCGGGTGCCACTGCCAAGCGGTGGCGAGATCGTGATCGAAGAGACCGAGGCACTCATTTCCATCGACGTCAACACTGGTTCCTTCAAGAGTAAATCCAAAGACGCCAAGGACTTCATCGTGCAGGCTAATCTCGAGGCAGCCAGCGAGGTTGCTCGCCAGCTGCGGCTGCGCAATATCGGCGGATTGATCATCGTCGACTTTATCGACATGAAGCAGAAGCGCGACCGCAATGCGGTTTACCAGCGGATGCGTCAGGAAATGGCCAATGACAAAGCCAAGAGTCACGTGCTGCCCATTTCCACCCTCGGCATTATGCAAATGACCCGGCAGCGACACTCCGAGAGTTTGTCCAGCGGCATCTACTCACCCTGCCCCTACTGCTCCGGGCGCGGTGCAGTTAAGTCGCCGCGCACTATTAGTGTGGAAATTCAGCGCCGCTTGATCAGCGTGATCCGTTCCCTTCGCAGTCGCGAGCCGAACCTTCAGGACATTCAACTCCGCATCCTACTGCATCCGACCAATCTGGAGCGTTTGCGCAACGAGGATGAATCCTTGCTGCTAAGCATCGAGGAGTCTTATAACGTCAAACTATCTTTCCGCGCGGATCCGCTTTACCACGTTGAAAATTTCAAAGTCGTGGATGTCCGTAGTGGACATGAGCTGCGCTAGGATTTTCTTTTGTAATGACGACCGATGAACGCGCTTTAAATAAACTTCGGGGTGAACGCATCCGGCGCGTCAAGCGCTGGCTGCGTCCGCTGCCGCGGCGTGCGAACATCCATCGCTATCCGGGATTGAAGTGGTTTGCAGAAAGTGCCCGCAAACGCGCCTATATCTGGAGCTTTCGCCTTGAACACTTAGTGCCGGCCATATATTCCGGCTGCATTCTGGCCTTTCTTCCATTGTTTGGGATTCAGTTGCCACTGGCACTCCTGCTAGCGATTCTGCTGCGAGCCAACCTGCCAGTTTTAGCTGGATTGCAATTTATCTCCAATCCGCTAACCATCCTGCCGATATACTTCTCGGCCTATCAAATAGGACGAATCTTTTTAGGTATTTTTGGGGTTGAAGTCCCTTTTCTTGGACGGCGAAGATTTGAAGCTATTTTAATTTCGCTGCGCGAGGGACAGTGGGGAGAAAACTTTATCACCGTTGCCCAGGTATTTGGGGTTACCTCGCTGGGGGGGGCAATAGTTGGATTGGCAGTAGCCGCAACGGCGGTAACTATTCTGAGATTTGTCCTCAAACGCGCCGAAGCCAGCTACGAATTACTCTCCAGGCGCATCATCCACAAGCATAAAGAATCGGATCAACTATCAATTGGAAGGAAATGAATTGGGTATAATTATTCCGCCAGTCCCAATTTATCCAATTTGGGGCGGATGACTACCTGGCAGTAAGGCGCCATTTGATTGCGCTTGAAATAGTCCTGATGATAATCCTCCGCCTTATAAAACGGGCCGGCTGGAGAAATCTCAGTAACAATAGGACGGCGGCTCTTCTTTTGAGCTGATTGTTTGGAAGCCTCTGCAACCGCACGCTGCGCGTCGTCACGATAAAAGATAACCGAACGATACTGAGTTCCCACATCGGCACCCTGACGGTTCAAAGTGGTCGGATCATGGGCCACCCAAAACCACTCTAACAATCGATCGAGAGTAATGACAGCAGGATCAAAGGCCACCTGTATGACTTCCGCATGCCCTGTCTCACCGGTGGTAACCTGCTGATAAGTTGGGTTTTCCACCGTTCCTCCCATGTAGCCGGAGACCACGGAATGAACCCCTTCCAGTCGCTCAAAAACTGCTTCAGTACACCAAAAGCAACCACCGCCCAGGGTGATGATATCGTATTGCGTGACGGATTCAGAAATTTGAGCATTCATGGTAGTGGCGGAAGTAAGCAAAAGTATGGCCAAGTGGTTTAAATATTTCATAACGTTTCAGCCCAACTATTAAAGCATAATTCGATTAAGTTGCAAACACCCCAAAGGTCAAATCGCAGGCGATGATCAATTTACGGTTGCCTAAGCCCAACAGCCTGATAGACCGACTTACCAATGCTAAAATCGAAAACGCGCTGTATCGGCATCCTTACATCTGGCGGCGATTGCCCCGGACTGAACGCGGCTATTCGTGGTGTTGCCAAATCGGCTCTCAACTACGGCATTAGGGTGCTGGGTATCCCGGATGGCTTTCGCGGCTTAGTGGAAAATCGCGTTATTGCACTGGAGGACAAACAAGTTTCAGGCATACTGACTATGGGGGGAACGCTATTGGGCACCAGTCGCGATAAACCACACAAAATGCCTATGGGAGATCGCGTGATGGATATGACGGATGTTGCTGTAGCCAATGCCCAGGGTCACCAAATCGACTGCTTGGTATGCCTCGGTGGAAATGGCACCCAAAAAAATGCCCAACGCATTCGCGAGGCGGGTTTGCCAGTGCTGACCTTGCCCAAAACAATTGATAATGATGTGGCCGGGACCGAAGTTTCGTTTGGATTTGATACCGCGATGAATACCGCAACGGAGGCAATTGATCGCTTGCATACGACTGCAACCAGCCACCACCGCGTCATCGTCTGCGAACTGATGGGCAACAAGGCGGGTTGGCTGGCACTCGGTGCCGGCATCGCCGGTGGGGCTGATGTCATTCTAATTCCGGAGCTGCCCTACGACCTCAATCTCGTCGCCGAACACCTCTTGGACCGTCGCAAACACAACAAGCGCTTTTCCATTATCGCCGTTGCTGAAGGCGCCATTTCGCAAAAGGAATACATGGAAAAACAAGCGGCAAAATCCGCCAAGAAGAAAAAACCGGAAACAGAAGAATCCAATAATGACAAAGCACGACAATTACACGAGGGACCACATCTGGTTCAGGAATCGCTCGACAGCCGCATTGCCCGCCAAATCCAGGGCATGACAGGTTTCGAGGCGCGCACCACTTCGTTGGGACACGTTCAGCGCGGCGGCACGCCCTCCGCCCGTGATCGTCTCCTATGTACCCTGCTAGGCGCCAGGGCGGGCGAATTGTTGGCTGCTGGTGAATACAACCTGATGCTCTCCATTCGAGGCGATAAAGTGATCCCGATTCCGGTCGAAAAATACGCCGGACAATGCAAAACGGTGCCAATCAATCATCCTTGGCTGACCGCTGCCCGCGAAGTCGGCACCTGCCTCGCCAACGCTTCGCTTTAAGGCATTTTGTTAACGGCGCTTGGGTTGCCGGTACCAATTGCCGTCCTCATCCTGCAACCATACGCCCTCCGCCGCACGCTCACGGATCTGTAATGCTCGCTGGCGGCCAACGACATCCGGCGTGCTGTCAGTGCGACGGGCAATCATCCCATAAACGGCTGTTCGATCAAGGTTCTCCGCCTCGACCAAAGCTTTCTGTTCGTCGGACAATTCCGCTCTGGCTACCAACAAGCCGCGGTTTCCCTCGCCAACCATTTGAGAGGTCAACAGGGTATCAATATGGGGCAAGCGCTCGCGCATGCGTTCCATAACCGCCCTATCCTGTCCGGGCAACATTGAGGCAAAGAAAAAGGTCGCAAATAAGTAAACTAAAAGCGTGGTGGTTTTTTTCATAACTTAATTCGTTGAAGATAGAGGGGCACTACTAAGGCTGTCTGCGAGCACTGGAAACGGCATCCAAATCGCCGAAAAAGTCATCCAGCTCTCGCTGCACTTTGAGATTAACATCCAGGGTAATGTGAATAGGCTCGATGCGGTGCTCCGTGCGCACTGTCATGCACCCGCCCGCGAGAAGGCCTAAAGCGAATACTGCCGAGGGAAACAAAAGTAAAAATCGCAAAGACTTATACATAGCTGACAAATTTAACTCAAATAAGTGGCCAAATCAACTCGATTCATCGATTGGAAGTGGAGAAAAAACCGTCGTTCAAAAACTGAAACAGAGGCAGCGATTCGATTTCGCGGCGGGAAAAGCTTAGATTTATCTGCATACGCACCGGAACGCTGGTGTTCAGCTCCTGACTCCAGCCCTGTCCGGCAATCTCCAGCACTGCCTGCGGACCACTCTGCTCAAATCCATGAATCTGCAACTCCAGTTGTTCCAACTCCAAATCCGCAAAGGCTTCTTCCGCCGCCCGCAATACCCTCGCCTGCGTGTCCGCCACCCGTCCACGGGTAAGCCAGCCCTCATTGCGGTAGCGAATACGGCCTTTACTTTCGGCAACATACCGCAAAGACCCCGGCAGCAGATCCAAGCCGTCCGACGACAAACGAATCACCACCCGCCCGTCCATTTTGCCCGCAGCCGTAAAGCCCCAATCCGGAAGCAATTCAGCCAAGTGCTGCATGTTGATAGCTTCGAGTCGCAGCGACAAGCTCAACGATTCGGTTTCTGGGTTCCATGTAAAGGGATCCAAGTGAATTCGGCCACCGGCATAGTCAAAAGCCAATTGCTCAACCCGCAAGCTATACGCATCGCTCATTTCAAAGCGCATTCCTATCCGCGTTGCCTCAAAATCGCCAGCTACAACGCGCTCAATATCAAGCTGCTGAAATCCTTGGGTTTGCAAACTCATAGCGGTATCCAGCTTTAGCTGCAGCTTGCCGCTCACCGACTCCACCCGCAAATCCGTGCTCTCATTCACCACACCCAAAGCGTCCAAGGGCACGGTCAAAAGCCACACCAACCTACCCTCTACAATCGTCCATTCGCCCACAACCGCCAATTTCCCGTCGTTAAATTGCCAATCGTTCCAACGCAAGGACTGCCATGAAAGATCCAGTTCTGTTTCGCTATCGGATAAAAGTTGCTCCCAGCGAAAGCCTGAATCAACCGCTGTCGCAGGTAAAGACGCAACTAGCATACACACAGAGCATCCCAGCAGCCAATAAAACAATCCACGCCACTCAAGCGCAACCGCACGCACACCGCCACACCGAGAGAAAATAATCCATCCGGGCAAGCTGCACAATGCGCGAAAATTTCGAAGCATATAAAGTATTTAAACCTATTTCCCGCGCGTGGGACAGTCAAAAACCGCATGCTATTGCAAATCATGGTTACGCACTGCTACGGAATGATTCAACCTAAATGGAGTAGTCAGGACAGTTTTATTTTTGATTTTCGTTGGTGAAAATACCCGTTTGAAGCATACCAGTATTATTACAACCGCTTCGCCAAAATGGCGGGCGGTAGCTTCAGGCACAAGTCGATTTCGATTGAATCCATCCAACAAAGATTTACCGACAAGCTTATGACGAACAAAAAAACAATTCCTATCACTGTATTGAGTGGATTTTTGGGAGCGGGTAAAACCACTCTGCTGAACCATTGGCTACGGGAGGCTTCCGGCAAACTCAAACTCGCGGTCATCGTCAACGACCTCGGCGCGGTCAACATTGACGCCTCGCTGATTAAGGTGCAGGCCCGCGACCTGCAAAGTCCTATTGGCGGGATGGTTGAGCTGACCTCCGGCTGCATTTGTTGTTCGATTCAGGGGGAGCTGCTCGATGCCTTGAAAACGCTGGCAGCAACTGCCCAGCCGGATCACATCCTCATCGAAGCCACCGGAGTGGCCGAGCCCAAGTCCATTCTGCAAACCCTTTATGGCGGCGCTGATGGTGCGGATGAGCAATTCCATGTGCATGCCATGGTCACCGTGATTGATGCTGGCGCATTTGCGCGGCTGACCGAAACCGCCCGCAGCGTTACTCAACCGCGCAAATGGTTGCTGCAAAGCGACCGTCGTCGTCCCTTGCCCGAACTATTATTTGAGCAGGTTGAATGCGCTGACTTACTGGTGCTCAACAAATCCGACCTCAGCAGTGCGGCCACACTGCAGCAACTCGCAGCCAGCTTGCGCGATATCAATACACGCGCCAGTTGCGAAACGACTGAGCAGGGCGTACTCCCACTCGAATGGCTCACCGGGCATGTGTTGTTCGACATGGACGCCACTCTATCTGCAGCCCGCTGGCGGCGCGAGATCGTGCTTCATTTGGAAACTGGCAGCGGTAACATGGGTGCAATCGGCGGCGTTGTCCACCCCACCCGCCTGCATCATAGCGACTATGGTTTGGAGACTTTTCTCTACGCGGCTCGACGTCCCTTCCGCGAAGCAGCCTTTCTAAAATTGATGCGGCAGGGCTTTCCCGGACTGCTTCGTGCGAAGGGTTTTTTCTGGACCGATGCCCGCCCCGATAATGTCGGCTTGCTGTCAATCGCCGGCGACACCCTTCGCGCTGATTACCTCGGTCGCTGGTGGCAGGTCTTGATTGCTCAAGGCGAAGCCCAACTCTCTGACTTACCGGACCTGGTCCGCAACGCCTGGCATCCCACCGTAGGCGACTGCCGTCAGGAACTCGTCTTCATCGGCATCGACCTGAACCGTGATGAGTTGCAATCGGCTTTGGAGGGGTGTTTGGAGGAAAGCTGAACAAGGCAGGATGTGAATGCCGTTTGAACGGCCTACTGGCAGGCCTCGCACTCCTCGCCATTCATCATGGCTTCGATCGAACAGGCTTTGCGCTCGGCATCGGTAAAGCTTTTTGCCTTGGCCTCGGCGGCCTCCCCTTCGCGACCAATGTGGCCACGAATTTCCTTTTTGACTGAAACGGTGGCTTTCTCAATATTGGAAGCCCCCATCGTGCGCAGGTAATAGGTGGTCTTGAGCCCGGTACGCCAGGCATAGCGATACATGTGGGACAGCGTCTTAATATCGGCTGTGGCAAGGAAGAGGTTAACCGACTGCGATTGATCAATCCACTTCTGGCGCCGCGCAGCCGCTTCAACGACCCATTTGTAATCGATGGCAAAGGCTGTTTTATAACGTGCTTTGATGCTTTCCGGGATGGTTTCGATTGCCGCCAACTCGCCGTCAAAATACTTTAGCTGATCGCGCATATCGTCATTCCAGAGCCCTTGCAGCTTCAGTTCACGGACAAGATGACCGTTGAGGACCACGAAATCACCCGACAAATTGCTTTTAACGAAGAGATTTTTGTAGGTCGGTTCAATACAAGGAGAGGT
>SKFT01000105.1 GCA_007117865.1 Puniceicoccaceae bacterium | reverse complement strand
TTTGCCGCTGCCTCATGTACTGCTGATGGCGAGGGCTTTGCCATTCAGGAGCGCCAAACAAATGTTATTCGCTCCGCTGGTGCCGGAGATAGCTTCAACGGAGGCTACATTTGTGCCTCACTTGGAGATCTGCCAATCAAAGAGCGCCTTGTGATGGCTAATGCAGCCACGGCGTTTTTCGTCACACACGCTGCCGCACCCAGTCGGGAAGCATTAGTCGCTCAGATTGAGAAAGCTTCGGATAAGTAATTTTTTCCCGGCAAAATAGAGACTTATACAATCATACCAAAGCAATAACAATGAAGACACTCTATAAGTTACCACTCCTAAGCCCTGAATCGGCAGAGGGATTCAAAGTCATTCACCTAACAGGGAAAAACGCCTCAGCCGAATGGTCGGTTCGGTCTTACACCCTGCGGGGCGGACTCCAGGAAGGCGTCGATGTGGTGGAAATCAATAATGGCAAGCTCTCATTTGCGGTCCTTCCCACCCGGGGTATGGGTATTTGGAAAGGGCAATGTGGGGATGTTTCATTAGGTTGGAATTCACCCGTTAAGGATCCGGTTAACCCTGCCTTTATCAACTCGCTTGATCGCGGAGGTCTGGGGTGGTTGAAGGGCTTTAATGAATGGATAGTTCGCTGTGGACTCAGCAGTATGGGAGCCCCCTGCAAGGATACGGTGCTCGATTACAGCGGCAACGCCTTTGAGGTGCCGCTCACTTTGCATGGAAATATTGCCAACATTCCGGCGCGGGCGGTGTCGCTCGAGATCACCGATCAGGCCATCATACTAAGGGGTGAGGTTGACGAAACAATGATGTTTGGTCCGGCCCTCCGTCTCAACACGGAGATACACACGGAGCTGGGTAGTGGCAATCTGACGATCATCGATACGGTGACCAATATTGGCAATAATCCGACCGAGCACGAAATGCTCTATCATATCAACTATGGAGAGACGCTATTGGAAAAGGGAGCCCGGATGGTGGCACCCTTCAAGCAAGTTGCACCACGCGATCCCCGCTCCGCTGAAGGCATCCATACCTTCGATCAATACGGTGCACCTGAGATCGGATTCGTCGAACAAGCCTACTTGTTCGAGCTGATTGGCAAACGTGGTTCCCGCGAGACCATGACGCTATTGCGTAATGCTGCTGGCACGCAAGCTTCGCTGTTACGCTTCTCGCTCAAGGATCTGCCGTGTTTCACCCTGTGGAAAAATACTGCAGGCAAGGCGGATGGATATGTGACTGGCTTGGAACCTGCGACGAATTATCCCAATTCGCGCCGCTTTGAAAGGGATAAAGGTCGGGTTATGTCCTTATCCGGAGGCGAATCGCACACGATGAAGATTGTTATTGAAACCCTTGACACCAAGAAAGCCGTCCAAGCGGCTGAGTCGGAGATCAAGCAATTGCAGAAAATGGCTAAAGCCAAAGTCCACTCGCAACCATTAGAAGCCTTCTCGGGAAGTTAATAAGGCCAGACTTTTCAGTTAGTACTGAAATTGACCGCCCATGTTGCTGCCAATCACTTCCTTACTGCGTGGTATGCACCACAAGGTTCCAAGCGCAGTATGGAACGATACTGGAAGGGCAATATATGCGACTAATTAAATTGGAAATGCTCTAATCAACCCACTCTGCGCGAGTGCATTAAGGCTGCTACTCCCACCAGCAAGCCAACCCATAAGGCATAAGTTGAGGGCTCGGGAACGGCTTCGATGGTGAACGTGGTTATCGAACGCTTAAAGTCGACTATAGCCACATTATCATCGTCGATAACTGTCCCATAAAATATTTCGATTTCACCCTGGTAGATATGACCAGCAACCAAATTGGAACCATCAATAACCAACTCTCCAAGGTTTCCTTCTGAGAAAATGTGAGCCTCGTAATAGTTGTCTCCGGGACCACCCCACACATCAACCAGAGCGTTGAGCGGAACAGTGACAAACTGCGAAAAGGATAAATGATACTTGCCTGTGACGTCCAATACTAAATTTCCATTCTCCCAATAGCCATTGAGCACGCCAGGGGTGTCCACAGAGGCCGTGGCACTAGTGATATAGCCGGGATTAAGCGGCATGGAATGTGGGGTGGGATCGCTTTCGCGGGTGCCACTTTCAACACGTTCACTGCCATCATATAAAAAATTGAATAGAAAAGATTTTCCCAAGGGGTATACTTGGTACAACTCATTAAGAGAGCTGTAAACAGCACTTTCAAAATGGAGGCTATCGCCTTCCTTGACGAAATTAGCAAGCAAGCTGCCGTCGTAGCTAAATCCTCCTCCAGTTTGATTGACCGTCAAAAGATCTCCGTCATCTTCAACACTGGTAAAAGCACTGAGATTGTAATTGGTGTAGGCAGGAGCATCGAATGCCGTCGCTTGCACTGCATAGCCTGTGGTGCCAACGGCAACAACCTCCAGCAAATCTGTATTGTCAGCCTGCAGCTTGGGCAGGATGGCCAATCCAAACAAGGACACGCAGAAAACCGGTAACACAGTCATTATACCACTTACTTTCATGATAGAATACCTTAACTAAAAAAACCGCTCGGACAATCCAAAAAAAATCCTAAATTATTCATTTAGAAATGTTTATGGGTTCCATTAGTTTTCTTTGTCAGAGTATTCCCAGTGTGATAATTAGCAGTAGTTGCAGTATTTTTTCTTAAAGACTGTCAACCTATAGACGGATTTGACCTGGTGACGGTTTATGTCTCGTCTTTACTGAAAGCAAGCCTGCTGGAAAGAGCTGGTAGTCGTCGCTCCATTTGTCGCCCTGGGTGCGGAATTGAGTGGGCCCAATCCATGCTTGCTTCAATGGCGTAAGGTGCAGCGGGCCAAAGGTATTGCGACGGGTGAGCACCAGCTCGATGGCAATATCGCCATTGGCATCAGTCCACTCGGCGGGCGTGAACTTGAACGGTCCCCACGGCAGGCACTGGCTTTGCTCGGTTCCCGGCTTGCGCACAACTAAAGCAGCGGCTTGCGACGGCTCCAGCTCCAAGGTATCAACGGCAACCACCGGAATGTGGTAGGTCAAGCGTCCGGAGTAAAAAGGCAAGCCTTGTGAGGTGATGTCGCCCACTTGCAATTGGCTGGGCAATTGAGTCAATTGCAGACGCTGTCCGCCCAAACGCTCAACCCCAAAGCTTCCAAGCAGGTAAATCGCTTCAAGGTCAAAGCCGCTCTTGAAGGTGGATTGCAGCTCGATGCAGTTATCGCTACCGTCGCATTGCAACAAGTCACCCGGCAACGGAATAGTGCGGAAGCACGGATCAATGAACCAATCGGTTTTCGCGGGCTGCTCAACGACTTTGCCATTGAACAGGATCTGATAGAGCTCGGGGCGCTCCAGCACGAGCGAAATACCATCAGTCGGCGTGTTGGTATCGGCCTTGAATGTGAAGCGCAGGTGCAATGGCGCGGTTTTAGCGGGTTGTGTGGCCGTTTTCTCCGCCGCTTCGCGTGCCCAAGGTTGGACCATATCGCCGGCACGCAATGGAACGCCCAGCTGTTCGCAAACTGTTTCCTCAATTTTCAACACCTCGCGCTCGCTTTGCCATTCACCGCTTTCACCAAGACGGAAGGAGGCGTAGTCGAGCACGGCGATATTGGGTTCGTCCAATTGATAATCAAACGGACCTTCAAGTACGACGCTGCATTCCTTGTCAATACGGGCAGGCGCGGGTTGTGCGTGGGCGATGGCTTCACCGATCACAAAGGCCCGCTCTTGCAGCGGCTCAAACGAGGTCTGCCAGACGGTAGCGCCGCCTTGGCGCTGGGATTCCAGCGCATAGACTTCGCCGCGCAGGCAATTGAGCTCGGTGACCGGCCCTTCACTGGCGCTGCGCAAGGTCACCTTATCGACGCGCTGGTCGCGCGAGGGATTCATCAACACCGCAATTTGCACCCCACCTTCCTGGCGTACCTGGCAGAGTAATTCCTTGCCACCGGCATCAATGGTAAAGGCACTGGCCGCCGGACTGGACTGGCGAACTGCAGTTGTCAATTGCCCAGCATCCAGCGCCACTGCTTGGCAACGCTGCTGCAAGGCGGCGGCTTCATCGGAGGGCTCTGCGTCGATCATGAATGGCGCATCACCAGCAAAGATAACCTTGCCACCAGCAGCGGCGAAGTCTTGCAGGCGCTTGAGTGTGCTGGCGCGCATGGTCTCCATTCCGGTAACAACTACCACCTTGTAGCGCATGGCGCCGACTTGCAGGGTTCTGTCCGTTGCATCAATCGCGCCAAGGCGGTCGAGATGCTCTTCGTCGGCATAGTCAAAATCAATTGCTGCCTGCATCAACCAGGTAAAGACATTCTGATAAATCGCCTCCAGCTTGAGCACATCCTTGTCCTTGGCGCTGAGCCATGTCGCCCATTCCGTGTGAATACGCGCCCACAAACTTTCGATCGGATTGAGTACCAACACATCGCACAGCGGCTTGCCCGCCATCATCAATACATGCAAGCGACTGAAGTACGTTTCGACCGCTTCGTATTCACGATACCAGGCGGATTGGAAGGAAATGCTGGCGGGATAGTCGCGCTTCGACTCGCCTGCCATGGAATACCAACTGAGGTGGTGGCAGCGGATGTTGATGCCGAGTAACGCCTGCCAATCGCCTATGCGCTTGTGGCCATCGAGGCACAAATCCCAACCGGAGCAGCCATAGAGTTCGGACATCATCCATGGGCGTTCGAGCTGACGACTAACCGAGGCCAGTTGCTTGACCACCCAGTAGTTGCGATTGTCGTTGCCGAGGATATCGACACCGGGGTAGTCGAGGTACTCATAGTAACGCATCATTGATCCGCAAGGCACGGCCTGCGCAGCAAGCGTATCCTCGTGCAGCGTGTGACCCGTAAGCTCCATGCCGAGTTTTTGGCAACGGTCTTGCAGCGGCTTGGCCCAATTCTGCAAAAACAGGCGCTGAATCAACTCCATGTAGTGCCACTTCACTTGCGAGTGTGGATTGCCGTCTTTTTGGAAATACAACTCCGGCAGGCGCTCGATCAAGTCATAGCCAAAAGCCTCCTGAAACGCCTCCGGCAACTTGGGTGTCCATGGCGTAATGACACTGGTGTTGGAAGGACCCGGCTGGCCGTGGGTATCACAAAACACAAATCCCCTGTGCGGCTCATCGGTAAAAATCCCCTTGATACTCTTGCCCAAACGGTCGCCACAGTGCTCGCCATACGCATCATGCGTGATCTGCATAAAGTGCTCGGTGGCCTCCGCCGAAAGTGTGTCAAGGTAGGCATTGCCATTATAGAAGGAATGCGATGCCATTGTCTCCCATGCGTAGATCAGCAATTGTTCGCCCGCAGTTGCCTTGGCACCATATTCAATCCGGCGGTAATCGCCGAGGTGCAATGCGTTAAGGGAGGCTGAAAAGGCAGCAACAAAATACTCTTTGTCGGGCCATGTCACATCCGCATCAGCGGCAAAACTATGCAGGCGCAGATACTTCATGCGATACTGCGGATCCGCTGTCGCCTTGCCGCCAGCCGAGCCGCTGGGCCAACGGTCTTCGTCGTATAACCACGCCTCCAAGCCCAGCCGGTCTGCCTCATCGGCACATGCATTGATAAGCTCAAACCACTCTTTACCCAAATATTCCGTAATCAATCCGGTGCGCGAATGCAAAAAGGCGCCACCCATGCCCATTTCCTTGAATAGGCGCAACTGGCGCAGCAATTCGTCGCGCTCCAGTTTACCATTCCATGACCAGAACGGCTTGCCGCGATAAACAGCAGTTGGGAATTGCCAGTCTGTTAGGATAGTTGAAAACATTATTGCTGAGACAGGGTGCTGTGTGTTGCCGCAGGGAGAAGTTGAAATGACAAAAGCCACTTATTTTACCAGGCCGAGTTTTGATTCAGCTGCTGACCATCAGCCTGTTTTATCGCAACATGTCTGGCAAACAGCCGGGCCAGGCATTCCGCCCTTTCGACTTTGATTTGGCGAAGTCGAAAGGGGATACTTTTGTTCAAAGATATGTCAGCAAGAGTGCTTGTAATCGAGCTGCTTAGGCTTTGGTGACCTTGCCAGCCTTGAGTGCCTTGACGCATACCCACATGCGTTTGACTTGGCCGCTGGGTAGCTTGACGCGTACGCGCTGGACGTTGGGACGGAACTTGCGCTTGGTTACTTTAACCAAGCTTGTGCCAATACCACCGCTCTTCTTGGTTAAACCTTTGCGAATGATACGTCCACCCTTGACTGGGCGTTTACCTGTGATTGCGCATATACGTGCCATAATGTTATTTCTCTGAAAGTGGAAAAAAGGTAGAAAATGTTGAGGGAGGAGGTCGCTGGCAAGTAAAATTTTGTGGTTTGTAAAAAAAAGGGTGCAATTAAAAGTGCGGCTCGACAGAGTCTCGCCCTCCCTCGCGCCAAGCGCTTGGGCTCTTCCGCTTACATCCGCGACGATTATTCCATCACGGCGTCACCATGACCTTAATCCCTTCCTGCCGGATATTGGTTAGGAAGGCCTCCTCGATTTGGTCGAGGGTGAAACGGTGGGTGATGAGCTTGGTGACGGGAATGCCGATGCGCTCGGCGCGCTGCAGGAAGTGGTAGGCGTTGGGATACTCAAAGCTGTTGTAAGCCCAGCTGCCGGTAACGGTAATTTCCTTGCGGCAAATGTCGTAGTGCGGATTCATCCTGCACTCGCCGCCATCAACAAAGTGACCGACTTCGCAGATGCCGCCGCCGCGACGAATGCACTTGAAGAGGTTGGCAAAAGCCGCAGGAACACCGGTTACCTGAAAGCCAAAGTGGGCACCAACGCCCTTGGTCAAGCCCTC
>SKFT01000008.1 GCA_007117865.1 Puniceicoccaceae bacterium | reverse complement strand
TAAAATGGTCGGGCCGACAAGATTCGAACTTGCGACCCCTTGCACCCCATGCAAGTGCGCTACCAGACTGCGCCACGGCCCGACTCAATAGGTAACCATGATTCGGCCGGTATTGGCTGCTGTCAAGCATTCTGCGAACCATTTTTGATAAAATAATGCCACTCCTCGTCACAGTCCTGCCCCATTAGGGTGCTGACAAAGGAACGCCAGCGCGGCCGCACCGGACGGCGAATGAGGTCCATACCCGCCTGATGCGGCAAACGGTTGGCTTTCCTGGAATTACAACGCAGGCACGAAGTAACTATATTTTCCCAGGAGGTTCGGCCACCATGATGACGCGGGATGACATGGTCCATATTCAATTCATCGGCACCAAAGGATTCACCGCAATACTGACAACGGTAGCCATCTCTCTCAAATAAGGTATCGCGATTGAATTTGACTTCCTGTTTGGGCAGACGGTCGAATTGGCGTAGTAAAAGGACTTTTGGCACGCGAATTCGCAAGCGCACGGTGCGGACACAGGCTTCATGTTCTGCAGGTGGATTCTCTATCGAATAACCAAACCATGTGGCACAATCCATTAAACGAAAACTACCGTCACCAGTAAAAATCACTTGGGCGTGATCTTGAGTAATCAAACTGAATGCGCGCTCAGCACCGACAATATTGACAGGTTGCCACAGCCGATTGAGAACTAATACCCGGTGCTGAAGATGCCTGCTCATCTGGAAACCTCAAAAAAGCGATTTACCAGCCTTTGTCAATACCTGTGATGCGTTAACCTCAATACCCCCTGGCCACGTTGCCGCCCAAGGGTACCGCGGCTTGGCTACCAGGATCTCGCAAATCGGCTTGATAGCATTTGTGTAGTTGCCAACCAGCACGGTAAGGTTTGCCGTGCACTTTGATCCATTCGGTTATCGCATCCAAAATAGTCGCGTCCTGAATGCATGACCACTCCGGATGCAGCCAAATCGGACGCTCTACGTCCCATGCCAGCAACTGTGGCGCCCATTCCGTCAACGCGCCAATGGAATCAATGATCAATTTGCATTCATTGGCTTGCTTCCAGACCGTTGCAAGCGGAGGCCTCCAACGCTTGGGACTCAAGGTGACCCAATCAAACTCGCCACGTAGAGCAAAGGCACCACTGGTCTCCAAGTGCACTGGCAAATGACAAGCGTGCAAGGCGTCAGTCAGCGGCAACAGGTCATGGATAGCTGGCTCGCCACCAGTGATGACAACAAATTCCGGTTTTCTGGCAGCAGCACGCTGAGCCAGTGCCTCGGCAGAAAAACGCTCGATTTTAGTGGGAATGTAGTCGGGATGCCAAGTGCCAGCAGAATCACACCATGGACAGTGCACTGGACAACCAAGCGTGCGAATAAAATAAGCGGAGCGTCCACTGTGAACGCCCTCGCCCTGCCAACTATGAAACTGCTCGTGGATCGGAATCATAACGATTCGGCATGGAAGCTGGCAGCATTGCGACGATCTTCCTCGACTTCGATAGAGGCGATCCAGGCTCGCTGCTGGCTTGCCTCGCGAACCATTGGATCCCAGATCTCAAACAAGTGACGGGCAATCCCCTCGCTGGAACAATTATCCATGAGATATACCTTAAACGCCTCCGGTGCCGCAGCGACGATGGCCTCACGCAAGGGATCATCCGCATTAAACACGCAGGCGTGGTCGAGGTTTTCCTCCAGCCAATGACGCAAATAGCGCAGCTTGCCAAAATCGATGACAAACCCATTTGCATCTGTTTCGCGACAGGCAAAGGTTATGGTAAACGACCAATTATGACCATGCACAAGTGCGCAGTGACCGTCGTGGCGGTGTTGCCGATGGGCAAAGGGAATATCATGATAGCTTTTGCGACAAGTGAGCATAGTTTATAATCTCCATTGGGAAGCGATCAGCTGCTGGGTTTCAGGTGCGTCTTCGGCATAGACCGTGGGATCGGTAATGCCAGCCAAATAAAAAGCCTCGCGCCGTTCAATACAAGTGCCACAGCGACCACAATGATGCTCCCCCCCCTTATAGCAGGACCAGGTTTCGGCAAAGGGCACAGCCAGCTCGACCCCACGACGCACTATCGCCGTTTTATCCATTTCTATAAATGGCCGTAGTAATTCCAAAGGCTGCCAATCCGCGAGTGCAAGGGCTTGCGCGAGTTGCACTGCGAATGCCGGACGACAATCAGGATAAATGGCGTGATCACCTGCATGGGCAGCATATGCCACGGCATCGGCCTTGCGGGAAAGTGCATGACCCGCCGCAACCGCAAGTAAAATCATGTTTCGATTCGGCACCACCGTGCTCTTCATCGTCGCTTCCGTGTAGTGTCCCTCGGCAACCGCGATCTCACTGTTGGTCAAACTGCTGCCGGACAATACCCTGGCCAAATCACGCAAATCCGCCAATTCATGGGCAACACCCAGACGCTCACAGGTCAATTGAGCGAAATCCAATTCGCGAGCATGCCGTTGTCCGTAATGAATCGAAAAGGCACTCACAGCGTGACCCAAGTCCAGCAGATGGTATAGGAGAACGGTGGAATCCAATCCTCCGGAATGAATGATGACAGTTTTCATGAACTCAGTGTTTGCCCAACGTGGACACCCTGGGAATTCTTAAGCAGGGAAACCATCCTTAATGCGTGAACGGTAGAGGAATGCAAGCTGTTTTGTGGTTTTCGCCAGTAGCCTGTTAAACATTATTTGCAAATGTCACCAAAATGTGACCGATTTTTGCTTTATCTTTTCGATTACACTACCACTCTCTACACAACATGGTTCCCATCAAAGTCAATAATGTCGTCAAGCGCTTTGGAGAAACCCGCGCGCTGGATTCGGTCTCACTCGATATTGAGGCGGGTGAACTTTTCTTTTTGCTGGGACCAAGCGGTTGCGGCAAAACAACCCTGCTGCGTAGCCTCGCCGGATTTTATATTCCGGACGAGGGCTCCATTACTTTTGGTGATTTGGACGTCACCCGCGTGCCCCCGCACAAACGCCGCACTGGCATGATGTTTCAAAGCTATGCCTTGTGGCCGCACATGACCATTTTTCAAAATGTTGCTTTCGGTCTCGAGCAACAGGGCTTACAGAAGCAGGAGATCCAAACCCGCACCCACGAAGCCTTGGAAAGCGTGCAGATGGCACAATACTCCGAGCGCAAACCCAATCAGCTCAGCGGCGGTCAACAACAGCGGATTGCACTGGCGCGGGCATTGGTGATTCGACCGCGTTGCCTGCTCTTGGACGAGCCTCTATCCAATCTCGATGCCAAGCTGCGCCTGGAAATGCGCCTGGAAATCCGCCGCATCTGCAAGGAGTTTAATCTCACAACCGTCTATGTGACACACGATCAAAAAGAGGCGCTGTCGATCGCCGACCGCATGGCAGTGCTGGAGCAAGGCCGTATTTTGCAAACCGGCACCCCCGCAGAAGTCTACAAACGCCCCAACAGCCGCTTCGTGGCCGGTTTTATTGGTGAAGCCAACTTCATCCCCGGCAAGGTCATCCGCACAGGTGGCGGCGAGGCTTTTGTTGAAACACCCATCGGCCACATCCGCGGTTCACTCGCCGACCCTGCCAATGAACCGCCAATTAATGCTGAAATAACCGTATTACTGCGTCCGGAAACCTTGAGCCTGAGTCAAATGCCGCCAGATGAAAACGCTTTTGCAGGCACCATAGGCGAGTCGGTTTATTACGGTGAGGTTGCCCATTATGGCTTTGAGTCCAATGGCCATATGCTGGCCATCTCCGAGTTGAACCCGCGTCATCTCTCCAAGCGGGAACAAGATGGACTCTTTGCATGGGCCGATCCCGAGGACGTGGTTATTCTCAGCAAATAATGAATCCTAAATCCCTGAGAAGCGACTTCCAATGACTAAACTACTTCTGCCGCTTTCCATCATTCTCGTCGTCGGGCTACCGTTCTTGTTGCGCGATAGCGATGGAGGAGGCTTTAGTGCGGATGACCGGGTCGTTATTATCTCACCGCATAATGAATCGATCCGTCACGAATTTACCCGTGGTTTTCAAGAGTGGTATGAGGAGCAAACGGGACGCAGCGTACGCATTGATTGGCGCGTCATAGGCGGCACCAGTGAAATCACTCGCTTTCTGCAATCCGGCTATCTGAATGCCTTTCGCAATCACTGGACTCAAAACCTTGGACGTCGCTGGAGCATGGAGGTGGAAAATGCCTTCGCCAATCCGTCCCTCAATCCACAACCCGGTCAACCTGCCAGTGGAATTGCCGCCGAGGCGCGCGAGGCTTTTTTGACTTCAGAGATCGGTGTCGGTGTTGATTTGTTCTTTGGTGGCGGTAGCTTCGACTTTATCGTCCAAGCCAATGCTGGCAACCTTTTGCCCAGCCGTATCCTGCAGACGCATCCGCAGTGGTTTGTCGAAGAGGTGATACCGTCCACTTTCAGCGGCGAACCTTTTTACGATAAAGAGGGACGCTGGTTTGGCACGGCATTATCCGCTTTTGGCATCATTTTTAATCGCAATGCCCTCGCCCGGGTTGGGTTTGATGATATTCCCAGGCAATGGGAAGACCTTGCCGACCCGCGGCTATTTGCCAATGTTGGGCTGGCTGACCCCTCGAAAAGTGGCTCTTCCAACAAGGCCTTTGAAATGATCTTACAACAGCAAATGCAATTGCTGGAACAAGAGTTGATTGCCAATGGTGTGAGTGGTGACTCTCTCGACAAGCAAGTGCGCGAGCAGGGCTGGTTGCGGGGCTTGGGACTCATCCAGCGGATTTCCGCCAATGCCCGCTACTTTACGGATTCTGCTTCCAAGCCCTCCATTGACGTCTCTCAGGGCGACTGCGCGGCAGGTATGAGTATCGACTTTTTTGGACGTTTTCAGGAAGAAACCTTGCGCCGACGTGGTGGCGGTGATCGCTTTGGCTACATCACTCCCGTTGGAGGCTCCACCGTCTCGGTCGATCCGATCGGTTTGTTGCGCGGTGCGCCCAACCGCGAGGTGGCCGAGCGCTTCATCGAGTTTGTGTTGTCGCCTGAAGGACAAAGCCTTTGGGATTTACGCGTTGGCACTGCCAATGGCCCGCGCCGCTACGCCCTGCGCCGTCAACCAGTCAGGCGCGAGTTTTATGAAGAACCGCTCAACTCGCTGCGATCGGATCCAGAGGTCCTACCTTATCGCGATGCAGAATCTTTTGTTTATCGTCCGGAATGGACCTCACACTTGTTCAATCCCCTGCGCTTCATTATTAAAACAGCCTTTATCGATGTCCACAGCGACCTCGTCACTGCTTGGGGTGCCATTATTGAAGCCCGCAATGAAGGTCGCGATGCGGATGCGGATGCGGCCATGGAGATATTTGGCGATCTGTCTAAAGTCGACTTCGCAAACGCCTCGGGACGGATCCGTGACATACTGCGCGACCAAAACAAACTGTTGGAAGTACACCTAACCAATGAAATCACCCGCCATTTTCGCCAACAATACCGCCTCGCCACAAAAGTCGCCCGCGGCCTCGGTTACGAATTGAATTCCAATTAAACTCTTTTTTTGGGGATACAGATAGTGCTAAGTGCAAAAGACCACTAAACACTAAAGCTTTCACCGCAGCTACAGCTGGAGGTGGCATTCGGATTGGTGAATTTAAATCCGCCCCCTATCATGTTATGGGAGTAGTCCAATACCGTTCCGCGCAGATAAAGTGCACTCTTGGGATCAATCAAAAGGGCTGCTCCCTGCGAATAGACAAGAATGTCTCCTGCTTTGCTGTCACTGGTTAATTTAATTTTGTAACTAAGGCCATTGCAGCCACCGCCTGCAACACGACAACGCAGATAAGGTCCTTGTGCATCACGCTCAATTAAATTGGCAATTTTTTCACCTGCCGAAGGCGTTAGGGAAATGAGATTCTCATTGCCGACACGCACCCCCGCCGGAACAGGGATTGCCTGATACTCCTGATTCAATGTTTGCATAATTAATCATCATTGCTGCCATTAATGCAAAAATCAAGAGTCCAACTGACTTTCCGGAACAGCACTTCAGCCAACTAAAAAAGGGTTTGGAAATCATTAAAAGCGAATTTGCTCTAATGATCGCAAGTCATTCTCCGTTTGCCATTGCCTAAATGCGAAGGGCTGCTAGTGTTAACTTACAAACTCTCTGAATTAAACGGCTAATGAGTATGCCAGCGGCAAAAACGAAACCAATAAAGGTATATCTAGTGGACGATCACGCCATGGTGCTCGTCGGCTTGTCGCATTTGCTTGCCGACTCAGATTCTTTTTCGATTGTTGGCAGCGCGGGCAATATGCAGGATGGGCTGCAAGGAATTGCGGCCACTCAACCGGATGTTGCCTTGGTCGATTTGCGCCTGCCGGATGGTTCAGGTGGTGATCTGTGTAAACAGGCCAAAATCCAGTCACCCCAAACACGATTCGTCATACTGACCTCCTTTTGTAACGATGCTGCAATATTTGACGCCATTGCCGCGGGAGTGGACGGGTATCTGTTGAAAGAGGACGATACGGATTCTTTGTTGGAGGCAATCAGGGATATTGCTGATGGTCGGTCGGTATTGGCGCCATCAGTGACAAAGCGTGTGCTGGGTAGAATCCAAAAGGGCACTGCCGATGCCCCTCTGCACAGGCTACAATCACTATCCCGGCAGGAAAGCCGTATCATAGAATGTATCAGTCAGGGAATGACTAATAAGGAGGTTGCCACAGCGCTGCACCTAAGCGAAAAAACTGTTAAAAACTACCTCGCAAACGCGATGCAAAAATTGCAGGTGGGGCGCCGCACCGAGGCCGTTGCATTCTTCATGCGCTATCGCAAAGAGCTAAATGACAATCCCGGAAACACCTGGAAAGTGAATGCTGATGGCGGGTTTTCGCTGACTGAGTTCATGATTGGTATTGCCTTGGCAGGCATCATTTTGGCAGGTGCCATTAGTTCCGTTACCTTGGGATTCCGCGCTACAACAAATGCCCGCGATAGTCGCAACGCTACCCAGATTTTACGCCATGAGGTGGACGCTATCCGCTTACTCAGTTGGCAGGAGGTGGTTGAATTAAACGCTTCTGAAAGCTATCCGGCAGCCAAACAATTTCGTGCGGCAACTGGCGATCGATTTACTATTATTCGCCAACTCTCGGATGATGGGCTGGGCGTCAAGCGTATCGAGCTGAGAGTGCAGTGGCCTGGTGCTTTTGGCGACGAGAAGGAACGTGCGGTTTGGACTCAAGTCAGTCGCAACGGTTTGAATAATTCATTGGAGTATGGGCAGTTACGATAAACCTGACATTCAGCGGCGAGCCTACCGCCAGCAGCATGGCTATACCATAGCCGAAGTGCTGGTTGCGTCTGGACTGATGGTTCTACTCACAACCATTGTTTTGAGTGGACTGCTATTCGTTCAGCGCAGCAGCAGTGCACTGACGGTACGGGCAATATTACAAGACGATGCCAACTTAGCCATGTTGCGGATTGAGCGCGATATCGATGCCATGCTCGGCATCGTAGCAATCGCTGACAACGAATGGACCCTGCAAGTCTTGAATACCACAAGAAATGCGACTGAAACCATTGTTTATTGGTATGATGCTGATAGCGGTAGCTTGATCCGCATCGAAGAAAATTCAGGACGCGAACAAGTTATTCTAGACTCATTGAACAATGCCCGCTTTGTCTTTTACGATCGTCAAGAGGAAACCACTAATATTGAAAATATCAGGCGAATTGCCTTTGAGGGAATTCTGGAACGGTCCGCAGGACAAAGGCAAGTGGTGGAACAATTGGTAACGGCAAGCTTCCTGCTTCGCAACTCACTCCCCGGTACTTTTTAAAGGACGCTTAAATGCAAAATGAATCCATAACCATACGAGAGCAAGGCTCCAGCCAAAGGGGCTCGGCGATTGTTGGCGTTTTGCTTTTGGGTGTTGTTGTACTGGTTGTCGCAACCGGTTATCTGCGGTCATCTCTCAACCAGTTGGTTATTGCCGATCAATCCCACTTAACGCTCTCCCTGGATACACTGGTGGATGCCGCTGCAGATCAAGCCCTGCTGATGCTACATTCCGGAGCCGTAGCGAATTGGCAAACAGTGGACGAGTTGCGCTGGAGGAACTTTGCGGACTGGCAGGTGGACGCCAATACCCCAGCATCGGTATGGGTCGCACTTCAGGAGACTGACGATGGGCTTCTAATGCTCATTCACGCATCGGCTAGCCAGCGCAACGGAAGGCTTATTCAACGAACCGCTGAGATTCAGCTGAATCGTCAATCCCCCTTCATCTACGGACTGGAAGTTCACGATGGCTTTTCAATAAATGGCCGCAACATCACTCTGGATAGCTTTGATTCCAATAATGGTCCCTATGCGAATCCCGGTAATCGCAATGATCGCATCATTTTGTTGTCGCCAGCGTCGGAAATGGGCTCCGCCCGTTTTATTAATGCTGAGCTGTTCGGATCGATTCTGATTGGCACTGAGGAGTCGCTGACTACCGGACCTCAATCCAGGATTTACCGACGACAAAGTCCCCCAGGCCCTCGAATCGACAACAATGCCATCCGTCATGGCATCCGCTTTGACCGTCCCTTTCCAATTAAGATGCCCAAAGCCGAAGATCCGGTGTTATGGGCTGGTGGCGAAAACGTGGAAATTGGCGATCGATCAGGTTTTACCAGCGAAAACTATGTATTTGATGATTTTCACATCCGTGCTGACGAAACCGTTCGGGTCGCGGGAAAGGTGCGTTGGCATGTTCATGGGGATCTTATAATCAACGGCAATCTGGTGATTGAGGAAACCGGTGACTTGGAAGTGTATTTAAACGGAGATTTGATTGCCAGGGGTGGTGCCATTCTCAATTCCAGTGAGCAGGCGCCTCGTTTACGGATATTCGTCACATCAACTGAACCCACCACAGTGCAACTCGCCGGTAATGCCCATTTTGCGGGTGCAATACATGCACCACACGCCAGTCTTCAGCTCGCTGGCGGTGGCAACAACGGACGTTTCTTTGGCGCAGCTGTATTGGGTTCGATCGACATCAATGGGCGGTATCAATTTCATTTTGATGAAGCGCTTCGCTTCACCCCCCAACCCCTTTACCGCTACGCTGTAAGCGCTTGGCAACGTCCGTCTGCCACTGCATTACAGCTGCCCCAGCGGCTTGCCGAATAGCAGCCCGCCTAAACTCACAAAATTGATTAGATTCGGTATTAGCGCATCGGCAATTGAGTTCCCTGGCGCAACGGCTACAGACTATTTTATAGATACTGAAAACTCTTGCCGCTGCCCTCATAGACAAGCCTGCCACCCTCACTACCGCCGCCCGGTCCCAATGCAACAACCCAATCGGCAAGCCTGACAACATCGGGATGATGCTCAATTACGATCAGCGTGTTACCGGCATCACGCAAGCGGAACAACAGCTCCATCAAACGCTCAATATCAATCCAATGTAAACCAGTGGTGGGCTCGTCCAAAATATAAAGCGTCTCGCCCTGCTGTCGCTTACTAAGCTCCAATGACAACTTCAGCCGCTGGGCCTCTCCGCCCGAAAGCGTTGTCGCCGATTGTCCCAAGCGCACGTACCCCAGCCCAACTGCCTGTAGGGTCGCTAGTTTTTCGCGCAAGCGGGGATGCTTGGCAAAGACTGCTAGCGCCTCATCCACCGTCATTTCAAGCGCATCGGCAATGGTATACCCACGATAACGGATATCCAGCGTCTCGCGGTTATAACGCTTGCCGTGACAGGCCGGACACTCACGATACAAATCCGCCATGAACTGCATGTCCACCTTGATCACCCCATCACCCTTGCACTGCTCGCAGCGGCCACCGGAGATGTTAAAGCTAAAGCGGGATTTATCGTAGCCGCGCACTTTTGCCAACGAGCAACGCGCAAAGCAGTCGCGCAGTGCATCAAATAATTTGGTGAAAGTGGCGGGATTGGATCGCGGGCTCCGGCCAATTGGTGATTGGTCAATCTCGATCGCTGAACGAAAATAGTCCAAGCCGCGAATGGCCTGATGTTGTCCCGGCAAATGCCTTGCGCCATTGAGCCGGGCAGTCGAGGCTTTGGCCAGAATGTCGTTGATCAAGCTACTTTTGCCCGAACCGGAGGGCCCGCACACCACGGTCAGTTGACCAACCGGAAAACGGGCATCAATTGATTTCAAATTGTGCACCGCGGCGCCCAAAACCTCCAGCCATTGGTGCTGTTTTGCATTTGCCTTTTTGCGCTTTTGGCTCTCCTCACAGATCATGCGCCGCCCACTGAGAAAGGGTCCGCTGATACTGCCGGCTGAAACGCATGCTTCTGCAGGTGTGCCAACAAAAACAATGGAACCGCCTGCCTCTCCTGCCCCTGGCCCGAGCTCTATTAAATGATCCGCAGCGGCCATCGTCTCGCCATCGTGCTCGACCACAATGACGGTATTACCGCGATCGCGCAGACCGAGCAAAGTTTGGATTAAGCGTCGGTTATCGAGCGGGTGTAGTCCAATGCTTGGCTCATCCAACACATAAACGACTCCGATCAGGGCCATGCCCAGTTGCGTTGCCAGACGTACCCGTTGCGATTCGCCACCACTTAGGGTCGCATAATTACGATCCAAGGTCAGGTATCCCAAGCCCACTTCATCCAAAAAGCGCAGGCGATGGGACAAGCCCTCAACCGCATCCCTCAACCAGGCATAATCCTTGCGCTGCCGCAGGCCATCTGCAAACATACGAGCCTTGGTCAGAGACATGGCCAGAAAATCCGGCAACGACACTCCCGCCAAGCGCACATGCAGGCTCTCCGGACGCAACCTCTGTCCATGACAGGCATGACAGCGGCGGGCACGCTGGTAAGCCATTAAACGCGTGCGCAGTCCATCGCTGCCAGTGGTCTTGCGGGTGCGTTCCAAATCCTCGATAATTCCCATAAAAGGACGAACTTCGGCTGCGCGGTTGCCCGCCTTCAACTTAAAGGAAAATAAACGCTTGCAATCCCCATGCAACAATAGTTCGCGAATCCCGGGTGATAAATCCTGCCATGGGGCATGACCATCAAAAGGGACTTGTTCCGACAATTGCTTGAGAATAGCATTACGCTCAATAATCATCCGCTTGGAACCCAGCCGCCATGGTTTGATCGCACCACCACGCACCGACAAACTTGGATCCGGCACGATCCACTCCGGTTCAAATTGCAGGGTCTCGCCCAAGCCCCCGCAAACCGGGCAAGCACCTTCGAAGTGATGCCACGAAAAATGCCTCGGCGTCAAAGCCTCGTAGACAGTTCCGCAAATTTCACAAGCACAACTACGGCTCAATGTCACCTCGCGCCAACCACCATCGCTGCCAGCATCCTCAATCAAGAGCAGTGCCCTATCATTACCCTCGCCCATCGCTAGCTCCAGCGAATCCGCCATCCGGCTGCGTTGGTCCGCTTTGATCACTAGACGGTCAACGACGAGGTCAACCCGCTGCTGCCTGGCCTTTGAATCAATTAAATCCGACTCATCCAATCGTCGCAATACCCCATCGATGCGCACGCGTTGAAATCCGCGCTGACTCAATCGCGGCAACTCTTCGCGCAACACCGACGGCTTGGCCTCCAGCAGCGGAGCCAATAAATAAACGCGACTGCCCTCCGCTTCGCTAAAAATGCGCTGCAAACAATCTTCAATCGTTAACTTGCAAATGCGGCCACCATCCTTCGGGCAAAATGCTTCGCCAGCGATGGCCCAAAGCACACGCGCAAAATCGGCAATTTCAGTTACCGTAGCCACCGTACTGCGACTATTACCCTCGCCACCAGTACGCTGCTCAACGGCAATCACCGGAGACAGGCCATGAATAAAATCCACATTGGGTCGCGGTAGCTGTTCCAACAGCGCCCGCGCCCTGGTGGAAAGGCTATCCATGTATTTGCGGTAGCCTTCGGCATAAAGGGTATCGAAAACCAGCGATGATTTGCCGGACCCGCTAACCCCGGTCACCACCGTTAGCTGTCCGCGCGGAAAGCTAACATCCAGATTGCGGAGATTGTGCTCACGGGCACCCCTTACCTCAATCGGATGTGCCACAGATGCCGATTCCACACGCCCGCAACCAGCACTTTTGACAAGCGCCTTATTAGCTGGAGCTTTTTTTTTCATTTTTCGATTGGCAAGCCGCGTGACATGGTTTTTGGTTGTTCTTTTGTTTAAGCCGAACTAGCTCAATTGGTAGAGCAGTTGACTCTTAATCAATTGGTTCGGGGTTCGAGTCCCCGGTTCGGTACCAAGCCACCTTAGCTCAGCTGGTAGAGCAGTTGATTTGTAATCATCAGGTCGTCGGTTCGATCCCGACAGGTGGCTCCACCACCACTCACTCCTGCGTCGTTCGTTAGCTGGGTTGAGTGCTGTCGTGATCGTTGGTAGGTCGCCTTGCGGCTCCCACACTCGCTCACACTCGTAGCCCGACAGGTGGCTCCACCACCACTCACTCCTGCGTCGTTCGTTTTCCCAATGTTTTAGCACTATTTCCCTGTAATTCATTCTCCGAGTCGTAATTAAAGCCAAGCTGTATGGGAACAATTCATGTAGCAATCCATTTTTAAATCCAGATCCAGGTTGTATTCATTTTTGAGGATGCCGTTAACCCGGACTTGCAGTTTATATGATATAATGCCTTAATAGCAGTTGTGACACTCACTCGAAAGGCGTTGATTGGATCTATTTTACTGCATGTGCTGATACTGCTGGGTGCTTTTCTGCATGTATTGCTCAGTTCACTTCAGTCCGAACCCAAGCGACACGTTTTTGAGCTGGTTGCCGAGGTATCCCCCTCACCCACTCCCCCGCGTCCACAACCCACCACTCCCGAGTCGCCATCGCCTGAACTTCAGCTGCCCAATTTGAAGCCTGTTCCAACGATCGAAAAACCGGTTATCCCTCCGCCGGAGCCGCCCCCCCCGGCACCTGCTCCGCCACCGCGCCCAACACCTGCGCCGCAACCTCAACCGCGCCAGTTGATTGATATTCGCGATCGGGTGCCTAGCCAAACTCAAACTACCACCCGAACCACCCGACCAACCGTAGCAGCACCCACCATCAATGCACCACAGATCAGCGCACCACAAGTCAGCCCTGCTCGGGTAGTGGAAGACAGCCGTCGCAGCCAGGCACTGACCGCACAGGAACAGAATTTATTGGCTCAATATGGAGCGCGCTTGCGTGAGCTAATCAACCAGGAATGGAACCAACCGGATCATTTGGACGGCAGGCTTCAAGCCATGGCGGAAATTCAGGTCAATGCCTCCGGACGTATCACGGGCATCCGCTTCAATCCTGGTTCGGGCAACCGCACTTTTGATGCCTCAGTCCGCACCGCCATTGAGAAAGTCGGATTCGCCGGAGCAACGCCCACCGGAGAAAGTCATACCTTTAGTATGACTTTTCGTATGGTTGACCGCTAAAACGACTACGGACGACCATAGCATCCTTCCGGTTTGTTTTTTTCCGGCTTTACCCTTTGTTGATTTAGCATAACAATGAATCACTATTCAAAAATGACTGCTACGCCAACAACTGCCGCCGATATCTGGAAAGCTATTTTAAAAACTGCGGAAGCGATTCTCGCTCGTGAGAAATTCCTTGCACCCGTCCTAAAGGAATCTGTCCTCAATCATAATAACTATGCGGAGGGGCTTGCTCATCGACTGGGACGCAAGCTGGGCAATCATGCAACCGACAAAACGGTCGTGGTTGATGCCATTGGTGAGGTCCTGTGTCAGCAACCACTAATATTGCAATCGGTTGTCGCCGATACCCTTGCCGTGCGCGACCGCGATCCCGCCTGCACCGACTGGTTGACTCCAATGTTGTTTTTTAAGGGCTTTCAAGCGCTTACCGCTTACCGTGTTGCCCATGCTTACTGGAATGAGGGACGCCAGGAGCTCGCGCGTTATTTACAAAGTTTGATATCGGAAACTTTCGCGGTGGACATCCATCCTGCAGCACGGATCGGCAAGGGTATTTTACTGGATCATGCGACCTCTTTTGTCGCTGGTGAAACGGCTGTTATTGACGACAATGTATCCATTTTACACGAAGTCACTTTGGGTGGCACCGGTAAGGAACGCGGCGACCGGCACCCTAAAGTGCGCTCCTGTGTACTGCTCGGGGCAGGTGCAAAAATTTTGGGCAATGTCATCATTGGCGAAGGCGCGCGCGTCGGTGCAGGAAGCGTGGTATTGGAAGATGTCCCGCCGCATGTAACCGTGGCTGGTGTGCCAGCGAAGATCGTCTCTCGCAACCAGGATGACTCGCCGGCTTTGGCAATGGATCATCAACTCAAGGAGCGTTTGCGCGAGCGCTGCCGCAAGTCATGAAAGCAGCAATGAACTCACGTCAACGTTTCCTTAGTGCCATCCAAGGGCAAGCGTTGGAGCGCCCCCCTGTCTGGCTGATGCGTCAAGCCGGACGCTATCTGCCCGAATACCGCGCGCTCAAGGAGCGCTATGACTTTGTCACCATGGTGCGAACTCCGGAAATTGCCGTTGAAGTCACACTCCAGCCACTGCAGCGATTTCCGCTGGACGCCGCCATCCTTTTTAGCGACATCCTCGTGGTGCCCGAAGCCATGGGGCAACCCTACCATTTTCGCGATGGTGGAGGCATTGCTATGGATTATCGCCTGGATAGCGCGGATGCCATCGACGCCCTCGTGGTGGATGGTGCTGCGGAGCGTTTGCAATATGTGGTGGACGCCATGAGTGCCACTCGCAGTCAACTGAAGGATAAAACTGCACTGCTCGGATTTTGCGGCTCACCGTGGACCCTCGCCTGCTACATGGTAGAGGGTGGCTCCAGCAAAGATTTTGCACGCATAAAAAACCTGGCCTTTGGTCAGCCTCAGCTGTTTGAAAGGTTAATGCAACGTTTGACGGATGTCTGTGCAGCGTATCTCAAAAAACAACTGCAAGCGGGTGCCGATGCCGTGCAAATTTTCGATTCCTGGGCAGCTATCTGTCCAGTGCAAAATTACGATGCGTGGTCGCTGCGATGGATTCGAAACATCATTCAACAATTACCCGCTGGTGCCCCAGTCATTTTCTTTGCCAAAGGCATGTGCCACCAAACGCAGATGCTGCTGGCTACCGGGGCCAGGGTTTTAGGAATGGATTGGACCGTGGACTTGGCGAATATCGCTTCCACATTGCCGCCGGAGACTGTGGTGCAAGGCAATTTGGATCCGGTGATACTCACTACCTCGCAATCAATTACGCGCAAATTCACACGACAGTTGCTGGATTCAATGAGCAATCGCCCGGGATTCATTTTCAATCTAGGTCATGGTATGGTACCTTCCGCCCAGCCGGATAATGTTGCTGCTTTGGTCGAAACCGTGGTTGAATACTGCCCTACCAAAAATGGATAAAACACTCATCATACTGCGCACGGCTTTTGTCGCACTCTCATTAGCGGGTTGTTTGGCATTCTGGCATTATGCCGGAGATCAAACGCTGTGGCGGGTTTTTGTCATCGGCATGGGGATTGCCGCACTCACCATATTGGTCGATATCGCGATCAAGGGATTTTCCATACGCGGACTCACCGCCTTGAGCTTTGGCCTGGCTCTGGGCATTTTAGTGAGCTACCTCATTACCGTTTCGCCCCTGTTTGAGCCCATGGATAAGGCAGAAGATTTTGCCGAAACGGCATTCCTTATACGCCTCATTACTTTTATCGTGGTGCTCTATTTATGTATGGTGATTGCCCTGCGCGGCAAAGATGATTTCAACCTTATCATTCCATATGTGCGCTTCGTGCCACAAAATGTTGACTCACCACTGGCACTGGTCGACACCAGCGCTTTGATTGATGGACGCCTACTGGCACTCTGTGAAAACCGCTGGTTTACGCATACACTAATCATCCCACGGTTTGTATTGGATGAACTCCAGGGAATTGCCGACTCTACCAACCTGGACCGCAAGGAGCGCGGCAGGCGCGGTATGGAGGTTTTAAACCGACTGCGAAAAATGCCGTTTGTTGATTTACGAATCAATGAAAGCGCCGTCCCCAAAGCGGATTTGGTGGACTCTAAACTGATTTATCTAGCTGAATCCATGCGCGCGAAGATCATCAGCACCGACTACAATCTAATTCGCATGGCCGAATTCCATGGCATTCAAGCCCTGGATGTTGATGCCTTGACGCGGTCCCTGCAAGCTGAGATCGGAGTGGGCTCAATGCTGACCATCAAGCTCGTGAAAAACGGCAAAGAACGCGGCCAAGCAGTCGGCTTCTTGCCAGACGGTAGCATGGTGGTGGTGGATAATGCCTCTGACCGGGTCGGACAAATCGTAACCGTTTCCATTGACAGCGCAGTTCCCAGTGGCGCTGGCAAACTCATTTTTGCCCAATTGGAACCCACATCGACATAATAACTGTCAAACCAACATTACCTTAGTAATTATAATCATGGCTGAACTCCCACCAACCGATGCATTACCATGGCCGCCAAAGGCCTATAAAAACAAAACCTTCCTCGACAGTGCTCAGGCACGCAGCATTCGTGTTTTATGCGAACTGTCCGAGCCAGCCATTCGGCTCGAACAGCACAAAATCCGCGACACGATTGTTATGTTCGGTTCTGCCCGCACAAAACATCCCGATGAGGCGAAGGCTCGTCTCAAAGCTGCGGAAGCAGCCTGTGCAGGACAAAGCAATCCCGACAAAGCGTCCCTGCATGAGCTGGCCATCGCCAAGGCCGGAATGAAATCCGCCCCCTACTACAAGGCGACGATGGAATTGGCCGAGAAACTCACCCGCTGGTCATTATCCCTGGGCTTACCTAAGCGCAAGTTTGTGGTTTGCTCCGGTGGTGGCCCGGGGATGATGGAAGCAGCCAACCGTGGGGCACACCTTGCTGGTGGCGAATCAGTCGGATTTGGCATCAGTTTGCCTTTCGAACAAAGCCTCAACCCTTACATCACCCATGAGTTGCAGTTTGAGTTTCACTACTTTTTTATCCGCAAATACTGGTTCATGCTAATGGCTAAAGCCTTGATTGCGCTCCCTGGTGGATTTGGCACGCTGGACGAGTTATTCGAGTGCCTGACACTCATCCAAACCCAAAAGGTTCGCAAACCAATGCCCATCGTTCTCTTCGGTAGTGAGTTTTGGAGTCAACTCGTTAATTTCGATACTTTCCTCGAGTGGGGAATGATCAGTGAGGAGGACCTCAAACTTTTCCGCATCATTGATTCTGTTGATGAAGCCGCCGATTATTTGATTAGTGAGCTGGAAAAGCACTTCCTGTAAAATATAATGCCTTCATTCAGCTACAAAGCCAACGATAGCAAAGGCATTGCAGTAGCGGGAAGCATCGAAGCCAGCGACCGTGTGCAAGCCATTCGTCAGCTGCGCTCCAAACAACTCACTCCACTCGCGATCAAAGCGGCCACGGTGAGCAAACCCACCAGCGGAAGCATCGGCCAATTAATTCAAGCCATAAGTTCGCGCGCGAGAAAGTCGACCACAGACGATAAAAAAACATTTAGTGGCAATGAGCGGCTGGGGTTGACCTTCATTCAGCGCCTGCGGGAACTCCATGGATCAGGCTTACCCATCGGCAATGCCACCCGGACACTGGGACAGCGGATTACCGATCCCAAACTCAAGCAACTCGCCAATGCGATATGGCGTGACTTGAGTGAGGGACTGACCCTGGCTGAAGCCATGCGTCGCCAAAAGGGCTGTTTCAGTGCAGCGGTTACACCCGTGATCGCGGCAGGCGAAGCCACTGGTAATTTACAACCTGTATTGATTAAAGTGGCCTCTTATCTGGAGGAACGCGCCGCCATTCGCCAAAAGATGCTGACCAGCCTAGCCTACCCCGGATTTATCTGCACGGTGGCCATTATCGTTGTCGTCATCTTTATGACGGTTCTGCTGCCGCAGATCCAAACGATGTTAAGCCGCTTGGGCGGGGAGATGACCCTCAGTGCCAAGATCCTAATCCATGGCAGCCAGTGGCTGGCATTGTACAGCCCTGTCCTATTGTTAACCATGATCGCCGCGCTATTCTTCATCTTCCGCTGGCGAAAGACAACGAAAGGACGTTTGCTCACGGATCGTTGGTTGCTTCGACTCCCCCTGATTGGCCCGATTGTTTTAAACGGAGCCCTTTATCAAAGCGGCAGCCTTATTGGCACCTTGCTGAACAGCGGCATCCACACAACCGAAGCACTTGAACTAACCGAACCGACCATCAGCAATCGTGATTTGCGTAACCGCTTTCACGAAGCCCGTATTTTGGTTAATGAAGGGGTCGGCGTTGCCCAGGCATTTCGCAAAAATGCCTTTATGCCGGACATCCCTCTGGATATTTTATCCGTAGGCGAGGATACTGGCAATCTGGGACATGGGATGGAGGAAGTCACACGTGGCTTTCGCGATCAGCTAAACCTGCGCATCGGCCGCATGATCACTTTGGTATCAACTGGGGCACTGTTCCTTGCGTTTGCTCTGGTAAGCTTGGTTGCCATGGGGATCGTAACCAGCATCTTCCAGGTCAGCCGCTCCATCTGAGTTTCACGTAAGCCGTTTTTAATACAATGATTTACCTGGATCACAACGCGACTGCACCGCTTTCTCCGGTGGCACGTAAAGCATGGCTCGATGCCCATGAGCATTGCTGGCATAATCCCTCATCACCCTATCGACCAGCATCCAAAGCCCGCGTTCGCCTGGAGGAAGCCCGACTAACTCTCGCCGGAATGATGGATCTATGCGACCCCCAACGCTTGCTCTTCAACTCAGGTGCAACCGAGGGCAATAATACCATCATTCACTATTACGCCCGCCATAATAAAGCAAACGCAGGCACCTTGCTGATCTCACCCATCGAGCATGCCAGTCTTACTGAAGCCATAAAATCGCATTGGTTCGGCAGGGTTGAAACGTTACCGGTCGATAGCGATGGATGTGTTTCTCCCGCAGATTTGGTAAAAAGACTCAATCAACACCACCAACCCAAGCCCACCTTGGTCTCCCTAATGGCGGCCAACAACGAAACGGGTGTGCGGCAAGAATGGTTGGAATGCGCCAAAATCTGTCGTGAACACCAACTGCCATTTCATTGTGATGCCTCACAATGGCTGGGTAGATTGCCGCTGAGCGGCTTGGCTAACTGCGATTGGGTGACTGCCAGCGTACACAAATGCGGAGGACCGCGCAACGTGGGCATACTAATACGCCCATCATCGGTAAATGGTTTGTCATTGATCGCTGGTGGCGGACAGGAAAATGGACAACGGGGCGGAACCGAGGACCTGCCGGGAATTTTAGCCATGCTCGCCGCTCTACAAAATATTGCGGATGTGCCCTCGCGCGAGGCCTCGGCAAGGGCCCGCGATGCATTTGAAAAAGAGGTCTGCGATAACATTACCGGCTGCTTCATTTTAGGCAAAACCGCACCTCGCCTATGGAACACCAGCGCAATGATTCTGCCGATGCGTGAACAACACCAATGGCTCAACGCACTGGAGCAGCATGACATTTTGGCCTCATCTGGTTCCGCCTGTGCCGGGCACAGGATCGGCGGCACAGGTTCTCACGTTCCTCTCGCAATGGGCCTCTCCCCTGAACAATCGCGACATCTGTTGCGCTTCAGCGCTGGCAGCGAAACGACTTCCGCTGATTGGCAGCAGGCGGCCAAGGCACTGGTAGCCATTTTTAAAAAGTGGCAGAATAATAAAAAATCTCACCCAAAGGGCTATTCTGAGCTGACGCACGTCATTAATATTCCCGAGTAAACCTTAGTAGCGTCGAGGAACTGGAACCGTCGGGCTAGCCTCACGGCTCCGCTTTCGCTACGCCGATTCGACCGCTGACCGCTGACCTCCCTCCTAGGCGGCCCCTCTGGGCCGGAGGCCGCCCTCTGATTCCTGACCTCCGTATTCCACCTTTCGCCTTTCGCCCTCCACCTTTTGGTGCCAGCACGCCGGGTTGGGATTTGGCGGAATACAGCCCGCATAGAAGGTCGCGGCGTTAACAGCCTTCCGCCACTTCCAGCTAGGCTTGCACCAAACTCGCATCATTGATTAGATTAGCTATTAGACTATGGAATTCCGTCACCTACGCCTGCAAAATTTTCGCAACTTCGACTTTCTGAATCTGGAGCTTCAGGGTACTCGGCATTTTCTTTTTGGTGCCAATGCTCAGGGTAAATCCAATTGTCTCGAAGCCTTGAGTTTAGTAACGGCCATGCGTTCCTTTCGCGTTCGCGAATGGAAACCACTGGCGCGCTCAGGCTTCAGCGAATGGCAGCTCCGTTGCGATATACGATCACGTAAAACCGGTGAACACTGCCTCGAGCTCCACGTAAACGGTTCCCGCAAACAAATTTTTCTCGATGGCGATCTGCTTCCGCGCTTGGGACAACTCCTCGGACGCTTCCCTGTGGTCGTTCTTGGCAGCGAGGATCTACAGTTACTGCGCGGTTCCCCGGGCGAACGTCGACGCTGGTTGGATTTGACCTTTTCTCTGATTGATCCCTGCTATTTTGAAGCGCTGCTGGCCTATGGCAATGGTTTGGCCCAGCGCAACCGATTACTTAAAAATGGCGCTTCCGACCGTGAAATAGAGTCCTTTGAGCAAGCCATGTCGGCACCCGCAGCCTTGCTGGTAAAAACGCGAACTCAACGCACCGCTGAGTTGCGTACTATGGCTGAGGACGTTTATGCCAGATTAGTGGATGGACGCGAGCAACCGTCACTAACCTACCGTCCGGACTCGGCTTTGGATGATCCCGCAGCGATTCTGCAAAAATGGCGCGATACCCGCAAAGGCGACCGCGCACTAGGCTCGACCAGGGCCGGACCTCACCGCGATGATTTGCGAATTCAGGTCGATAATCGCGCCGCCCGCGAATACGGTAGTGATGGACAGCAACGTGCACTCGTCATGGCCCTCCGCTTCGCACAATCTCAGCTATGGGAGTCTGTTCTAAATGAAGTTCCCGTATTATTGGTTGATGATGTCCTCGGTGAACTCGATCCGCAGCGGCGTGAGGCCTTTTGGAGCCTCTGCCGCGAGGACCGTCAAGTCATCGCAACCGGAACCGAACAGCCACCCCAATACGAACACTGGCAGATCCACAAGGTCGACAACGGAATTATTTCACAGTAGCACCTAATCAAATAAATTTTGTGAGATTTGGCGGGATGACAAATGCCACTATTTTTCACAACCGCTACACTAGAGGGGGGGGGAATGGGGAGAGGACAACTGCTTTGCCACCAGCAGGGTGATATCGTCAGTCTGTCCACTATCACCGCCAAAACGATCCAAACGATCCATCACGTTTTGAACTATCGTTTGCGCTCGAAGCTTGGAATCCAAGGATAGCACATCCATTAAGCGGCTGGTCGAAAATTCGATCCCATGAGAATTCACGGTTTCTGTTACCCCATCGGTAAAAAGCACCAACGCATCACCGCGATTGAATTCCAGCTCACAGTCACTAATCGCTTCGTCAAATAAATCAGCCGGAACCATACCGAGAGCCATGCCTTCGCACTCCACTTGCTCGACCTCAAACTGTCCTCCTTGCCGATTGCGCAAAAGAATCGGCGTCTCATGACCAGCCCTCGCCAGAGTGATGCGGTTATGGGACAAATCGATAATCGCATAGATAATCGTGATAAACATGTCCGTTCGCATCACGTGCTGCAAAGCATGATTCAAGGCACATAGCGCAGTGGCAGGAGAAGTTTCGTTGCGTGCAAAGTGACGTAAATGCGTCTGACAGGTAGCCATCAAAATTGAACCCGAAATCCCTTTGCCGGAAACATCGGCAACGGCCAACCCAATACGGTTTTCTGTTAAAGCAAATACGTCATAAAGATCGCCGCCAATTTTCTGCGCCGGACGATAGGCCGTTGCGATGTCAAGCTTGTCGGTTGCAGGGAAGGCATCCGGCAACAACAAACCCTGGATACTACTCGCCAGCTCAATATCCAAATCCAAGCGATTTTTCTCTAACTGCAATGACAACATCCGGTTATTGTTAATCGCCAAACCCGCTTGCTCAGCCAAAGATTCCACCAGGGAAAAATCGGTTTCGGTAAAAGCAAAACCATCGCCGGGGTTTGCGACAGCAAGCACACCGAGCAGATCACCACGAAAAATAATTGGCGCAATCATTAGGGAGCGGATTTCGAGCGCAGGGTCATCGTGCTTCAAAACACGCGGATCATTAATGGCGTCGGCAACCAACAGGGCTTGTCGGGATTTTGCAACTGAACCGATCAGACCCTCACCAATCTTAAAACTCTCTCCCTTTAAAATGCCCCCGATAAACTCAGCTCGAGTCATACGAGTGCTAAAAAACTGCCTCGGCAGAGGACGTTGTGGCGGAAACAAACCCTCGACAGCGACACCGCGCAAACTACCCTTACCATCATAAGCATACAAACAAGC
>SKFT01000058.1 GCA_007117865.1 Puniceicoccaceae bacterium | reverse complement strand
TGAAATCATGAAAATATGCGCATATCTTACAGCAGGGTTGTTGGTCGTGGTAGCGCTACAAGCCCAGACGAATTTGCGAGTTGAAACTCAGCGTTTGGAATGGAATGAGAATTATTCAAATGTTCGCCTAAAATTCGATTCGGAGCCTAATCGACGTTTCTTAATTGAGGTCTCGCAAGATCTCAATCACTGGCAACCTCATTACCTCGCACCCTTTGCCTATGCTGAAGAAGGCTATGTGGTAAGGACGATGGACCATAGTAACCCTTACACACCTAAATCCGAGTTTTACCGCGTGACACGCATTCCTTGGCTATTTCAAACAGTTATTTCTTCTAATGATTGGATTGGAGATGTATCACTAGCAGGCAACGGAAGTTTGGGATTTTTAGTATTTCAAAATCGAGATGCAAACGAGTTGTATTATACAAAATCGGATACCAACGGGTTTTTTAATACCCCTGAACTGATTGCAACTACCGGAGCCGAAAACGAGCCAGGCTTTTGGAATAATTCAGGATTTTCAGACCTTACGCTACACCATTATGACGAAACCCTGTATATTGTTTGCACTGATTTTATCGCGAAGAAGGTCGTCTTGCTTTGGAAGGATATGGATCAGGGTGAATGGAACAGACATGAAATTTCAGAAGTTATTACTAGCCATTTCTGGGCCTTTCCTCAGTTCACGATATCAGAATCTGGAATTCTAGGCGTTGCTTTTGCAGACGACTCAGGAACAGTTTTCGCTTATGCCAATAGTGTTTCTCCTGCGCAGTGGAACTCCGTTTTAGTGACTGGCAGTAAACCTGATAACAGACAATCAATTCGGGTGGCTTTTAGCAGTGCTACGGATGCTCATGTCTTTGTTAGATATAGTGGTAGCTTTAAGATCGATACGCAAAGTGATTCGGTAGTTACGGCGAGCTTTCCAAGTGATCCTCCAAGCGATCTTACAGAAAATGAAATTGATAGAATTTCACAGACATATCGAAGTGAGACTCCAAGTGAACACATTCGATTATCAGATGGGAGAATTCTTTTCGTATTAGGTAGTTCCGGTAGGATTATCATTGCAGTTGAAGATTAACGAGCATTGCCAATGGACGGCACTTCCTCAACAACCTTAACGTTGGAGACCATACTCGTGAACTGAATCAGGAAACTCCGCATAATGGCACGCGCGTGATGGGCACCTAAACAATTGTGGTGACCGAAGCCAAATGCGACGTGCGGATTCGGTTTGCGATTGAGATGAACCTCGTTCGGGCTTTCGAAAACTTCCGGGTCTCGATTGGCAGCTGCCACGTGAGCGAGATTCGCCCACCAGCAAAGGCGAGATAGGCAAAGCCTTCATTCTCCTCATCGGTGAGCGGACGACCATCGACTTCGGCGGCATTCAGGGCACTGTAAAAATCGTCGCCCGGATGCTCCTTGGCCCTCTTGAACATCATCCGGTTGTAGTCTTCCATTTCGGGTTCTTCACCGATTTCGGATTAATGGTCTCTCTTGTTGCCAGCACTTGAAAGAAGTCGGGATAGGTTTTGCCGCAGCAACTGGGGTTGCGGATGGCTAGCCAGGGGGCGCCATCGCCGATGAGGTCGTAGCTGGCGAGAACACCAAAGCTCATGGCAAAGCGGTGGTCTTCGTAGGTCTCCACTTCCAATAGCCGACCGTGAGCACGGGCCTCGAGAGCAAAGGAGCGCAGGGCTTCGGTGTTAGGTTGGATAGTGATGCTGCTTTCCGTTTCGTGCACCTGCTGACCCAGTCGCGCCAATTCGTGTGCCATCCCGGCGATGCGATCCGTTTCCTGGCGACGGGTGTGAGCTATCCCTTCAATTTGCATTGGCAGACCAAGCAGCGGCATGATGGCGGCATAGGTCAAAAAGGTATCGGAAAAATGCTCAAAATCGACACTGTTGAAATCGACAGGCTTCAGTTCTGTGAGACCCGGACTGGAAACGCGCCATTGGTTTTCCCCTCGCTCCACCTGCAAGCCGTGCAGGGTCAATAATTCAGCGAAGCGGACATCGCCTTGCAGGGTGTCCTGCCCCAGCAGTGGTAGAGTGGTGGAGCCACCATGAATCAAGGTAAGCGCAAGCCAGTAACTGGCCGCCGATAAATCCGGTTCAATGGCGTAGCGTCCATTACTGGGGGCGCGGTATCCATTGGGTGGGATGGTGTATTTGGCCATATTGTCGGCGGAGTCCATTCCCGCACCAAAGTGATTGCACATCGCCCGGGTAATGGTGACATAGGATGGGCGGACGCCGTCACAGGTCAAATAAGTTGGGGCGCTACCGCAGGGAGCGGTCAGCAATAATGCCGATAGGATTTGACTACTGGCCGCTGCATCAACCTTGCAATGCCCCCCGGACCAACCACGGCTGTGGAGGGTGAAGGGAAAGTGGCCGGGTTCGCGGTGAAAAGTGCATTCCGCCACTCCCAAGCTTTGCAGTGCATCCGTCAGGCCCCGCATGGGACGTCCGCGCATTGGCGGGTCGCCGTCCAATTGATAGCTTCCATTGGGATGCAGGCAAAGCATCGCGGTTAGGAAGCGGGCTGCGGTGCCGGCATTGCCTACGTCAATGGTAGCGTTCGCGTTGGGGATACGGCCGCCTTCACCGCGAATCCGCAGGCGACATTGCTCGCGTTCTATCCCAATCGAAAAACCCATTGCCAGCAGCGCGGCAAGCATTATCTCAGTATCGCGGCTGAACAAAACACCCTCCAGGCAGGTGTCGCCTTGAGCCAATGCGGCAAGAATGAGTGCACGGTTGGTGATGCTCTTGGAACCGGGCAATCGGATAGCGGTATCCAGTACGCCCCGCAGGGGTTGAACCGGATAGGGATCGGAAAGTGAAGTAATACTCATGGTTTCGAAGCGGGTGTGGCTGGCTGAATGCCATCGAGCTTGCGACGAAAGTGTTGACCCTTTTCCAGGAAGGAAAAAAGGCTTGCCGCATCGGCATCTTCGATTGCCTTGCGCGCCCGTTGCAAAGTGGCTTCAAAATCGTCCAGGGACTGCAGAACAGCGGGTGCATTTTGCAAAAAGATATCCCGCCATAAAGTGGGGTCACCGCCTGCAATACGGGTGGCATCACGCAGTCCCGTGCCACTAAAAAGTGCCCAGGCCGGATGGGATTCTCGCAAATGTGTGCAGAGGGACGATGCCAACAGGTGGGGGAGGTGACTGATTCTAGCAACAATTGCGTCGTGCTCGTGCGCAGGGGTAGTGTGCATCCGCATTCCCAGAGCCTGCCAAAAAGCGCACAGGCGATGGTGGATGGCCTCGGGCGCGTTTTCCTCTGGGGTCGTAAAGCAAACGGCATTTTCGAACAAATCGCCACGGGCGTTTTCCATGCCTGTTAGGTCGCTGCCAGCCATGGGATGGGAGCCGATGAAATAGCCATTGGGCAAAGGAATCTTTGCCGCAGCGTCGCAAATGAGCGCCTTGGTGCTGCCGACATCAGTTATCAAAGTATCAGAGGCAATTGCAGGTGCAATGGTTTCGAGGATGGGTACAATGCTTGAAACGGGGGTGCAAATAATCACCAGACTTGCACCGTTAACGGCTTCGGTGGGCGAATCGCCAACCACATCGCACCACTCCTGCGTTTGGCATTTGGCTCTCGTCTCCGGTCGTCGCGACCAAGTGGAGACACTTTTTGCCAATTTACGCTGCTTCGCTGCAATGGCGATAGAAGCCCCCAATAAGCCGGGACCAATGATACAAATGCGATCAAACATGTGAATGATTTAAACGGATTGGAGCGAATTGGGCAAAGCGGAAATGAGATTGTTTGTGGAAATAGCTTAAATTTCCCTCAAATGGTAGGGTTTCACCCCATGGAAGGGTTTTTAAAAAAGGTGCATTAAGGAGTCTATGAAATTCAAACATTACTTATTAACCGCGACATTCCTCGCTGCAAGTACTGCAATTACCCACTCTCAGCAGGTTGTTGTCGATCTTGGCACATCCGCCAACTACGTGGCCCTTGCGAAAACGGCTATTACCACTACAGCAGGCACCTCTATCGTTGGCGATCTTGGCATAAGTCCAGCTGCCTTGAGCCTCATTACCGGTTTTGGAGAAACAATGGATGGCTCAGGTCAGTTTGCTACATCATCGCTTGTTACGGGGAAAATCTATGCCGCAAGCATGGGTGGTCAAACCGCTGCCAATCTTACTACAGCAGTGAGTGATATGGAAGCGGCATACACCAATGCTGCAAGTCGCTCAAATCCGGATCATCTCAACCTCGTTAATGGCAGCTTAAATTCAACCACACAGAACCTCACTCCGGGACTCTACAAATGGACAAGTAATGTGACTATCACCGACTCTGTGACGATTGATGGTCAAGGGGACGCAAATGCCGTTTGGATTTTTCAAATTGATAATCGACTGACGATTGCCAATTCGGCTCAAATCATTCTGAGTGGCAATGCCAATGCCTCCAACATCTTCTGGCAGACCGCAGAGGGAGCGACACTTGGCACCAATTCACATTTTATTGGAACGATTCTCACGATGACAGATGTTGCCATGCAGACCGATGCCTCAATGGTTGGGCGCTTCCTTGCACAGACAGCTGTGACGCTTGACAGCAATGACATTACCGTGGTGCCTGAACCAGCAAGCTACGCTGCATTTATTGGCTTGGCTGCACTTGCATTAGTTGTCATTCGTCGACGCACGAGAGAGGCAGCTTGATCGGTAGCATTACCTGGAGATCACTCGTGCGGCATGTCCGCGTAGAGTGCAATGCCTGTTAGGTAATTTGTCTTAAGAGCCCCCGATAACGCGGGGGCTCTTATCATTTTAAAATCTTACTACCAACAGAGACTATGAAATTGAATAACACTGTCGCCACTGCCTTCAGGCCCCCGCCATTAAGGGGAATTCCTGCATTTGTTCGGTTCTTACCTTTTGATCATAATAAAGAAACCGCTAATCCCGACGATGCAAAGGATCGCTCCAGTAATAATCATCCATATCGCTTTGTCAGTAGGCGAGCCGGTGAAAAACCTTGAAACATCTGAACTGAAAGATTGGGTGGCGCTGATCCCGAAAAAGATCAGCACAATCCCACCGATGAGAAGAACTGCGGATATTAATTGATTCATAAATGCCATTATAAGTGCAATTAAAGATTAGCACTATGGGGTGTTTTACTACCTACATGGCATTAAAAAGTCTTACGGCAGTTCAAGCAGCGCCGGCATCTTGCCAAAGTATGCGGATGAGAGGCTCTGAGATTTGGTCGGTAACATAGGCTTGGCCCAGGCTTTGCATGGAGATTAGACGCAGTTTGCCAGCCAGGTTTTTTTTGTCTTTGCACATGGCAGAGATCAGGCTATCGGTGTCGAGCGGTGCGCTTAGCTGTATTGGCAGATGATAGCGTTGCAATAGGCTATCGACCCGGGCCTGTATTGCGGGATCCAAGTTGTCATTCTTTATTGCCATGCGAGTGGCAAGTGACAAGCCGATGGCAACGGCTTCGCCGTGAAGGTAGGTGCCGTAACCGCTGACCTGCTCAATGGCATGGGCAAAAGTATGTCCGAGATTGAGCAGGGCACGTCCACCACTACCAGCGGTTTCACGTTCGTCTGCACTCACGATGGTGGCCTTGAGTTCGCAGCAGCGGGCGATGATTTCGCACCATCGCTCATCATCTGCCGCCAAGTGGGGAAGCTGTTCCAGCTTTTCAAACAGCGCAATATCGCACAGCATGCCATACTTGATGACTTCAGCGACGCCCGCAGCAAATTCGCGAGCGGGTAGGGTTTCCAACAAAGCGGGAAGAATAAAGACGCCCTTGGGCTGCCAGAAGGCACCGACCAGATTTTTTCCCTCTGGTAGGTTGATCCCGGTTTTGCCGCCCACCGAGCTATCGACCATGGCCAGCAGGGTAGTGGGGATTTGATAAAAATCGATACCCCGCAGGTAGCTCGCCGCCACGAATCCGGCGAGATCGCCACAGACGCCGCCACCCGCTGCGAGCAGGACGCTATCGCGTCCGAGCGCGCGTTGGGCCAGTTCACTGAGCAGACGAGCGAACTGCTCGATCGACTTGGAGGCTTCCCCTTGCGGAACGGATATCACGCTGCCGGAATCCACCCCATGCTGGGAGAAAAAGTCGGCTTGTGCGGAGAGCAATCCGGCATCGGCAATCACAGTAACTCTGCGGCCTTTTGCCTTCAAGCTCTGTAGCATCGCGGCCAGAATTTGACTGGCCTCGGGACCGATTTCAATCCGGTAACTGCGTTCGGCAAGGGCAACATCCACGTGTTTATTCAATGAGGATAGGTTTTTCATTCTTCTGACTCCTACTCAATCAATGGCATCTCCCAGTCCAAAGATAGCCCGGCTGTAAGCTTCTGCGGAAAAAGGCTGCAAGTCATCGGCTTGCTCACCCAATCCGATAAAATAGATGGGCAATTGCAGGGCGCGGTGAATACCAACCAGCGCACCGCCGCGGCTGCTGCCGTCGAGTTTGGTTACGATTAATCCGCTGAGGGGAAATTTTTGGTTGAAGACGCGGGCTTGTTCGATCGAGTTGGATCCGAGTGAGCCATCGACCACCAACCAGGCGTGATGGGGTGCGCTGGAATCCTGTTTTTGCAGCACACGCCGCAGTTTGCTCAGCTCCTCCATGAGATTGTGCTTGGTGTGCAGGCGTCCGGCGGTATCCAGTACTAACCAATCACTCTTGCGGTGGATGGCTGCTGCGTGGGCATCAAAAGCGACGGCAGCGGCATCTGCTCCATGTTGACTGGCAATCAGTGGGACATCCAAGCGCTGCGACCAGGTTTTTATTTGTTCGTTGGCCGCCGCGCGGAAGGTGTCACAAGCGCCGAGCAGCACCTTGTGCCCCTGCTGTTGCAGGTGATAGGCAAGTTTGGCGGCGGTGGT
>SKFT01000056.1 GCA_007117865.1 Puniceicoccaceae bacterium | reverse complement strand
GTGAAAAGTGACACTCAATTATAACGGCGTCTCAGGTTGGTCGGCAGAATGCCCAGCTCATCGCGGTATTTGGCAATCGTGCGACGGGCGATGGTGATCCCATTTTCCTTAAGCTTTCGCATGATGGCCTCGTCACTAAAGGGTTTGGCGGGGTTCTCCTCTTCGACGATTTGCTGGATGCGGTCTTTGATGGTTTTATTGGACACCTCCGTTCCTGCACTATCGGTGTAGCCGGGCGTGAAAAAATACTTCATCGGGAAAACGCCGTGCGGGGTGCGCATGTATTTATTGGCAATGGCACGGCTGACGGTCGTCTCGTGCACACCGACCACCTCAGCAATGGTATTCATTGTCAGCGGCTTTAACCTGGAGACACCCTCTTGGAAAAAAGCTTCCTGGTAGGTCAGGATTTCGCGGGCGATGCGCTCAATGGTCTGCTGGCGCTGATCAATGGAACTCATCAAAAAACGTCCAGCGCGCATCTGCTCGCGCAAGTAGTCGCGGTCTTTTTTAGACAGTGTGGTTTTGCCGAGCATATCCTTGTAGACCGGATTCAGTCGCAGCCTGGGAATGTAGTCGTTATGCATGACGACTTGCCAGCCGCCATCCTCATCCGGCAGTACGGAAACGTCGGGTTCGATAATCTGGTGTGCCACAGCTTCAAAACGGCTGCCTGGAGAGGGGTCCAGCTCGCTGATAATTTGGATGGCAGCCTCAACATCGTTGACAGAGCTGGCAGTTTTGCGAGCGATGTCGGGAATGCGGCGACGCAGCAATAAATCGTATTGGTCTTTAAGGATGCGGGCGGCAAGGGAATCGCCCAGGCCGCGGGCGCGTAATTGCAGCAAAAGACTTTCCCGCAGGTCGATGGCGCCAATCCCGGAGGGATCGAATTGCTGCAAGTGATCCAAAGCCGTTTGCAAAGTGCCAAACGGGATGCGTGCGCTCAATGCCAGATCGGACAAGGAACTGGTCAGGAAACCGCGATCATCCAGCGAGCCAATCAAGTAATGCAGACCCTCGCGCACAGACGCTTCCACCCCGGTGAGGTTGGCTTGTTCTAAAAGGTGTTCCTGTAGTGAGGTTTCGCCAGTCAGCGAATTTAAAAAATGCTCGCGGCGCTCACTCTGGTCCTGGGTCCATTGGGTCCCCCCGTGTTCGTCGCGATACCAATCGCGCCAATCCTCCTCCATGCGCTTAAGGGTTGAAAAGTCGCTGTCCGAAAAATTCATTTCGCCCTCGTCAGCGGAGTTGCCGGTATCTGCATCGGGGTCGCTCTCGGAATCGATGCTAAGGGACTCCATCGGCATTTCCTCCAGCAGCGGATTGGATTGCAGTTCCTCCAGGATGGTGGTGCGCAGTTCAACAGCCGGCACCTGCAAAATTTTCAGCGATTGGCGCAGTTGCGGAGCCAGCGTAAGCGATTGCGAGAGCTTTTGTGTTTGCTCAAAGCCCTGTCCCGCCATGGTTTGCTGCTCCCGGTTTTATGGCAATTGTGCGCATTTATTTTGATTTAACAGTGCTTGTTAAAAGGAATCAAGCGCAATGAAGTGAAATTAGCATGAAAAATGCTTCATCCTAATATGTAGTGGTTTCGCGCCTGAGCAGACCCTATTGCGATTTGCCGGCGAGCCAGTTGCTTCCCGCGCGATTTTGCATCCAATTGGCGAGTCGATTAGCGTTTACCGCCGTAGCCTCTTCCTTCGCCGCTACGGGGGATTATTGGCGAGGTGATTTCACCCTCCTGGGTCTGAGAGGTGGGTTTTGTCACGGGCGCAAAGAGTCCGCCCACGATTAGCGCGAGGCCAACTCCCAATGACAGCAGCAGCAGCCAACCGCGTCTTTTCACCGCTACCCGGATGAGCCAGTTGCGGACAAAATACAAGTGCAGTAAGATCAGAGCGATAAAGGCAAAGCCGAGCCACAGGTGCCAGTCGCCCCAGTCGTGGCGACCCATGCCAAAAACAGTCCACTCGCGGGCCTCGCGTCCATGCGGCAGTCGGTAGGCGAGAATAAAGCCGGTGGCAACCAGCAGGCAGGAGATGAGGTAGAGAAGGTAGTTGGCGGATTTTTCAAGCCCCATACGCTTGGGCTTGGTTTTGCGACTAGTGGTTGGGTCTGACATAAAATGAAGAGGGGATTTGCATCCAAAGCAGGTGCATGCATAATTCACGGCCTTATGAATACCTTTGATGCTATTGAATCCCGCCGGTCGGTCAAACATTTTGACCCCGACCACCCAATGCCGGAGGCAGATATCCAGCGTTTATTAGAGGCGGCGATCCTCTCTCCAACCTCCTTTAATATGCAGAATTGGCGTTTTGTTTGGGTGCGCGATGAAGCCAAGCGGCAGGCCATCCGTGCCGCTGCCTGGAATCAGGCGCAGGTGACGGATGCCTCGGTATTGCTGGTGTTGTGCGCTGACTTGCAAGCCCATGCGCGTGATCCGCAGCGTTATTGGCAGGAGGCACCCGAGGCGGTGCGTGAAATCATTGTGCCGATGATAGGCCGGTTTTATGAAAACCAACCGCAGTTACAGCGCGACGAAGCCATGCGTAGCGTCGGAATTGCCTCGCAGACCATCATGCTTGCCGCCCGGGCGATGGGTTATGACAGCAATCCCATGATAGGATTTGATCCACAGGTGGTCGCTAGTGTGATTGATTTGCCGAGCGACCACGTCATCGGTTTAATGCTGGCGATCGGCAAGGCCGTGAAACCGGCGATGCAACGCGGAGGTCAGCTGCCGCTGGATGAAGTGTTGCATGTCGATGGCTTCGGTGAAGCAGTTGCCCTCTCCCCCGTCAACAACAGTTAAAATATGCGCTTGGGGGCAACAAGGTTGGCAGGACGAATTTACGATTAGATTAGTATCTTATTATTACAATCCGTGCATGTTTTGCACCTCCGTGGTAAAATCCTTGCCGGCTACGCCGGGTGGGGTATCACACCAGCCGTCCTTCCCGCCAGGCGTGGAAATACATCAGCGCATTGAGGGCGAGGCTGTGGCATATTTCCTGCCTTAATACCATATCCATAACAGTTGCTTCGGAAAAAACAGCGGCTTGCATGTCCTCGTGTTCGTCCCAGGCGGTCTTGCCATGAAAGTGCAAGTCTGTCGCCAGGACAAAGTGGCAGCGATTATTGAGGATAGCGGGGTTTGGACTGCAGGAAGCCAGCAGTTTACCCGTTTTTGCCTGCCAACCCGTTTCTTCCTCGAGTTCGCGCAAGCCGGTTTTGACCGGGTCTTCCCCCGGCTCCATAATGCCCCCCGGGACTTCCCAGGAAAGGTCCTGCAGACCAAAACGAAATTGTCGAACCAGAACTATCCCGTCGTCGGGGGTGAGGGCAACGACATTGACCCAGTCGGGACTATTGAGGACGAAGAAGTCGCCTGCCAAATTGCGGGTAGGGTGGGTGAAATGTTGCTTACGAACATCAAAAACCCGGCATTTGGCGTAGGATTCGTCCTTTTTTAGCTCCCAACGCGCGGGAGTGGATGAGCTATCGCTCATGGAATGAGGATCTCGGTGCCTATGCGCAAGCGGCGCGGGTCGGCATCCGGATTGGCATCCAGTAGGGCTTGTACGGAAACATTGTGCTCGCGGGCGATGCGTTGGAAGGTGTCGCCCGCTTGAATGGTGTAAGTGCCGCGGGTAGTGCCATCGGGGGTACCTTCAGCAGTGGTCGCAGTCGCGGTAGTGGCGGTAGTGGTGCGGCGGGTGGTTGTGGATGCTATCTCCTGCAAATTTTGATTGAGCTGGGCGATAGCCTCGCGGTTGGCGTTGATTTCCTGGCCAAAGGCGGACAAGCCCTCTTGTGTCTGAGTGCTGAGGATGCGGAAGCGCGTGCGCAGTGCATCCAGATCCGAGGCGGCGGTATCGGCTTTTGTGGCAATCTCATTGAGCCGTGTGCTTGCTTGTTGCAGCGCGCGCTCCATTTCAGCCACGCTAGTGCTACCCTCACTCAATCCGGATTCCAGTGCAGCAACACGCTTTTGCGCAGAGTAGCCCAGGTAGAGGCCAACGCCTCCCAAAACCACCGCAATGATGGCTACCACCAGCGGAATCATTACGCCTGAACCTGTGCTTTCTTCTTCTTCCATAATGGTTTGTCATAAATCCACAGCTATGATTGGCAAGCTAATTTGTTTAGGAATAGGTTGGACAGCTGACGTTTACACGATTGATATCCGTATCCATGAGTGACGCCACAGTAATTGTCGTACCCGCCCGACTGGCATCGCAACGATTTCCTGAAAAGTTGCTGCATCCCATACGCGGCAAGCCACTGTTGTTGTGGACGGCTGAGCGCATCCGGGCCGAGGCACCACAGTTTCCACTCTACTTCGCGGTGGATGATGAGCGCTTGGCGGCACCTCTGCGTGCAATGGGTTTTGCATGTGTGATGACTCGTGCGGACCATGCCAGCGGGACGGATCGCATTGCTGAGGCCAATGCGGCTATCCAGGCTGGGGCGGTGATTAACGTGCAAGCCGATGAGCCATTGGTGACGGGTAAGCAGATCCGCGATCTGGCGCGCCTGTTGGGTGGCGGTGCGGCCATGGCGACCCTCGCCACCCGCTTCACGAGTCGGGAGGCATTTCTCAATCCCAATCAGGTCAAGGTGGTTATCAGTCAACACGGACGCGCGCTTTATTTCTCGCGCGGCCCCATCCCGTTTGATCGCGATCGCGGGACTGCGATTGACGATGACTGGGTGCGGTCAAACGACTGTTACCGCCATCTCGGGATGTATGCCTACGATGCTGCCTTTTTGCGATCCTTTACTTCGTTAAAGGCGGGTCGGTTGGAAAAATTGGAGCGGCTGGAGCAGTTGCGGGCGCTTGAAAATCATTTTGAAATTGCAGTGGGCATTACCGATGAACCGACAGTGGGGATTGATGCTCCGGACGACGTGACAGAGTTTGAGGCGTATTTGGATGGCGTTGGCCGGAAAATTCAAACAACCAAAGAATAGCTCGTGGGCGTGATCCGTGTTTTAAATGCAGTAGGCAGGTTGATCGCGGTGACGCCGCGTCCGTTATTGCGCATGATTTGCTATGGCTTCGGACCGATTATCGCTTGGGTCCGCCCCAGTCGCAGAAGGCAGGCACTAGCCAGCCTGAGCTTGGCTTTTCCGGATTATTCAACCAAGCAAATAAAGCGGATTTACAACGAAAATGCCCGTCGCCTGATCGAAATGGGATTATTGGTTGTGGCCATGCCTCACTTCACCAAGCAGGCACTGCGCCGCATGATCGCCGTGGATGGAGCCACCGAGCGACAGATACGGGAGACTTTCGGTGCGGATCCACAGCGACAACCGGTAGTTTTACTGATTCCCCACCTGACCCTTTCGGAGTTGTTGACGGCGATTCCCTGCCTGGTTGATTATCCCCTTAGTCCGACCAAGGTGATTTTTCGTCCCATTCCCTCGCTTCAATTGGACCGCTGGGTGCATGAAAGCCGTTCGCGGCACGGCGTTGAGCTGCTGTCGCGCAAGTTGGGTTTTAACCAAGCCATGCGGGCGCTCGAACGTCGCGAGACAGTGGCTGTGCTGTTTGATCAAAAAGCGGGTAATAGTGGTAGTTTGATAACATTTTTTGATCGCGTCTGTTTGGCTTCGGAATTGCCCGGAATTTTGGCTGAGAAATACAAGGCAATTCCTTTTGCAGCCGCATTGGAGCGCAAGGGCTTCTGGCGTGCGCAACTGCGGCTTGAGGAATTGGATTGCCAGCGGGATGCTGCCGAAGTGACCCTCGCCGCGCACGAGTGGTTGCAGCGTTACCTCTGCGCATCCGAGGATCGCGCTGCTGATTGGCTATGGCTGCACGATCGCTGGGGCTCTTTCTATAAACCCATCCAGCGCTTTGCGCTAAAGCACAAGCGCGATTTGCTCGCGCAGCAGAATGAACGCCTGCAGCGGTCCGCTTTGCCGCGCAAGGAGCCCGTGTGGTGTTTGTTGCCGGATTCGGCCAAGGAGGCCGCTGCTTTTTTACCCGTTATCGAGGCGATTCGCCGGGCGCGTCCCGATTTCGCCTTAACCTTGGTGGCTGCGGATGCCTATATTTTTGAATGGCTGAAGCAGGGCCGCGCGGAAGCGGGGCTTTTGTTGCCGCCGCGCAAGTGGGCACGCTGGTGGGTGCTTTGGCGCTACCGCAAAAGCTATCCCGCAACGGTAATCGTTTTTGATCCCTCGTCTGCCGCTGCTCTTGGTGCATGGTTTTTGCGCTGTCCACAGCGCTTTGGTATGCGCATTGGAAGCAGGCGACGATTGGGTATCAATAAAGACCTCGGTTGCATGGCAAGCACCGGAGGAGCGGGTTGGAATGCGGCAACGATTAGCCAAAGCTGGTTGAGCGCCCTCGAGCGTTGTGGATTACCCGCCGTTTCGCCGGAGTCTCGCGGTAAAAGTATCACAAAATTTCACGAACAACCTTAATCGCCCAACTGCAATGGGCTTCCCTGCCGGGTAGGGTTAAACCCCATGTTCCTTTGGTGTGTAAAAGTGTTATTATTGGGCTTCAAGGTAATAATGCTTATCACAACCCATAAAAACATATGTACAAAAAATCGACAAACCAACAACCGGCACTCTGGACCTATTTTCGGACCATTGCCTCGACCATGATAATTCTAATCGGGATGCAATCGCTTGCTCCCTTGGCTGTGGCGGCCCCTATCTCTTCGCAGAGCTTGATGGCTGAGTCCAGTCGTGGACAAGATTTGGCAACGATCCAGTTGGCTCTGGAAAACAAGGTTGTTGAGCAGCGACTGCAAGCCCTTGGGTTCACTACCGGTGAAATCCAGCAGCGTCTTGCAATGGCAAGCGATGCGGAAATCCACCAATTGGCAGTTAAATCGGAAACCATACAAGCCGGTGGTGCAGCTGGCTTCGTCGTTGCTGTGCTGGTCGTCAT
>SKFT01000122.1 GCA_007117865.1 Puniceicoccaceae bacterium | reverse complement strand
CGGGTTCGAGTCCCGTCTATCCCGCCATTTTAAAACCCGTATTCTTAGTACGGGTTTTTTTATGCCTCAAAACCGTGGCACACGTTCACTGGTAAAGCGTACGGCTGCTGAACCTCTCAGCGACAAATCGATCCGCTCAATGGAGGGATCGCCGCGAGAGCGAATGATCTCGGTCAGGGCATCCAAACGATCCAACTGGCGCGAAAAGTCCTCGTTCGCTGATAGAATCAAGCGTGGGATACGCGCGGAGCGAATCTCGATAATCTCACCAGGGAAGTTAAGTTCCCCAGTATAATACTCCAGGGAAACGACTTGCCAGGAACGATAAAGGCGTGGATTGCGCCCTTTGGCAATCCGCATCAACTCGGCAACCCGTGGGATGCCATTCATGGGCAATATGGATCCATCGGGATGGCGATAAGGAACCAACCACGGCAAGCCTTCGATTGCGCCGCGTGGATAGCGCAAGCCCTTGTATAAAGTACCGTCCTCCGCAACCAGCCAAACCTGTGGACTTTCACTATCGTTATCTGCCAACGCCATCCGGAAGAACGGCACATGCTCCTCCACCCGAACCCGCAGCGTTGCCGGGAATACGCGCTCAACGGTGGCACGCCGCACCTGGCCCTCCGACTCCAGGCGATCTCGCAACACAAAGTGATCCACCTCCATCAAGGTGATTCCCGCACGCAGCCCAAGAGTCTCACTCACCCAGCGTTCATCCAAAACGCCATCAGTGTCAAAAACAATGGCCCGCACCGCTTCACTGGTAGAGGGCTTATCAATCCAATCACCGCGTTTAAATAATAATGCACCACTGCCAAACAAAGCGGAAATCAGCAATAGATAGGATAAGGGGCGTAACCAATTGCGAAGGCGCAGACGACGCTGGAGACGCTTGCCTTTACGCCCTTTTGTCGACTGCAATCCCCGCCAACCATGCAGGCCTTCGCCTGACTCGTATTCCCTTTTATCGCGCGCACTCATGCTTTGCCAGCGAAAGTGCTTTGCTGAAACCGTGCAATAGCCGGCTGCAACATGGCAATGGCCAACTGTTCAAAATCATAACCGTTACACGATGCGCTCTTGGGCAATAGGCTGGTGGCAGTCAATCCGGGGATGGTATTGATCTCCAACAACCGCACATCATCATCACCCGCCAGCAGGAAATCCACCCTGGCAAAATCGCGGCAACCCGCATGCGCAAAGATAGCTTCGGCAATTGACTGTATTCTGTCGGTCAAATCGGCTGAAAGTTTGGCGGGATATTCATAGCGTGAATAGCCGGGAGTGTATTTTGCCTGGTAATCGTAGAATCCGCGGGCACTAATGATCTCGACAACCCCCTGCGCTTTGCCATCTAACAGCCCCACAGTCAACTCTCGTCCGTGGATACACTCTTCAATCAACCAACGTCCGCCACTCACCGCTTGCCACCATTGCGCAAGGGCATCCTTACCTTGAATGAATTCAACGCCCACACTACTGCCCTGATCGCAGGGTTTTACCACCAGATCCTCGCCTAGTTCGTCCGCAATACTGGCGATGGGCAGTGGCTCCCCCGCGTGTAAACAAATACCTTTCGGCACCGGGATCGCCAATTCTTTGGCAATTGCTTTGATCGCTTGCTTGTCCATACACAGACGACTGGAGTCGGCATCACACCCGGCATAATAGATACCAGCTTGCTCCAACAGCGCTTGCAGGGTACCGTCTTCGCCAAACTCTCCATGCAGGGCGGGGAAAATAATTGCTTTTCGAGCGTCAAGATTGTCGGGCAACGCGGCTTTAGTCAGCTCCACCCCGACTACCGGATAATGGGGCGCGAGCGCCGCAATCATATTGGCACCCGAGCGCAAACTGACCTCGCGCTCACTACCGACACCTCCATACAAAACTACTACCTGGGGATTCATTGTTGATCCTCACCATCTAGTACGCTCGAATCCATTTTTGCAACAGGGCTTTGCGACAATGCGTCAACCCAATCCACGCCCACCAACAGGGCTTCCGGTTCCAGCATGACTCCGGTTTGAGCAAAAACCTCACTGCGCACACGCTTAACCAGGTTGACAACATCGCTTGCGGACGCTCTGCCGAGGTTCACTATGAAGTTGGCATGGATGGGTGAAACTTGCGCATCGCCCACACTCAGCCCTTTCAATCCGCATTGGTCGATTAGTTTGCCCGCTGCGTTGTCAGGTGGATTTTTAAAAATGCAGCCAGCGCTGGGTTCACGCGGCTGGGATTCGCGACGGGTTTGCGCATAACTGTCCATTTTGTATCGCACCTCCTGGCTGCCCACTTCCACTTTCCCACTGTGAAAAATCGCCCCGAGCACTACCGCATCGACTAACTCGTCCACCCGACGATAGTGCACGTGGAAGGCTTCCACTGGTAAACGACGAAAGACCCCATCGAGTGTCATTAACAAAACCGACTCCACCCGATCAAATAACCAACTCCCCATTGCACCGGCATTCATCCGCAGCGAGCCTCCGACCGCACCGGGGATACCTTCCATAAATTCGAAGCCGCCTAAACCGGACTTTGCCGCAAAACCACACAGTTCCTTCAGGCGAACACCTGCTCCAGCGTAAACCTTGCCGTCAGCAAGCAGCTCGACTCTACGCCAAAAGCGATGATTCAAGCGTATGACCCAACCGGGAAAACCATCATCGTGAATAATCAAGTTGGAACCCCGGCCTAAAAAGAATACCGGCAACTGTGCATAGCGAGCGGCCCGCAACAAAAAGCTCAAATCCGATGGACGCGCGGGCTCAGCATACCAACGCGCCTTGCCCCCCACCCGCATAGTCGTCTTGACCGCCAGGGGCTCGTATTCATTCACCAGAGTCTCTTCCGTCAAATGGCTCCGACACCATGCAAGATAAGCTGGGTCGGCCTTGCCACGGGCAGCTAGGTAAGCGACAAACCATTCAGCAAATTCTCCAATATCTCCAGCCCCAACAAATGCATACAGACATTTGTCCGCTTGTGTCCCGGCAGCCTTCAACTCAAGTAATGCCGATTGATCCAATCCTAATAGACGCGCTTTGCCTGGCAACAAATCAGCAATCGTCTGACTCGTTCCCCTCTCCCGGTAGGACTCATGTGCTGCATAAACGGGTAGCAACCATACCGAATCCAATGCGCCCAAAACATTGGCAAAGCCCTCCGCCAGGCAGGCTGTGCGCGAGAACCGGTGCGGCTGAAAAATCAGTTGAATCGCATAGCTGGCATACGACTTGTTAATGGCCTCCAGCAAAACATGCATCTCGCTCGGGTGGTGAGCGTAATCTTCCAAAACAACCGTTTGCTCATCTTCAAACAAAACCCTTTGACGACGGGTCACCCCGGCAAACCCACCAAAGGCATCGGCGGGCACTGTTATTGCCAAGGCCTGCATCAGCGCCGCGGCATGCAGGGCATTTTGGCAATTAAATTCAGCTTTTGGCAAGTCCTTCAAACTACTTAAGTTAAAATCATCCAATGTGTAACAAGACTGTCCCGACAATTCATCTGCAAAGTGCTCACGCAGCCCTCGCCCCAGAACAATCGGACCGCTCGTACGAGTCAGCAATCGGCCAAAAGCTGACATCATCGCAGCTGCATCGGGATACTGATCAGCATGGTCCCAATCCGCATTCAACAATAAAGTGGCATACGGATAAAAGGCCTCCATGGTGCCGTCGCTTTCATCCAGCTCGACGACCGCCCATTCCGAATCACTCCAAGCAGCCGGTGCGGATCCATCCGCCAGCAATCCACCAATGGCAAAGGTAGGCTTTAAGCCAGCCCTGCGCATAGCGTGAACCAACAACGCAGTCGTAGTGGTTTTTCCATGACTCCCAGCCACCGCCACTATTTTTTTATCTGCCAACAATTCCGCCAGCCTCGACCCGCGCCTGCGCACAGGCAACCCTTGCCCATGCGCGGCAACGATAAGGGGATGCTGGCGCGACAGTGCAGAGGAATGCACGACTTCCGCGTAATCAGACAACTGCTCCTCTAATAAACAATCTTCTATGAAGACCCCATGCGACTCCAGCAAGGAGCGCATGGCTGGGGTCAGCATCGCGTCGTTACCGACGACCGGCACTCCCTGCTGCGCGAGTAATAGCGCCAATGGCGCCATCCCCATGCCACCAACACCCAGCAGCAATACTGGTTTTGGCGCACTCATAAGCTGGACTCCGCAGTTGAGATTTCTGAACTTGCACCCGCGTTTGCCGTGATTGCCTCCAAGTCATCAACAATGGCCCTGGTCGCATCCAACTCATCCATTGCCCGCAAATTTTCCTTGAATCTGTTTAATAACCAATCGTTAAAAATGAGCTCCTGAACTTCAGCCAACAATTCATGCAAGCGCTTTTGCTCAACCACCAATGCCGCTCCAAGACGCTCATGTTCACGTGCATTAGCCAGCTGATGATCGTCCGAGGCATGCGGATAAGGGACTAAAATTCCCGGAACGCAACAACGGATGAGTTCCGCTATCGCTCCGGCTCCAGCCCTTGAAATGACCAAGTCCGCCGCCGATAGCAAGGCCCCCATCTCGCCGCTAAAGCCGACACTGTAGCAATACACATTATGCCCTTCACGCGACTGTGCACGGCGTATCGGTTCCCGCTCTTTGCTGGCACCAGTGACACAATAAACCGTAATTCCAACGTTAGCCAATTCGGCAAAATGCTTATCAACCCAAATGTTGAGTGCCTCAGCACCTTGACTACCACCAACGACTACCAATAAACGCCGATCCACGTCGATCGACAAACTCTCACGTGCTTCACTTTGACTAACACATCGGACCCCCTCGCGCACCGGATAGCCAAAATGACGCACCCGCTCCATCGCAACTCCATGCATCCTCACCCGCGGCGGCATATAAACGCGGTCGGCCATTTTTCTCACCCATCGAATCACCCGTCCGGGCCGGTTATTGGCTTCGTGCAAAGCCACCGGGATTCGGTAAAGGCGCGCGACCATCACCATACCCAAGGACAGGAACCCGCCAAACGCTAAAATGCGCTCAGGCTGCTCTTTTTTAAATAACAACCAGGCAAAAATAATACCTCGCAGTAAATCAAAACCACTGGCAAGCACACCGGCAACACCGCCGCCGTAACCGCGTCCGGGGGCACGCAGGTATTCAAGATGCGGATAATCGCGAATTAAACGCGAATCCACTTCCTTGCGGCTAATGACCAGCCGACAGCTGTGCCCACGCTTCAGCAGGCCCTCGGCTACCGCAATTCCCGGCGCAAGGTGCCCCCCCGTGCCTCCACAGACGATTAAGAACTGACTCATAACTCACGCGCCCGATGGAATTGAGGCGGCAACTCCCATGAACGCACCCCGTTTAATATAATACCGGTAAATAAAAACATGAATACCAAATTCGACCCTCCATAGCTGATAAATGGCAATGAAATGCCTTTGGTCGGCAAACATCCGGTTACCACTCCGATGTTGATAATCGCTTGAAAGGTCAAAAGCGCCAAGACCCCAAATACTAGCAGATACTGATACAGGTCAGGAGCGCGACGCAACTGAACAATACCAATCAGAAAAATGGTTAAAAACAACAACACCACTCCACCGGTAAATATAAAACCCATCTCCTCACCCACAATGGCAAAGATAAAGTCAGTATGCGCCTCAGGCAAAAAAGCCATTTGCTGACGTCCACTGCCCACGCCCACGCCCGAAACACCACCAGCACCAAATGCCAAAATCCCTTGCCATAATTGATAGGAAGCGTCGCCGCGCGTTCCCTCCATATCCAAAAATGACGTAATGCGCCGCATTCGAACCGGATCATGCCACACCAAGGCAGCAAAACCAGCTAGCGCCAAACCTGCTGTTGGCAAAATGTAACGCATCCGCCCACCTGCCAGAAAGAACATAATCCCGCCAACCAAACCACATAAAAAGGCCGTCCCAAAATCGGGTTGCCGCAAAATCAACAAACATGGCACAGCAATGATCATACAGGGCACGATAAAACCCTTGATCGGATGCCCCATTGCCCGCTGATTGCGTGCAAGGTAATGCGCCAAAACAACCACCATACCCAACTTGGCCAACTCGGACACTTGAAACCGCATCGGACCAAGTGCTATCCAACGCTGCGCCCCGTTAACCATTACGCCAATCCCCGGAAGTAACACCAGCAGCAGAAAAATTAACGAGACGAGTCCCAGCAACCACGCAAAAATACGGGTTTTGCTCAAGTTGATAAAGGTCGCAAAAACGCCAGCAACCAAGGCGAGGCCAAGCCATATCACCTGCCGCTTTAACAACACACCAGCATCTGCATGCATCGACTGGGTCGCGCTGAAAAGCGCGACCAATCCCAGCAAGGTTAAGGCAAATACAGCAAGGACAATAAAAAACCCGGCTGGAGGGAGCCGCCACGCCACTGCCTTGGGTGCAAGCTCAAGTGCCATGCCCGTCTCCAGCTCAGTTTTCGTTCAGTCGAATAACCGGAATCTCAACTGCATCACGAAATAACGCATCCTCATCCTCAATCTCATCCGGGAAAGCACCCTCCGGTAAGGGTTCCGCCTCAACGGTACGAATGCGAACGGGCTGCGGAGAGCCAGGGATAGCAGGAGCCGGAACTGCCGTGGGCGCTGTTGCCTGCGGACGTGGACGCGGCGCGGGGGTCGCCGGAGCAGCGGGTTGACTGGCGCCAGCAGCAGCGGCACCGTTGCCAGAAAGCACGCGCAAACGCTGCCCTACCTGTAAGGTGCGGGGATCGGTTATGTTGTTTAGAGTCAATAACTCCTGAGTGGTCATACCATATTGGCGGGCAATGGAACCGGGAAACTCACCAGCTCGCACCACATGCTCGCCATCCGCCGCTGATTGCGCTTGAGCAAAGCGCGGTGACGCTGAAGTCGCCGCAACAGCAGGCGCGCCATCCGCTCGATCAGGAATCCGTAATGCTTCTCCTATGCGGATGGTATCGCTGGTTTTGCTATTGGCTGCCTTGATTGCCTGCACCGTGGTGTTGTGACGACGCGCGATTCCAGATAACGTATCACCACGCTGAACGGTATAGGAAGTCGTCGATGCCTCCATCCCAGAGGGCTGGAAGGTGTCGACTCTGGGTGAAGTCGTGGTCATAATGCTGCCATCGGTCGGCACCTTTAACTCCTGCCCTACCCGCAAAACAGCATCACGCGAAAGGTTGTTGAGCTCTGCAAGCTCGGCCACAGAAGTATTAAACTGACGGGATATTGCCCACAGGCTCTCGCCACGCTGCACCGTGTGAGTGGTCTGACCACGCTCCATAACCGGAATCGACAAGCCCGGCTCGTCAATTGACGGATTAAAAGCATCGGCAAATAAGTCACCAAATCCATCGTCAGCCCCAGCGGTCGATTGCGGACGACGGGGAGTAGCACGGCGACGTTCCTCCACCGCTTCGTCATCGACAATGATATCACCAGCCAAGTCGCTGCGGCTTGAGGTCACCATGCGCCCATTTGCCGTTGGCTCACTCACTGCGTCAACACGTGTCGGCGGTTGCGTGGTCCGACAACCGGGTTGCAAGATAAATACGGCGATAACACCGAGGTGAAGAAAAAGAACGAGACTAAAAACCTTGGAAAACTTCATGGCAAAATGGATTAAATAAACTCAATTATGCCAATCATATAGACTCCTTCAAACATAAAACTTGGGAAATAAAGTTTTTTCCCCGCTCTGCATATCCACAGAATGCATCAAAGCTGGCAAAGCCCGGACTAAAAACAACCGCTTCCAGCCCTTTTGCTTTGGATTGAGCATGTGCATAGCCAACCACCGTGAAGGAATCGGCGTGGTAAATGGCTTCAACAGAGTGCTCCGATAAGGCTTCAGCAAAGGCGAGACCGGCTTCGCCAGTGGCAATCACCAAACTGCCAGCAGGCAGCTGCTTCTCTGCGTCCTGGGCAAAAGTCCGTAAATCCATCCCTTTATTGCGGCCACCTGCCAACCAGCAAATCGGCTCGCTGAATCCGCCGATTGCCGACAAGGCGGCATGTGGATTGGTCGCTTTGCTGTCATTCCAATAACGAATCCCTTCAACTGCTAAAACGGGATGCAGGCGATGAGGTGGCATCTGAAAAGACCTTAATTCTGCTGCATAGACTGTCGGATCGGGGGCAAAACCTATCGTGCGCAACAGCGTTATCACTTGCACCAGATTCATCCGCTGCGGCATGCGCTGAAACACTTCGGGTAATAATGGCGAATCGGCTAACCCAAAATCCAGCTCGACGGCTGTCTCAAGCATTATTTTCTTACGCTGCTGTGGCGGCAAAATTGTTTCCAAACGTTCGGCAACCGCAGCATCCGTGACCAATGGCGCCCCATCCTTAAGCGTGCATGCCAATCCCGCTTTGGCCGCAAAATACCCTGTCTCACTTTGATGATAATCAAGATGATCGGGTGCAAAGTTGGTCCAGATCAAGCCATCCAGCAATAGGCCATTGCAATTCATCGCCTGGAAAGAACTCAGCTCAACCACTAACCAATCATCCACTCCTGCATTGTCTGTCTCCAGCATCGCTTCAGTACAGGTCTTACCAATGTTGCCACAGCTTGCTACCCTGCCCATTGCATGGATTTGCAACAGCGCTGCCAACAACAATGTCACCGTTGTTTTGCCATTTGTGCCAGTCACACCCAAGATCCTTCCGGGCCAGTCTTTTAAGGCAAATCCCACTTCGCCAAAAATGCGCTCCGGTGCTACCTCTGCGGATACTAATTGCCGCCAGGGATGCCGCGGCGGTATGCCGGGACTGAAGACGAACAGATCGAAGTTGGCTACCGCATCGGATTTGAAATCGCGCTCGGCATCCGCAGCTTTGCCATCAAACAGGGTTGCCTCGCCACCAATTGCATTCACCCTGCGAACAACCGCTCTGCCACTGATCCCCGCTCCAAAAATAGCAACGCGTAAGGAATGTTTGGATTTTTTTTTGCTTTCACAACCAACTTTCATTGCTTATAACTGCAAAACCGAAAACAAACGACCAGCGTCTGTTTCAAGTTGCGCTGCCGACTCGCCCAAGAGCGTAAAATGACCCATTTTTCGCCCGGCACGGGCGGCGCCTTTGTCATATAAATGCAACTGAACCCGCGGATCCGATAATAGTTTACACCAGTCCGGTGAGGTGTTCCCCTGCCAGAGATCTCCCAGAAGATTTACCATTACCGTAGGTTTGAGCAACTCTGTCGAACCGAGCGGTAGCCCACAGATGGCGCGGATCTGCTGACTGAATTGACTAGTGCGACAACCCTCAATTGTGTAGTGACCCGAGTTGTGTGTGCGCGGCGCCAGCTCATTGATCAACCACTCGCCTGAGCGCGTCAAAAATAGCTCCACCGCAATCAATCCCACTAGCTCCAAAGCCTCCGCCACACACTTACCCAGCGCCTCTGCAGTAGCAATCAGCTTGGGATCCAAACGAGCGGGGACCAAGGTGCGGTGCAAAATGTGGTGACGATGCTCGTTCTCTGCCACCGGAAAGGTAACCGCTACCCCATCCGCTCGCCGGGAACAAATCACCGAAAACTCGCCAGCATGCTCAATCCAGCGCTCAATCACCACTTTTTCCGGATTACCCAATTGCTGCCACAATGCCAAAGGATCATCCATGGATGCTGCCGATTCCAATTTTAACTGACCCTTGCCGTCATAACCGAAGGCGGCGGTCTTGATAACGCACGGATAGCCGATTTCCACTAAACCAGAAATCAACTCTTCATTACTGGCAGCATAAGCAAAGGGCACATGCGGTAAACCCGCCGATTTTAAAAATTCTTTTTCACGCTGACGGTGCTGACAAATGTGCAACACTTTCGGACCGGGATAGACGGGGACCAGCGCAGCAACTACCTCGAGCGCAGCAATTGGAATGTTTTCAAATTCCAAGGTCACTATGTCGACACTTTCCGCAAATGCCCTCAGTGCCGTCTCATCCGAATAGAGCGCATTGGTCTGCCTGTCAGCCACCATGCCAGCAGGTGAGGGGCCAGATGGCTCATAAACATGAAACCGATAGCCCATGGCTCGTCCAGCCAGCACCAGCATCCGGCCCAATTGGCCACCGCCTAAAATACCAATGGTTGCCCCAGGCAAAAATGTTTTCACCTCGGCAGACCTTTCTCCATAACCGATATCGTCTGCTGTTCACGAAAAGCTCTGTAACGCTCGCGAATAGCAGTATCTTGCAAGCCAAGTATCGATAGCGCGGAAAGCGCCGCATTCTTTGCTCCAGCCTCACCAATCGCCAAGGTTAACACCGGCACACCAGCTGGCATCTGCACAATCGACAACAACGAATCCATTCCGCTCAGAGCACGCGAACGGACCGGTACGCCCAAAACAGGTAAAACTGTCATTGAAGCCACCATACCAGGCAAATGCGCAGCCCCACCAGCCCCGGCAATAATCACACGCAAACCACGCTCTTCCGCCTCACGAGCATAAGTATATAGCTTGTCCGGAGTACGATGGGCACTCACCACCTCGGCCTCATATGACACACCGTGTGCGGCCAATATTTCAGCCGCCGCCGACATGGTCTGCCAGTCAGACTGGCTTCCCATAATAATCCCCACCACTGGCTTCCCGTTGTTGTTATCTGGCATAATTCAACCAGCTTATGCGGCAAATGACAGAAAACTCAACCTCTCAATTAAGCCTTCGATTCAAAATCGCTTCTGTGGAGTCCCTCTGTTTGATGGACGCTTGACTTCTCCATCCCAACAACTGGGAAACCCAGGGTATTTGCGATTCCAGAAAACGCTTGCTGCCAAAAACAATGCCTTTCGACAACCAATCAGAAAACTCTTTTGCGAATGGTGTGGGCTGCTCCCCGGCAATGCGCTTCTGCAAAACTCTCTCGACTACTTCCGCTGGGATAAATCCCTCTTTGCCGCGAATTTTCATCGAGAGGGAACCTCGCTGATACAACTCCGCCAGGTAATATTTAAAATCATCATCTCCAGCCGCGCGCCCATAAGCAGCCAAGTAAATCAATGAAGCACGCTGTTTACGATCACCCATTGATGCAGCACCAAACCCACTCCAAGCATAACGGGCAGGATCATCTACCAATCCAGCCCGAACAGGATTAAGATCAATGTAGCAAGCCACTTTACGCAAAAGCTTGGACTCCGGCTCTAGCAAAAGGCTGGCATAACGCTCCGACCAAAAGGTTCCATAAGTTTCATAGGTTTTGTTATACCAGCGGGTGAAACGCTGCTTGAGTAACTTCATGAACATCGGCAAGTCATTCATACGGCTCTGCAAGCACTCGCGCCAGCCCCTCGCGACTGCACCACCTGCAGCCAAAACAGACTCCAGATCTTCAGCAGTTATTGGCATGTAACAATTCCCCTCCTCCCCATAAAGCAACCGAAACCGATGCACTAATTGAGCATCCGTCAACTGCTCCCGCAACTCCCGCGAGGGAACTTCCACCAACAAGTGAAAGTGGTTTGACATAACACAATAGGTAAGCACCCGAACACCACAAAAGCCCGCTACGCGGCGAAGAATCTTACAAAAAACCGCTTTCCCCTGTTCGTCCAGCAATCGCTCCCCGTGAACAACACGGCTCAAACAATGGTAAATAGCTACCTGATCATATCGTTGTATTCTTTTCATGAAACTAATTTATAAATCAGACATATACATAGTGTCAATATTTTTTATTCTCCAGTAACGATCAAACGGGTGGCATCCAGCCGAATCTGAGCCTTCGTAAGGTATTTCAATACCTGTCTCAGATATTCTTTCGCTGTATCAATCTCATTCTGTCTAACGTTTTCATTATACCTACTCAATTCCTCCAAACGCCTAACCTCATCGTCTAAAACACCGTGAGCCGCTTCCACCGCACTTGCTATCAGCGATGATTTTCTTGCCCCTGCAATCTCCTGCGCACCTCGCAACATTTCCGGCACCTGTTGACGCAAAAAGCCCGGCTCTGCCTTTAGGCGATAAGCCTCTGCATCTTCCCCTGTCGCATCAATCAAGTCAGCACACAATTTCTCACTGACATCACTCTGCGCTAAATCCACAACGACACGAATGGGGGTCGGTGGTAGAAATCTATCCAGATGCAAGGCAGCTGGGGCAATGCATTCCAATACATAAATTGTTTCCAAATAAACGCCTGCAGACAGCTTATCTAAAGTTATATTTACATGCACAAAAGCACAATTACCACGTCCGGACGCCAAGAGCGCGTCCATCGCTCCCCTAACCATAGGGTGGTCCCAAGTCAAAAAAGCCACATCTTCCCTTGCCAATGCGAGCTCGCGGTGAATCGTAGCAACCGTTCCCTCCTGCGCCAACCCCGGCAACGAGTCCATCAAGTAGGGTCCGGGTTTTAACTTGTATGTTCCTGGGGAAATATCTTCCACAATAATTCCGAATTGATCGAACATTAGATTCATGAACTGGTCCAGTTGCGGATCATCATCGATGGCAGCAATCGCATCAACCACTCTGGCAGCATGATGCTCGCGATAGGAATTCAAAGCAAGAAGTCGGCTCTGCCCCCGCTTTAACTTTTCCTCTAGCTCATCGCGGAATTTCCGACTTTGGCAAATAAGACGATTAACCGCTAAATTATCGATTTTGCTCTGCTCATGATACCGTCGTGCGAGAGCAACCACTTTCTCTCCAAAAGCGTCGAGGTAGGCCGCACCGCCTCGCAAGGAATGCTCCACCCCATCCAAACCATCATGGTGCCATCGCGCGAGCAGTTCAACACAACTCCCTTCGACATAGGGCAGATAAATACGCACGGTTTCGGTTTGGCCAATGCGATCCAAACGTCCAATTCTTTGCTCGAGTAATTCTGGATCCAATGGCAAATCGAAAAGGACGAGATGATGGGCAAACTGAAAATTGCGCCCCTCACTGCCGATTTCCGAACAAATCAGAACCCGGGCACCATCAGGATCAGCAAACCACGCAGCCCCCCGGTCGCGCTGTACTAATGTCATGTCTTCATGGAAAACAGCAACTTTGTGGTTTCCAGCCAATTTCAATGCTGCCTCAATCGCCATGACCTTAGCGTGGGAACGACAAATTAACAAAACTTTTTCTGCCGCCCCAAGGCGATCCAATAACTGTAGTAACCAATGCAAACGCACGCCGTTACGGTAGTCAGGAGGATGAATCCTGACAACACTCTCCTGCCCGCCTTGCAAGTCATCGAAATCCAATTCCGCCAAAAGCTGCTCCAGCAACTGCTCGCGGCTTATGCCCTCACGCGGATGCAAGGGTTGAGGGATAGCCTTGCGCTCAGGGAAACCCGCCAATTGCTCACGTGTATTGCGAAAAATGACCCGACCAGTGCCGTGCCTATCCACTAATTCCAGTAGAGCTTTTTCCGCAACAAACCCGACCTTACTGTGCAAATTCTCTAGATAGCTTGCGAAATCAGCATCTGACATCTCCGCAAAAATGGAACGAAGTTTTTTTGTCTGCGACCCAGTCAATATCTTGCCGGAACTTATCGTGTCAACGATACTTGCCGCCGCATGGTATGCTTTTTGTTCCTTCAAAAACTGCTCCAGAGAGGGGTAGCGTACTGGATCCAGTAACCGCAAGCGTGCGTAGTGACCACTGATACCCAACTGCTCTGGAGTTGCGGTTAAAAGCATGAGACCCTCGCTAACTTCGGCAATCCGCTCGACTAATTCGTACTCTACGCTAACCGATTCCGGGGACCACTGGAGATGATGCGCCTCATCCACGACCAACATATCCCAGCCAGCTGAGACTGCTGCATCAGCAGCCTCTTGATTGCGCGCCAAAAATCGTGTGCCACAGAGAATCAGTTGATCACCGAGAAAAGGATTCTGCTGCCAATCCTCTTTGCTTAAGTCGGCATAGCGATCTGAGTCAAATAAAGTGAACCACAGATTGAAGCGTCTTAAAAGCTCAACAAACCATTGATGCAAAAGTGGCTCTGGAACGAGAATCAAAACTCTTGCAATTCGTCCAGTTAGTATAAGTCGATGTAAAATCAAACAAGCTTCAATAGTTTTGCCCAAACCTACCTCATCAGCCAGCAAAACTCTAGGGTGGTAACGATTGGCAACCTCGTCTGCGATGTAAAGTTGATGGGGTATCAAGTCGATACGTCCACCCAAAAAGCCAGCTACCGATAATCGTCTGGCCGCGCTGAGGTTGTGCAGGGTCTGCACACGCAAGGAAAATGCATTATTGGTATCAACACTTGCAGCACGCAAGCGATCCTCTGTTTTGCTAAAGCTGATGCTATCGGCCAAATTTTCCTCTTTTAGTAAAATTTCATCTTCACAGCGATACTGAAAGCAGGCACCCGAGCGAATCACCTCGATGACCTTCCGCTCAATGCCCGATTGTTCGAAAACAATATCCCCGGCATGGTATTCGACCCTCCGCAGCGGAGCGCTTTGAACAGCATACATACGCTCTTCACCAGCAGCCGGAAAAGCGATACGAACATGGTGACGATCCGACTCCTTTACAATGCCCAATCCCAGTTCAGGTTCGTTCCCACTTACCCACCGTTGCCCCTTTGCAAACTCATTCATTGTCCGCTAAATCAGACTTTCTGGCCACCCGCATGCTCGCATTCTCCTCACGGCGGGCTCGCAACCAACGCCTGAGCCAGCGCAACAGAAAAAAGAAGCTGACAACCAGTAATACAAAAGCCAACAGAGGGATAAAAATCGCCAACAAAGCGGTAATTAAAGAACCGCCTAACTCACCGGTTGAGACAGCCGGGTTGCCGAGGCCAGCGGTTGTGCCCGTGGAGGCGCCGCGTATCATGACCGTGCTGGCTTGCACAATGCCTGCACTGCCACCTCCCAGAATCGCGGCGGTGGTCCACGAAAGAAACGGACCCATGCCCTCTGGTAGGAAAGCCGCCGTGGCCAAACTGCCGGCAATGACAGCCGCGGGTGTTGCCACGGTATCCAGTGCGTTATCAAGCCATGGTATGTAGTAGGCGCCAACCTCCAAGAGGGTGGCTGTGCCGAGCGCAATCATCGCAGGCCAACTGGTCACCCATTCAAAGCTCTCTCCCAACGGTAGCAATTCGGGATTCACATGGCCCGCAACACTGGCGACAAACAGCGGCACGAAAACCCGAAACCCACAAGCCGCCGCAAGACCAATCCCAATCATTACGCCGAATAAGGTATCCATAATGAAATAGCCTGTCAGATCGCGTGGAGGATGAAAAGAAAATCTTTACCGATTCTTTTATGTAATAACTCCAAAGAGTCATGTATTTTGATGAAATTCGAATTGGCACTGTAGAAGCGGGTTTCGACGGCGTCGCTCCTCCCTTGGATAAAGACTGACTCTGTTGTCGGCCTTTTAGAAGCCGACATGACCTTGACTTGCTAGTGATTTAAGCAAAAAGATGATGCAATGGAAACGGATTCAACAGAACTGGAAAATGACGATAACGGCTTGCGCTTGAGCGATGAGGAAGCGCGGGTGCTAGGTTGCCTGATGGAAAAAGAGGTTACCACGCCGGATGTTTATCCGATGTCGCTCAACGGATTGGTGCTGGCCTGCAACCAGAAAACCAATCGTCACCCTGTGGTCGATTATGATGAGGAAACCATTGCCGAGGCGCTGCAAGGGCTGCGCGGCAAGGGGCTGATTTATCGCATGGATATTGCCGGTTCACGCGTGCCAAAATACCGTCACCGGCTCGATGAGTGGACCAGTCTGACCGCAGGTGGCAAGGCGCTTTTGAGCACCCTTTTATTGCGCGGCCCGCAGACCTTGGGTGAATTGCGTTCGCGTTCCGAGCGCATGTTTGGCTTTGGCTCCACGGAGTCCGTTGAGGCGGAATTTGCCTTTATGGCAGAGCACATCGAAATCCCGTTGTGGGTCAAGCTCACCCCTGCTCCGGGCCAAAAGGAGGCCCGCTACGCCCATTTATTGTCTGGACCCGTAGCCGCCGAATCAGTGCAACCCTCCGTAGCGTTGCCAACAGAGTCTGCTGTTGCGGCGGTGCAGGCACGCCAGCAGCGCATCGATGCACTCGAAGCCAAAGTGGCCAGTCTTGAACGAGCGCTCGTCGACCTCACGCGGACATTCGAAGACTTTCGCAAGCAGTTTGAGTAGTTGAGTGCTAGAAATGGCTATGTTGGAGTTCGGCGTCCACGCGGTCGCCTTATGCCAATTCGCGCTGAGACCGGCTGAAGCCGGAACTCCAACCTGTCGCATTTCGCTAGCCGCGGGAGTGCGTTGGAGTTCCGCGTTCACGCAGTCGCCTTTTCCCGATTCGCGCTGAATGCTCTAATCCGCGTCAGATTTTTCTGACGCATCCTCGGCCAATGCGCTGTCCAGTAAATGGGCTGGGATTTCCTTTTTGGTAGTCAGTCCAAGATCGCGCATGCGCTCGATTGTGCGCAGGGCATTGCCGCGTCCGGTTGACAACTTGCTGGTGGCTTTTTCGTGCGCTGTCTTGGCTTGATCAAGGCGCTTGCCAACCTCTTCCATGTCCTCGCAGAAGTTAGCCAGTTTGTGATACAAATCGCTGCCGAGTCGGGCGATTTCCAAAGCGTTACGGTTTTGATTCTCCAGCCGCCAGATGCTGGCAACGGTTTTGAGCGTCGCGAGTAGGGTGGAGGGTGTTACCAACACAATGCGCTTGCTAAAGGCGTATTCAAATAACCCGCTATCTTCCTTGAGTGCGGTTGTAAAAGCGGGCTCGATCGGAATAAAGAGCAGCACGAACTCGGGAGTGCTGACCCCCTCCAGCGCGGAATAGTCCTTTTTATTCAAGCCATCGATATGTGCGCGCACCGAGCTGATGTGTTCCTTCAACGCTCTCGCCTCAGCCTCCGGGGTATCCGCTTCGTTCCAGCGCTGGAAAGCGGTCAGGGAAACCTTGGCATCGATGATGATGTGTTTGTTCTCCGGCAAGTCGATGACCACATCCGGTTGCAAGCGCGAGCCATCCGGCAGCGTATGACTCACCTGTCGCCTGAACTCCCTGCCCTCAGTCAACCCCGAGACTTCCAGCACCCGCTCCAGCACCAATTCGCCCCATGCCCCTTGGGTTTTTTGTCCACGCAGCGCCTGAGTCAGATTGCGTGCCTCGTCCTCCATCTGCTTATTTGTCAGTCGCAGTTGCTCCAACTGGGACTTCAGTTCGCCCTGCTGAAGCAGTCCTTTGTCTTTAAGCTCGGTAACCGCGAGCTGGAATTCGCTGATGCGCTCCCGCAGGGGATTAAGGACATCGCCAACTTGTTTTTCCTGAATAGTCTGCTGAATCTTCGAAAAGCGATCGGATTGCGCCTCAAGGATTTTGTTGGACAAGTTTTGAAACTGCATCAACAGCTGCTCCTCATTGGACTTGGCCTTTGCGGCGGCTTCCTCAATACGCTGGTGGCTATCTTGCAGTGCCTGACTTTTGGCCGCCAGTTCACGATTAACTGCCAGCAACTTCTCCTGCACAGATTCTAACTCGCGCGAGCGCTCAGTCAGCAGCTCCTCGCGTCCGGCAAGCCGCGTTTCCAATTCAGTCACCCTTTGCCGCAGCGGCATGATTTCATCGTCAGGATCATTTTCCGTCCGCGGTCGGCGAAGCAGTAAAAAAAACAAAACCGCACAGCCAAATAATAAAAGAAAAATGATAGCCCAAGGCATTAAAGCGATGGAAGTGCTGGTAAGCAATAGCATGGGATTAAATTTTACACCAGCCCCAGCTGCATCTTACCCTCCTCGGAAATCATATCTTGATTCCAAGGTGGATCCCAGACGATGTCGACTGTCGCCTCTTTGACACCTGGCACGGTTTCGATGCGCGTTTTGGCATCTTCGGCAATGGCAGGACCCATACCGCAACCAGGAGCGGTCAGGGTCATTGCCACTTTAACATGGTAACCGCACGGGGAACCATCGGCATTGGCCGACAAAGCCTCGGTTTCCATCGTATAAATCAAGCCCAGGTCGACGATGTTGACTGGAATCTCGGGATCGTAAACCGAGCGCAACTGCTCCCAAATTTTTTCGTCTGTGGGAGGTCCGTCAAAGGACGCACCCGCTGATTCAGTCGCTGCCTCAGGAATACTTTCCCCGAGCGCATCGGCATCAGCTCCCTTGATGCGAAACATCCCGTTATGGGTCATAACGGTAAAATTACCACCGAGACGGTGGGTGATAGTGACCACTTCTCCCTGTGGTAAGCGCATGGCATCACCCTGAGGGATGAGAGTGGCATCAACGGCACGGGTCAATTGGCGTTGTTCTTCCGGCATAGGATTAAATAGTCTTAGCTTGGTAAACCTTGTTGTCGAATTTATTATGAATCAACATACGCAGGTTATCGGCAAGTTCATCGCTTTCGACTTTTTCAATAATTTCCTCGAAGAATCCAAACACCATGAGCTGCATTGCAGCACGCTTGGAAATACCACGGCTCATCATGTAAAACAACTCCTGCGGATCAAAATTGCCAGTGGTGGCACCGTGACTGCATTTGACGTCATTGGCAAGGATTTCCAATCCCGGTAAAGCATTAGCGTCGGCAGTTGGGTCGAGCAGCAAATTACGATTAGTCTGATAAGCGTCGGTTTGCTGTGCACCCTCGGCGACTTTTATCAAGCCCGAAAAAATGGTCCGGCTATTGTCCATGAGCGCATTTTTGTAAAGCAAGTCGGAAACGGCATTGGGTGCGTTATGCACCTGCAGGGTGCGCTGGTCGAACTCCTGACGCTTTTCCGCCACGGTCAACGAATATAGCTTAACGTGTGCACCAGCACCATCGATCTGGACTTGATTTTCGTAGCGCGCCGCCGATGCGCCGATATTGACGGCGACATTTTTGACATCAGCATCGCGATCGGCAAGGGTTTTATCCAGTTGGAAAGAAATGGTTTGCTCATTCCAATCCTGCACCACCTTACGAAACACCTTGGCACCAACCCCAGCATAGAGTGTTGAGGTCGCACAGGCGATACCGGGGGACTGCTCATCGGCTGAGAAAAAAACATCCACCAATGACACCTCGGCGTTGTCCTCTGCCACAACCAGAGTGTGCGGAAAGCAGCGTGCGCCCTCGCCATCCAACCAGTAGTAGTTCACAAAGGGCTCTTTGATGGTGACGTTCTTTGGCACATAAAGGACCATTCCGGACTTAACCATCTGGACATGCCAGGCATGGAATTTTTCACTACCCAAGGTAGTGCGCTCGACCAAAAAACGCGCTTGCATCAGCCCCGGCATCTCCAGCAATGCCTGCTCAATCGGCAAGTAGCGGACACCCTGCACTGCCAATGCCTCTGAGAGTGGATTGAACTGTGTCAACTTATCATTAACAAATACAGCGCGTCCCGAATAGCTATCAACAAGTTTTGAGCGTTGAATAATGGACTGGACATTCTTCGACTCGATTAAACTCAGCGGTGCATCAAACCATTCATTACGCAAGCGTGAGACTGTCGCAAAGCGCCAGCGATCATCCTTGGCGGTTGGCATAGGCAACTGCTCAAAATCGGCAGCGGCCTGTCGGCGACGATCAATTAGCCAGGCCGGTTCATTCGGCAAAACTGCAAAATCAGCCGATCCTGCTGGTGACTGAGGAAGCTCATCCATAGTGGTAGTGCTCATAGGTAATAATATCTAAAAGTATTTTTTTAAAAAGAACTCAGCCGAGTCAGCCAACCGAGCCTTCCATCTCCATATCGATCAAGCGCTTCAGCTCGACGCTGTATTCCATAGGGAATTGACGCATCAGATCGTTAACAAAACCATTGACGGCAAGACTCATTGCCTGGCCCTCGGACAAGCCGCGTTGCATCATATAAAAAATCTGCTCGGCGCTGACTTTTGATACGCTGGCCTCGTGTTGCACGGTATTACCTAGACCTCGGGTAGTGATGGCCGGATAGGTGTCGGTACGGCTGTTGGTATTAATCAGCAAAGCATCGCACTCGGTATTGTTTTTGCAATTCTTCAAATGCTTCGGCATGTGAACTTGACCCCGATAAGTGGAACGTCCCTTGCCGATGGAGATACTTTTGGAAATGATGTTGCTGGTGGTATTATCGGCCAAATGAATCATTTTCGCGCCAGTGTCCTGATGCTGCCCATCGTTGGCGAGGGCTATCGACAAAACCTCACCGCGCGCATGGCGTCCCTTAAGCACAACACCCGGATACTTCATGGTCAATCGCGAACCGATATTGCAATCGATCCACTTGACCTCCGCATCCTCCTCGGCCAAGCCGCGCTTGGTGACGAGATTGAAGACGTTATTGGACCAATTCTGCACGGTGATGTATTGGATTTTGGCCCCCTTAAGCGCAACCAGTTCCACCACAGCACTATGCAATGTGGTGGTTTCAAACTTAGGCGCGGTGCAGCCTTCCATGTAAGTAATCTCAGCACCCTCATCCGCAATAATCAATGTGCGCTCAAATTGACCGAAGTTTTCGGCGTTGATGCGGAAGTAAGCTTGCAGCGGTTGCTTCAACTTCACTCCCTTGGGAACATAAATGAAGCTACCGCCGCTGAAGACCGAGCTGTTAAGCGCGGAAAATTTGTTGTCCGCCGTCGGGATCACCTTGCCGAAATAAGGACGGAATATCTCCGGGTATTTCATTAATCCCTCGGTTGAGCCAACGAAGATAACTCCCTGTTTTTCCAAATCCTCCTTCATCCTCGAGTAGGCTGCCTCGCTATCGAACTGGGCTTCCACTCCAGCGAGGAACTTGCGTTCCTGCTCGGGGATGCCAAGGCGTTCAAATGTTTGCTTAATATCATCCGGCACCTCATCCCACGTGCGACTCGGTTTCTGGCCCTTGGACAAATAGTAGCGGATTTTTTCGAAATGGATATTATTGAGATCCTCCGAAGCCCAGTTGGTGGGCATCGGCTTACGCTGGAAAATGTCCAATGCCTTGAGGCGAAAATTCAAAATCCACTCATCCTCCTCCTTGACGCGACTGATATAGCGAACGGTGTCCTCCGTTAAACCGACACCGGCATCAAAGCTGTAATTTTCCGGATAGTGGAAGTTCCCCTTCTCGGTATCGACCTGTAAGGCCTCGTTATCAAGTGTAGTTTGTGACATAGTGATTTCTCGATTGTGATTGTGAATAGAACTGCTTTTGCTGGTCCTATCAGGCGGTTGCCAACTCGCGGGACACCCATTCGTAGCCCTTTTCCTCCAGCTCAATGGCCAGCTCCTTGCCCCCGGTTTGAACGATGTGACCGTCGTACATGATGTGCACCTTGTCGGGTACAATATAGTTCAACAAACGCTGATAGTGTGTGATTACCAAAAAGCCGCGCTCCGGTCCGCGCATTAAATTCACGCCTTCGGCGACAACACGCAAGGCATCAATGTCCAAGCCGGAGTCAGTCTCATCCATAACTGCGTATTTCGGATCCAACATCGACATCTGCAAGATCTCACAACGCTTTTTCTCACCACCGGAAAAGCCTTCATTCAAGGAGCGAGCCGTGAATTTGCGATCCATTTGCAGTGCATCCATTTTGGCATACAAGTTTTTATAATATTGAACCGCGTTGATTTCCTCGCCCTCCGGCAAGCGCGCTTGCAATGCCGCGCGAATAAAGTTGGCAATGCTGACGCCGGGGATTTCCAGCGGATACTGAAAGGCCAAAAACAATCCAGCATGTGAGATCTCGTCAGCTTCCTTGCCAAGGATGCTTTCGCCATCCAAGAGAATTTCGCCGCTCTGAACAGTATAATCTTCATGGCCGGCCAAGACCTTGGCCAATGTGCTTTTGCCGGTGCCGTTTGGCCCCATCAGCGCGTGGACTTCACCTCTCGGAATAGTCAGCGAAAAATCGCGCAAAATCGGCGTTTCGCCGATGGTTACATTCAAGTTTTTAATTTCTAGTGCGTTCATAATTAATAGGTTAAATTATAATAAAAATCAATTGCGGTGGCTGGATGTCACCTCTGCTGCGGTAAAGCCGGTGTAGGACAGCTCAATGTGCTCGGCTTCAAATCCATCCGGCAACATGGAACGCAAATCCGCGTCTATCTCGTCAGGCAAGATAATATCAAAAATCTTACCCGTCTTGCGGCAATGAAAATGCGCATGCTGGGATTGATTGGGACAAAATCGGCTGGGACCACGCTCCAGATTCACCTGGCGAACCAAATCCGCTTCGACAAGCGTCTCAAGACAATTATAAACGGTCGCCAGCGAGATTGTAGGCATTTCCTCCTTGGCGCGGGCAAATAACTCGTCAGCGGTGGGATGGTCTCGCTTGCGCAAAATCACAGAATAAATGTGTTCGCGCTGCCGCGTTGGGCGCAGTCCAATTGACTCCAACGCACGCTTTAAATGATTTCTGTCTTTTTCCGTTAACATAGTTTTTCTCTGTTATTGGCAACGGAAAAGCAGATTTTAGAATTTTGCAAATAATAATTAGAATATTTCTAAATTAAATCAACCCACCGTCGTTGAAACTGTAATAGCCAAGGCTCATAGGATCCTTGCCCTTGTTGCCAATAATGACGTGATCCAGCAAATCAATACCGACTGTTTTGGCGGCCTCGCGCAACTGTCGTGTTACTTGGATATCGGCCCGGCTGGGAGCAGGGTCACCGCTGGGATGATTGTGAGCCACGATGATAGCGGCAGCACCGACGCGAATTGCCTCGCGAAAGACTTCGCG
>SKFT01000141.1 GCA_007117865.1 Puniceicoccaceae bacterium | reverse complement strand
GCTTTCCCTTGTAGACTGGATTTCTAGTATAGCAGGGATTGGGACCTCAGAGTGGCAAGGTAAGATCTGCCAGGACAGCGTTCAGCGCGGCTGCGTTGACGGCACCGCCCATGGCAAAGTCGGGTTTTCCGCCGCCTTTACCACCCAATGCCGTGGCGAGATGGCGGACGATGTCGCCGGATTTGTGACCGGCAGCAATGGCGCCCTCAGAGGCAAAGGCCACGACGGTGGCTTTTTCGCCGAAGGCGGCACCAAGCACCACCACACCCTCGCCGAGCTTGCCGAGGATACGTCCACCCAAGGCGCGCAGTTCGTTGGGATCGTTGACCTCAACAAGGGCTTTGAGCCAACTCAAGTCGTCGCCGAGCGGTTGCGCGGCGGCAATGAGTTCATCAACCAGCGAGGACGCGTTGCGGTCGCGCTGAGCGCGTAGTTGTTTTTCCAATTCGCTGCGCTGTGTCAGCAGGGCATCAATGCGCTCCTCCAGTCCTTCGGCTGAGCAACCGAGTTTGCGGGCCAGCGCTTTCTGTTGTTGCACCAGGTGCTCGACCCAATGCAGCGTGCTTTCACCGGCGATGGCCTCGATACGTCTTGTGCCGGCGGCGATGCCGGACTCGGCAACGATTTTGAGCAAACCGATTTCGCCGCTGGCGGCGACGTGGGTGCCGCCGCAGAGTTCCTTGCTGAAGCCGCCAATATCGACGACCCTTACACTGTCGCCGTATTTTTCACCAAACACCGCGACCACGTCGTCGGGTTTGTCGGCAAAAGCGGTTTCGTAGGTGACCACCGGATGATTGGCAAATACGGCCTCATTGACCATGCGCTCAATATGGTTCAACTGCTCGGGCGTGACTGCCTCGAAGTGGTTAAAATCGAACCGCAGCCGGTCGGGTCCAACATAGGAACCCGCTTGGCGGATGTGTTCACCCAGGGTGCTGCGCAGTGCCCAGTTGAGCAAGTGGGTCGCGCTGTGGTGACGTTGAATGCGTTGACGACGAATGGCATCGATTGAAATGCGAATCACGCTGCCGGGGTCCGCCGCAAGAGGCTTTTGCAGTTGATGCAGGAAGCGTCCGCCGGGATCTTTGATCGTATCCAAAACCTCAACACGCTGATCGTCGGACTCAATCACCCCTTGGTCACCGATTTGGCCACCCATTTCGGCATAGCAGGGAGTGGCATCGGTAATGACAAAGTGTTTGCCGTCGACGCTCTCCGTGGCCACGATGGAGCAGCTAAAGTTGAGCCAGTTGGCAGGATCGAATCCGGCAAAGCTTGTTTGCAAACCGTCTTCGCCAGCTGCCAGGCGGATGGTGGTTTTGCGCTGGGATGCGCGGCCACGTGCGCGTTGGGATTCCATTGCCTCATTGAAGCCAGTTTCGTCGACAGCCAGTCCACGCTCACGCGCCAGCAGCTGAGTCAGATCGAGCGGAAAGCCATAGGTGTCGTAAAGCACAAAGGCATCTTCACCCGCTATGGTGCCCATGGCCTTGTCGGCGATCTGGGAAAACTGCTGCAAGCCGCGGTCGATGGTTTTATCGAATGCTGATTCCTCGGCGGCGAGCACCTTGACGATGACCTGTTCGTTTTTGAGCAATTCAGGAAAAGCTTCTCCCATCTTGTGAATCACGACCGGTGCGAGCTCGGCAAAAAATCCGGCGGGCAGTTCGAGCCGCTTGCCAAACATAACGGCTCTGCGGAGGATGCGGCGCAGCACGTAGTTGCGGCCCTCGTTGCCGGGAAGGATGCCGTCTGCGACCGAGAAGGAGAGGGTGCGGATGTGGTCGGCGATTACGCGGAAAGCACAGTCCTTTTGCTCGGCGTCGCTCATCTGATTGCGATCCTCCGGCATGGTATAGCTGTAGCGGTGATTGCACTGGCTGGCGAGGTGGTCAAAGATTTCAGTGAACAGGTCGCTATTGTAGTTGCTGGGGGGATTGGAGAAATCCGTAAAGCCACTTGTGGTTGCCATGATCCCCGCGACGCGCTCAAAGCCCATGCCAGTATCGACATTCTTCGCTGGCAAGGAAATGAACGAGCCGTCCTCCTCGGCGTTGAACTCCATGAAGACGAGATTCCATATCTCGATGCACCAGGGCGAGTCGGCATTGACCAGTTTGCCTTGGCTATCGCCCTTGGGTGTTAGGTCAATATGCAGTTCCGAGCAAGGTCCGCAGGGACCCGTCTCGCCCATCATCCAGAAGTTGTCTTTCTTATTGCCGTAGCGGATGTGGATTTGAGGATCCAGTCCGGCCGCTTCAAAAATAGCCTTCCAGTAATTGTAGGCCTCGCTGTCGAAGTCCGCAGGTTCGCCCTCACCGGGTTGATAAACCGTGGCGTAGAGACGTTCCTTGGGCAGTTTCCAAACTTCGGTCAATAACTCCCAAGCCCAGGCAATGGCCTCTTTTTTGAAGTAATCGCCAAACGACCAATTGCCGAGCATTTCGAAAAAGGTGTGGTGGTAGGTATCGAATCCCACATCCTCCAAATCGTTGTGCTTGCCGCCTGCGCGGATGCACTTTTGGGTATCCGCCGCGCGTTTGAAGGGTGCCTCGCGTTCGCCCAGGAAGTAGGGCACAAACTGATTCATCCCCGCATTGGTAAACAACAGATTCGGAGACGAAGGTAGCAGCGGTGCCGAAGGGACAATACTGTGCCCCTTGGAGGCGAAAAAGTCGAGGAACGACTGGCGCAGGTCGGCGGAGTTCATGGAGTCAATTAAACGGCGGATTCAAGGGCTTGCAGGACGGCATCGGCCATGGCCGCCGTGTTGACCGCTGGCAGTCCAAAGGCGATATCGGCGGTGCGTGTGCCGCCGGTGACAGCGGTGCGGACGGCTTTTTCGATTGCGTCGGCGGCGTCGTTTAGGCCAAAGCTGTAGCGCAGCATGAGTGCGGCGGAGAGGATTTGCGCGCAGGGATTGGCAATGCCTTGGCCAGCGATGTCGGGAGCGGTGCCGCCGGATGGTTCGTAAAGTCCAAACGGTTTGCCGAGACGGTTGTTTTGCGCGCCCAGGCTGGCGGAGGCGAGCATGCCGAGTGAACCGCAGATGACACCCATTTCATCGGACAAAATATCGCCGAACATATTTTCGGTGAAGAGCACGTCAAACTGGTTGGGATCACGCGCCAATTGCATCGCGGCGTTATCGACATACATGTGGGACAGCTCGATGTCGGCGGCCTCGCGTTTGAAGTATTCGGTAACTACTGAACGCCACAAGACCGAGGTTTCCAACACGTTGGCTTTATCGACCGAGCAAACGCGCTTACCACGGGCGCGGGCGGTATCAATCGCCACCTGGGCGATGCGCTCAATCTCGCTGGTGTGATAAACCATGGTGTCAACCGCACGTTTTTCGCCGTTGCCCAAGTCGGTGGTTTCCTTGGGTTGACCAAAGTAGATGCCGCCCGTCAGCTCGCGAATGCAGACGATGTCGATGCCATCCGGAATGCGCTCGCTTTTGAGCGGTGAGGCATCGGTCAACTCTGAGTAGAGGAGGCCGGGACGGATATTGGCGAACAGGGAAAAAGCTTTGCGCAAAGGCAAAAGAGCCGCGCGCTCCGGCTGCTCCTTGGGCGGCAGGGATTCCCATTGCGGACCACCCACTGAGCCAAACAAGATGGCATCGCTGGCGCGACAAAGCTGCAGTGTGCTTTCCGGCAGTGCGGTGCCATGCCGGTCGATGGCAATCCCGCCGACATCAGCGCAGGTAAAATCCAATTGAAAGCCAAACTTTTCACCCACTCGGGCCAGAACTGACAAAGTGACATCCATCACTTCTGGACCAATGCCATCGCCTGGCAAGACAGCAAATTTTAAGGAATTATCGCTCATAATCTCAGTAAAAAAGGTTTTAAAGTGACAGCTTATGCGCTTGTCGCAAGATTATTTGACCTTGTCTCTTTTAAAGGGGTGCAGTTTTAAAACGCTGCGCGGGCATTTTGGAACATGCGAAGCCATGGGCCAGCCTCGCCGACAAAGCGGTCGTCTGGGCGCCAGGACATTTGCAGCGAACGGTAGCAGCGTTCCGGATGTGGCATGAGGATGGTGGCGCGACCATCGCGAGTGGTCATGCCAGTCAGTCCCTGATCTGAGCCGTTGGGATTCAGGGGATAAATCACCGTTGGTTTGCCATAATGGTCGATGTAACGAACGGATTCCAGGCCATGGGCTTTCAGTGCATCGCGCGATCCGGTATGCGCAAAGCATACCTGACCCTCGCCATGAGCGACGGGGATGGGTAGCTGTGAGCCTTCCATACCCTTAAAAAAGAGGGAAGGAGAGGGGAGGATTTCAACACTCACGTAGCGAGCTTCAAATTGCTCCGAGCGGTTGCGTATAAAGCGCGGCCAGTCTTGCGCCCCGGGAATCAGATCCTTGAGCTGAGACAGCATCTGGCAACCATTGCAAACCCCCAGAGAAAGCGTATCTGGACGGTTGAAGAATGCGGCGAAGTCATCGCGCAGACGGGGGTTGAACAGAATCGATTTGGCCCAACCGGAACCGGCACCCAATACGTCGCCGTAGGAAAAACCACCACAGGCAACGAGTGCCTGGAATTGTGTTAGCTGAACGCGCGCGTTCAGTAGATCCGTCATGTGAACATCAAAGGCATCAAAACCGGCTTCGGTGAAGGCGGCTGCCATTTCGTTGTGTCCATTGATTCCCTGTTCGCGAAGGATTGCAATACGTGGGCGGGCACCGGGGCTAATGTGGAAAGGTGCCTGCGGATCATAAGTGGGAACGACTGGCATGGGTGGTGTGGCTTCAAGCAGCAATGCCATTTCCTCGGCGGCGCACTCGGGGTTGTCGCGCAGACTTTGCATGTGATAGCTGACGGCTGACCACTTTTGCAGCAATGTATGCAAGGAGCTTTCCAGCAAGGTTTCGCCCTGACTGGCAATCCGCAGTTGGTTGTCGTCGCGGCATGTGCCGATCAAGTGACAGGCATCGCTCAAGCCATGGGCTGCGAGGATCGCCATTACTGCAGCGAGCTTATCCTTACGGATTTGCACCACGGCACCGAGTTCTTCGTTGAATAAGGCAGCCAAGGGATCGTCGCCGAGTTTATCGAGGTGTATATCCGCGCCCCGTCGTCCGGCAAAAATCATTTCCGCAACGGTGGTGAACAAGCCGCCATCGGAGCGATCGTGGTAGGCCAGTAGCAAGTCATCGTTGATCAATGCCTGAATGCTGTTGAAGAATGCAACCATCCTTGCCGGGTCGTCCAGGTCGGGCGGGGTTTCGCCCATTTGATTAAATACCTGTGCTAAGACGCTACCGCCGAGGCGATTTTGCCTGTCACCCAGATCCAGCAGCAGCAGCAAGCTTTGCTCAGCCTTTAAATCCGGCGTCACTGTCTTGCGAACATCGGAAATCGGCGCAAAGGCGCTGACGAGCAGTGAGATTGGCGCACTCTGTGTTTGCTCGGTACCGTTGTTATCCTGCCAGCGGGTGCGCATAGACATCGAGTCTTTGCCAACGGGAATGGCAATGCCGAGGGCAGGGCACAACTCCATGCCAACCGCCTTAACCGCTTGATAAAGCTTGGCGTCTTCACCCGGCTCGCCGCAGGCAGCCATCCAGTTGGCAGAGCATTTGATGTTGCCAATGGTGCCAATGGCGGTCGCGGCAAGATTCGTCAAAGCCTCACCGAAAGCCATTCGCGCCGAGGCAGCGGCATCGAGCAGAGCCAGCGGGGTGCGTTCGCCCATGGACATGACTTCTCCGCAAGTGGAGCGCAGGGAGGTGGTGGTAACAGCGCAGTCGGCAACTGGCGTTTGCCAAGCGCCCACCATTTGATCGCGGGCGACCATGCCGGTAATGGAGCGATCGGCGATAGTGATGAGAAAGTTTTTCGATGCCACCGTTGGGCAAGCCAGAACCCTGTCGATGATTTCAACCAAACTGGCCCCCTCCAGATTCAGCGCTTGGGTGGCTTCCGTCAGTGTGCTGACATTGCGCAACATCTTTGGCGGCTTGCCCAGCAAGACCTCCATTGGCAAATCGATGGGGGTGTTTTTAAAATGACTATCGGTGAGGCGCAGCTGCCCCTTATCGGTTGCCTTGCCAAGCACTGCGTAGGGACAGCGTTCGCGCTGGCAGAGGGCATCGAAGTGTGCCAAGCTGTTGGGGTCGATAGCCAGCACATAGCGCTCCTGTGCCTCACAGCACCAAATTTCCATTGGGCTCATTGATGGATCCTCATTGTGGATTGCGCGCAGCTCGAATTCTCCGCCAGTGGCCTCCACCAGCTCCGGACAGCCATTGGAGAGGCCACCCGCACCAATGTCGTGGATGGAAATCATGGGATTGTCTTTGCCGAGTGCGATACAGCCATCAATGACCTCCTGGCAGCGGCGTTGCATTTCCGGGTTGCCGCGTTGAACAGAGTCAAAATCCAAATCCGCATCATTGGCGCCGGCTCCAATGGATGAAGCCGCGCCGCCACCAATACCAATCTTCAGGGCTGGGCCACCGATTTGAATAATCAAGGCACCGGCTTCAATTGTCTTCTTGGCGACGTGTTCCCGCTTTAGGTTGCCCATGCCGCCAGCCGTCATGATAGGCTTGTGATAGCCGCGCAGACGTCCTGCATGCTGGATCTCAAAGGTGCGGAAGAGTCCACACAATTGCGGACGGCCAAACTCGTTGCCAAAAGCAGCGCCGCCAATAGGACCCTGCAGCATAATATCGAGTGGCAAGGCAAGGCGTTGGGGATGTGAGGGGCCATCCTGCTCCCAAGGCGTAGGCGCGTCCGGGATGCGCAGATGGGAAACCATAAATGCGGCCAAGCCCGCCTTGGTGCGGCCGCCTGTACCAGTAGCACCCTCGTCGCGAATTTCGCCACCCACACCTGTTGCCGCACCGGCGAAAGGGGCAATCGCAGTCGGGTGATTGTGGGTTTCCACCTTGCACAGCAAATCGATCTGGCCTGGCACGAAGCGGTATTGCAAATCGCCCAGGCGGGCTGACTCGAACCATTCGCAGGGGTGTCCCTCAATGACTCCGCTATTGTCCTTGTAGGCAACCAGGCAACCTTGCGGATGCAGTGCATGGGTGTTGCGGATCATGGCAAAAAGGCTTTTCGCTTTGCGCTCCCCGTCAATCAGCCAGTCCGCGTTGAAAATCTTGTGACGGCAATGCTCGGAGTTGACCTGACTGAACATGAACAGCTCGGCATCACTGGGGTCGCGTTCAAGTCGCTGATAGGAGTCGACCAGGTAGTCGATTTCATCATCACTCAGTGCCAGACCCCAGTCGCGGTTGGCGCTGTGCAAGGCTGTCGCGCCTTGTTGTAGCAGTGGAACGTAGCGTAAGGGCGAGGGTGCTGCTGCTGCAAACAAATCACTGATATCGGTGTAAACGCCTTCGGTCATACGGTCGTGCAAGACCTCTAGCGCATTGGCACCGAGATCCTCCGGACTGAGTAAATCCCCGTGGCTATTTTGCACTAAAAAGTGAATCCCGCGTTCGACGCGCGGAATCACCTGGAGAGCGCAATTGTGGAAAATGTCACTAGCCTTGGAAGACCATGGGGAAATCGTTCCCTTCCGCGGCGTTACAAATAAGCCGGCGTTACGGGTCCATTCGAAGGAGGCCTCCAGTAGCGAGGCAATGGCCGATGCCTCCTCTGCGGAAAGCGACCTGGGCAAGGCGGGGATGAAGTAAGCGTATGCCGCGTCCACCCGGGCAATATCCAAATCGGCGGCAACTTTGCGCAAATTGGCTAGCAGTGCAGCCTCGCGGAAAGCAGAGAAGGCAGGTGTTCCTTGTAAGAGGAGAATGTCCATATCGCAAACAACTTGGCGAATGCCACGGCGGCAAACAATCCTAATTTTGCTCCAAGTCCGACGGATTGTTAGGATTGACGCTTATAGCATAGGTAAATCAGATTAATGCCATGATGATAACAAAAAATTCAGTAGAACTGCTGGCACCTGCCGGTTGCTACGCCTCCTTACAGGCGGCAATTGATGCTGGCGCCGACGCCATATATTTTGGCCTTGCGCAATTGAACATGCGCGCGCGTTCACGCCGCTCGTTTGACCTCAACGATTTGCCCACCATAATGGAGCGCTGCCGTCGGGGTGGGGTAAAGGGCTACCTGACGCTGAATACACTACTGTATGATCATGACCTCAAGTTGACCCATTCGTTGCTGCAAGCATCAGCGGACAACGGCGTTGATGCCATCATTGCCGCCGACATGGCCTGCATCCTGCATGCGCGAGAGTTGGGTTTGGAAGTCCATCTATCCACCCAGCTATCAGTTTCGAATTACCCGGCACTGGCATTTTACGCACAATATTGTGATCGCATCGTGTTGGCGCGCGAGCTGAATTTGTCGATGATTGGCAAGCTCCATGCGCAGATCCAACAAAATGCCTTGCGGGGTCCTGCTGGCCGACAGGTGGAGATTGAAGCCTTTGCCCATGGCGCTTTGTGCATAGCCGTATCCGGTCGTTGCGGCATGTCATTGTTCACCGATAACGCCTCGGCGAATCGCGGTGCCTGCGTGCAAAATTGCCGGAAAGAATACACGATTAAAGACAAGGAAAGCGGCAAGGAACTCGTCATCGACAACAACTTTGTGATGTCACCCAACGATATCTCCACCATCAGTTTTCTCGATGAGGTGCTAAAGGCCGGAGTGCACACCCTCAAGATTGAGGGACGTGGCCGTTCGCCCGAATACGTCGCCTTGGTGACCCGCGCCTACCGTCAGGCAATCGACGCAGTGATGGATGGCACATATTCAAAAGAAATGGTTGAGGCCCTGTTGCTGGATCTTAATAAGGTCTACAACCGCGGACTCTCGGATGGCTACTATCTGGGCCGTCCGCAGGGGTGGTCCGGTGCCTACGGCTCCAAGGCGACCCACCAAAAAATCCTGCGCGGCAAAGTGGTTAATTATTTCGCCAAAATTGGCGTCGCCGAAGTCTCGGCCAATGCCGGGTTGGGACGCGGTGAGGATTTTATGATTATTGGACCCTCAACTGGGGTTGTTGAGGGTAAACTGGAGGAAATCCGTCTTGATACCGGTGTTACCGAGTCTGTTGCCGCAGGCGATGTCTTTTCGCTAAAAGTAGCCAGTCCCGTCCGCCGCAACGATCAATTTTTTATTCTGGCGCCAACACCCGCTGCCGCCACCACCGGCACGGCATGAAAATAAGGATTGCCCATAAAAAGCCCGAGTGCATCGGCTGTGCCCTCTGTGCCGAGGTGGCGGGTGACTATTTTGCGATGGATGAAAGGGGCGAAGCTGTGCTGCGACAAATTATCCAGCAACAGGGATCCTTTGATTATGCCGAAGGTTATGCACCTGATTTGTCCAGATTGGAGGCGGCCGAAGAGGGCTGCCCGGTGGATATTATTAAAGTACAGGTAATGAAATAGTGACGGAGATGGGGTAGTCGTACGGACGCACAGGAGCGCGTCCCGCCATCGGAAGGCATGTTCTGTAGGGGCAAGCCCCGCGGTTCCAGCTACTCGACGCTACTAAGACCCTTGCCCAACTAATGCTGGGTTAACAACTGTTCCAGTTGGTGGGATCGGCTGCCTTTTAGAAAGATACAGGTGGCTTCGCACTGGTTGCCGAGGAGGGCGCTGGGTATTTTGTCGGCTTGTTCAATTTGACGGGAGCAACCACCGTGCTCCACAATGGCCTTGGCATAGGCCATTCTAAGCGATTCCTCACCGATTAACAGAAAGGCATCATTAGCGGAAAAATGACATTGTGCGAGCGCCGCTTCATGCAATGCGGACGCACGACTTCCCAGTTCCAACATGCTGCCCAGCACAAAAAGGCGTTTGTCTTGCCGGGGATCAGTGGCGCGCGTGAAGGTATTGAGGGAATCCCGCATGGCTGTTGGATTGGCATTGTAACAATCGACAAACCAGCGAATGCCATTGCTGTCGGTGAGCCATTGTCCACGCTTCTCATCGGCTTGCCAGCGGCTGGCGCCAGTGCAGATCTGTGTATTGTCGGCGCCCATGGCATGAGCCGCCATGGCAGCCAGCGCGGCGTTGCCTGCCATGCCTTCGCTATCGCTTGCAAGGCTGAATGGCAGATGGCATCTGTTGGCGAGCTTGAGGCTTACCAGCCGCCCACCATTGCCATTGGCACGGCTGGAGTAAGTGCTCAATTCGGCAGCGGCTGGCAGGAGGGTTTCATCGACGTGGGTTCCTTCCTTAATCAGCAGCCGACAGGGGCGTTTGGTTTGACGAAAGGGTGCATGGGCCAGGCATTCGTAGGGGAAAAAGAGCACAGCGTTGTCAGCGGCATACTCTGCCAGCGCAAATTTCTCACGGGCCACGCCAGCTTCATCACCAAGGGCTTGCAAGTGGGCAGGACCAATACCGGTGAACAGCACATGGCTCGCCCGCGCCAGTTCTCCAAGCAGCGGCATTTCACCCGGCTCACTGATACCGGCTTCAATTACTGCATAGCGATGGCGTCCGGGTATGATTTGCAGCAGCGAAAGCGGCACGCCAATATGATTGTTCCAATTCCCAGGTGTGCTCGCAGTAATGCTTTCTCCGAGCATACAGCCAAGCATCTCCTTGGTGGAGGTCTTGCCGAAGCTGCCGGTTATTGCCGCAAGGGGGTTGCTGAACCGTTTACGATGGCTCGCCGCGATTGCGTGCAGAGCCAGCAAGGTATCCTCAACACACAACTGCGGTAACGGCAGGTGCGGTTGCGGCTCGCTGACCAATGCTGCCACCGCGCCCCCGGCCTGAGCGGCAGCGATGAAGTCGTGACCATCGCGGTTACCGGTCTTTAAAGCGACAAAGCAAGTGCCATCGTCCACCTCGCGGCTATCAAAATGGAAGCGCTCGATTGCCCGGTTGGGTGCCAATAGCCACTTGCCGCCACAAATAGCGGCGACATCTGCGGCGGCAAAGTGGACGTTTGCAGTCACTGTTGGTTAAGACGCTTAGCGAAAGCTAAACCGGTAGCGGCTGAGGCGCTGACCGATTTCCTGTAGAATTGCCTGCTCGGCGGCAGCGCCTTTGGCGGCGAAAGTAACTGAGAAGCGCACGAAGTTGCCGACGTCGTCCCATGGCACCGTGCTGATCAGCTCTTCGGTAATCAGCCATTGGCTAAAGGCCTCGGCATTTTCAAAAGCCGTCACCTTGCCATCGCGCTCGGCCCTTGCCGGCGCTTCCACATAGAGGAAGAAGCTGCCCCTGGGCTTGCTGGCACGGAAGCCGTTGGCGTTGAGGGCTGCAACCAAGCCATCCATTCGACGAGAATACTTGGCGGAGATCTCGGCAGTGATTTGCGGATTATTCAAGGCCGTCACGCCAGCCTCCTGGATGGCGAGGAACTGCCCGCTGTCGGAATTGTCCTTCATATCGCCGTAGGCTTTGACGATGAGCGGATTGCCGACGACAAAGCCGATCCGCCAACCCGTCATGTTGAAGCCCTTGGAGAGCGAGTGCAGCTCGACGGCAATATCTTTGCCGCCTGGGATGGAGAGGATCGAGAGTGGTTGACCCTCAAAAATGAGCGCTGCGTAGGCCGCGTCTTGAATGATGATGATCCCGTGCTGTTTGGCAAAGGCAACGGCCTTGGTAAAGAACGCGACGGTGGCCGAGGCGCCCGTTGGATTGTTGGGATAATTCAGCACCATCATCTTGGCCTTAGCCAGGACATCAGCCGGGATGGCCTCGAGGTCAGGCAGAAAGTCATTGTCCGCTTGCAGCGGCATATTGTAGACCTCGCCGCCGTAATACTTGGCATGGGTGCCAAGCACCGGGTAACCCGGAACGGTCATTAGCACCACATCGCCGGGATTGATGAAACAGGCGGGAAGCAGGCTAAGGGCCGCTTTGGAGCCAATGCTATGGAGCACTTCAGTCTCCGGGTCGATCCCGCTGACGCCACAGACATTTTCCATGTAGGCGGCGGCAGCCCGTTTGAAGGCCTCGCCGCCATTGTCGGCGTAGCCACGGTTTGCAGGGTTTTCAGCGGCGCATTGCAAGGAGCGGACCACCTCAGGAAAAGCCATCTCATCCGGCTCACCAACCCCCATGTCGATCAACTCGACATCCGGCTTGGCCGACTTGGCCGCTTTTTTGGCACGCTTGATCTTTTCAAATTTGTAGATCGCGGTGGATTTTCCGTAGTTGCGTCCGCCGATACGCTCAGCGAATAGTTCTTGGATATAGGATTCAGCCATGGTAAATTAATTAATCTATGGAATTGCGTTGAAGCATATCAAACACTTAGTTAGGAAAGTTTGGCAATTAAAACTATGAAAACGATTCAATCGGTCGATGAAATGCAGGCATTAGTCAATGGTGTTCGTGCGAATGGTAAACGGATTGCGCTGGTGCCAACGATGGGCTGTCTGCATGAGGGACATTGTTCGCTGATTCGAATGGCTAAGGCAAAGGCGGAATTCCTGGTGGTTTCGCTATTTGTCAACCCCACCCAGTTTGCTCCCAACGAAGATTTCGATTGCTACCCGAGGCAGTTGCAGGATGACCTGCTGCAGTGCGAGTCCTTGGGTGTGGACGCCGTTTTCAACCCATCGGTCGAGGAATTGTATCCCAGGGGATATTCCACTTATGTGACCGAAGAGGTCGTGAGCGCCGGTCTCTGCGGAGTTTCGCGTCCAGCCCACTTCCGCGGGGTGACAACGGTTTGCCTGAAGTTATTTAATATTGTACAGCCACAGTTGGCGATATTTGGTCAAAAAGACGCTCAGCAAGCAGCCGTTTTGAAAAAGATGGTGCGCGATTTGAATCTGCAACTCGAAATGGAGATTGCGCCAACGCTGCGTGATGCGGATGGCTTGGCGATGAGTTCCCGCAACAAGCATCTTTCCGCTTCCCAACGGGGCGATGCCTTGGCCATTAACCGCGCCCTTGGGATTGGTAAAACAATGGTCGAGCAGGGGGTGCGCAATGTTGACCGCGTGGTTGCAGAGATCACGCACCACTTGGCCCAACACCGACGGGTGCGGGTTATTTATGTGCAGATTGTCGATCGTGATACAATGGAGCCAGCGCGCGAAATCGTCCCCGGTCGTCACCTGGTAGCCATTGCCGCTTGGGTGGATGAAGTGCGCTTGATTGATAACATCCTGCTCTAAGCGATTCTGAATCCCGGCTTCTGAAACCTTAATCCTGAGTGGTTTTCCTCTTTTTACCTTAACGGTTAACTCAATGCAGAAAGATTTTGACGTGATTATTGTCGGCAGTGGTATTGCCGGACTCAGTTTTGCCTTAAGGACCGCCGAAGCAGGTCACCGTGTAGCGATCATAACCAAAAAGGCTTCCGCAGAATCGAACACCAACTATGCCCAGGGTGGTATCGCAGCGGTGACATCGCAAACCGACAATATCGAGATGCACATCGGCGATACACTGGAGGCGGGTGATGGGCTCTGCAGCGAGACAGCCGTGAGGGCTATACTTGAAAACGGACCGCAAAGTATTGAAGAGCTGGCGCGCCGCGGAGTTGCCTTTACCCAGCTTAATGATGGTCGCGTTTCACTTGGCAAGGAAGGCGGCCACTCCAAACGCCGCATCCTGCACGTGAAGGATATTACCGGAAAAGCCATCGAGGAGGCTTTGTTGCATGCGGTGGCGACCAACTCCGGGATCACGACCTTCGAGCATCACTTCGCCATTGACCTGATCACCGTGCGAAGCCTGCGCAAGCGTGGTATTACCATTGCCGGTGAAACGGAGCGCGATCGGGTTTTAGGCCTGTATGTGTTGGATACCGTACAGGATTGCGTGCAAACCTTTGGCGCCAAAGCGGTGTTGCTTGCCACTGGCGGTATCGGTCAAATCTACCAATATACCACCAATCCTTTTATTGCCACCGGCGATGGTATTGCCATGGCTTATCGTGCCGGAGTGGAAATTCGCAACATGGAGTTCATTCAATTTCATCCCACTGCGCTTTACACAACCGATTCCGAGCGCTTTCTGATCAGCGAGGCCGTGCGCGGGGAGGGTGCTATCCTGCGCACCCTGGATGGCCAGCCCTTTATGCAGCGTTACCATCAGCGAGCCGATCTGGCGCCGCGCGATGTCGTTGCCCGGGCAATTGATTCGGAGATGAAGAAGAGTGGTGCGCGCCACGTTTGGCTGGATATCACCGGACGTCCCGCCGAGGAATTGCGGGATCGCTTTCCGAATATTTATGATACCTGCGCAAAGCATGGAATTTACCTGGAAAAGGATCCCATCCCGGTGGTTCCAGCGGCGCATTACCTCTGTGGTGGCGTCAAAACCAACCTGGCGGGTGAAACCGAGATGGCCGGTCTCTATGCCTGTGGTGAAGTGGCCTGCACGGGACTCCACGGTGCCAATCGTCTCGCCAGCAATTCCCTGCTGGAGGCAGTGGTAATGGCGCATCAGGGAGCTGCCTCAGTCAATGCCTATTTGACTGCTGGCGTGGTAAGCACTAGCGAACTACCCGGGTGGGTCGATGGCGATATGCGTGATTCCGACGAACGGGTGGTTTTATTGCACAATTGGGATGAGCTCAAGCGCACGCTGTGGGACTACGTGGGAATTGTCCGCTCAAGCAAACGCCTGGAGCGTGCCCGCACCCGCATCCAGAATCTGGCGCGTGAAATCAACGACTACTATTGGAATTTCAAAGTCGAGGAGGGTTTGCTGGAGCTGCGCAATATGATACAGGTAGCAGAACTGGTGATTGATTGCGCCTTGCAGCGCAAAGAAAGTCGCGGCTTGCACTACACGATTGATTACCCCGGCAAGAGCCCAGAGCCGCACGATACCAGCATACGCGCAACTTGAATTTTGACCCCTTGCGCCTTAGTTGCGAATCCTCAGACAATGCTACGAAGCGTAAAGGGATGAATAGCCAAATGCTGTCGACGAATTTCCACGGTCAGGGGAGTCTTTGACTTTAACACTGCATTTTCAATCAGAGCGCTGCCGATCGGTTTGTTCAGCATGGGTGAAAGGGTGCCTGAACAAACAACGCCAACCACACGCCCAGCGGCAGAAATACTGGCTCCCTGACGGGCAATACGGCGGTCATCCAGATAAAAGTGCAGCAGGCGACGGGTGAGTGCACCTTGTTTTTGTTCAGCCAGAGCAGCTCGTCCAATGAAGTCCTGCGCTTTTTCCAATCGCACCGCCCAGCCGAAACCTGCCTCAACTGGTGAGATATCGCGATCCAGTTCATGACCATACAAGGGTAATTTGGCTTCCAGTCGTAAGCTATCGCGTGCGCCCAAGCCGCAAAGGCGACAACCGAAATCCTGTCCGCGCTGCCAAATGATTTCGGCCAGTGCTGACAAGGCCGCTATCGGGGTGTAAAGCTCGAAGCCATCCTCGCCGGTATAGCCCGTGCGACTGAGCCTTATGTTTGCGTCAGCCAGCTCAATATCGCAAAAGGCAAATTTGGCCAGTCCGGCGATGGTTGACTCACCGACCAATTCGCCCATCAGCGCAGCGGCTTTGGGACCCTGCACAGCCAGTAGTCCGTATTGATCCGATACATCTTCAACCTGGCAGTCGTAGCCTGCGATGTGCGCATGAATCCAAGCCAGGTCTTTTTCGCGGTTGGAGGCATTGACACAGATAAAAAAGGTCGCCTCGTCGATGCGATACAATATCCAATCATCGACGGTGCCGCCATCCGGATAGCAGACCGGTGAGTAAAGCGCCTGACCGTCATTGATACGATCCAAATCGTTGGTAATCAAATAGTTCAACAAGCTCTTGGCATCCTTTCCCCGAACCAGAAACTCGCCCATGTGCGAAACGTCAAATAATCCCACCGACTCACGCACCGCTTTGTGCTCATCTATCATCGTGGTGTAGAAAGTGGGCATCGACCAGCCGGCGAAATCGGCAAATCGGGCCCCATGTTTTTGGTGAAAGGCGTTGAGTGGAAGTGCTTGGCTTGTGTTCACAGAGAAGGCTGTTTTTTTATGATGTGTGATTGACTAATAACTGGCAATAGTCGTCATTAGATGCCTTCTTTCGGTTGGGGCAAATGAATTTTGTCGTTTCCGATTAGCCCGGTGATTATTTTAATATGAAAGACTTCCATAGCTATTCACTCAACCCGTATCAATTGATGCGCGAGCAGGCACGTCACTACATTCCTGCGACAGAGACTGAAATCGAAGCAATGCTGACTGCGATTCGCAAGCAGGATTTTGCGGCTCTGTTCGAGGCCATACCCGCTAGTGACCAACTAAAAGCGCCATTGTCCTTACCTGAGGAGTTGGATGCGGAGCAGACCTGTGAGCGCATTCGCTCAATTGCCGCCCGCAATCGTCCCTCCACTTCCTATCTTGGGGATGGTCTGGCTGATTTTTCACTATCGCCTGTGGTGTCAGATGTTGCATCCATTCGCACCCTCTCCACTACCTACACTCCCTATCAGGCAGAGTTGTCTCAGGGCACCTTGATTGCGCACTGGATTTATCAATGCGCCATGGCCAAATTGACTGGATTTGAGGCTGTCAACGCCTCCCTCTATGATCGTTCCACTGCCATTTACGAAGGCATTTGCGCGGCGGCCCGCATGTCTCGGCGCAATACGGCAATCGTTGCCGAAACCCTCTATCCGGGTGATTTGGAGGTGCTGCAAACCCATGCCGCAGACACCGATATGAAGCTTCTTTTGGCACCGGTGGATGCAGGCAGCGGACTGCTCGATAGCGCCTTGCTGGAATCCCTGGCCAATGAGGCTGGCAGCGATTTGGCTGCGATTGTTTTCCCCCAGATCAACACCTTTGGCTTACTTGAGGCAGTCGATCATTGGACGGATTTTGCGGCGGCCAAGGGTGCGCATTCGATTGCGGTTATCGATCCGCTATTGTTGGCCAATGGCGGGCTTAAGCCTCCCGTTGACTTCGGTGAACAGGGCGCCTCAATCATCGTTGGCGAGGCTCAGCATCTTGCGCTTGAGCCGAATTTTGGCGGTCCTGGCTTGGGCTTGTTTGGGATGCGCTTCAATGACAGCGCCAAGAATACCGTGCGTGCAGCACCGGGACGCTTTATCGGCAAGGCCTGCGATCGCAGTGGGCGCGATTGCCGGGTTTCCGTATTATCTACCCGTGAACAACATATTCGCCGCGATAAAGCCACCTCCAATATTTGCTCCAATCAGGCCTTTCTCGCCACCCTGGTAGGTGCTGCGCTGCTGGAGCGGGGTGATAAGGGTTTGGCGGAGGCCATTGAGAGCGCGCGTACCCGAACGCTGGCGTTTGTCGATGCATTGGCCGGCATTGGTGGCTGTCGACTGGCTTTTCCTGAGGCTGCTTTTTTTAATGAAATCACGCTTGAGACCAATCGTCCGGTCGCCGAGTGGATGAGCGCGGCGCGCGAGCAGGGAGTCTTGCTGGGTGCGGATCTGACGGGTCGCGCGGGGATCAAGCGCAACCTCCTCAAGTTGTCTTTCTCCGACCGTCCGGAACAGGATGTGGCGCAATTGGTGGCGATCATGCGGCGCATAGGCGGCGATGCCACTGATGCCGCCCGCCCCGCTGCGATTGCTCCTTTGCCCAGTCATTCCATGCGTGCGAACGCCGTAGGTCTGAAATCTTTTGGTGCCGCTGCCGTGCGCGACTACTATCGTAGTCTGGGCGAACTCAATGTAAGTCCGGATCGCGCAATTTATCCGCTGGGGTCTTGTACCATGAAATACAACCCATTCCTCAATGAATGGGCTGCCGCTTTGCCGGAATTCACCCGCGCGCATCCGCAGGCTCCAATTGAGGATGTGCAGGGTTGCCTTGAGGTGCTTTATTCTATCCAGGAATGGTTCAAGGGCATTACTGGATTGGCAGGTGTCACCACCCAACCCGTTGCTGGTGCGCAGGGCGAATTGGTCGGTTTAAAAATGATTCGCGCCTACCACCGTCAGCGTGGCGATAGCGACCGCAATCTGATCCTCATCCCCCGCTCCGCGCATGGAACCAACTTTGCCACTGCGGTCACTGCAGGTTTCAAGCCTGGACCCAGCAGCGGTATTGTTTTGCTGGAGGCGGATGATGACGGCTTGATTGATGTGGATGACCTGCAGCAAAAACTGACGCAACACGGGCAGCGGATTGCCGGGGTGATGATAACCAATCCCAACACCACCGGTATCTTCGAGAGCCGTTTCCGCGCTATTGCTGATCAGGTCCATGCGGTTGGTGGATTGGTTTACATGGATGGTGCCAATATGAATGCCATCGCAGGCTGGGCCAATCTCGCTGCGCTCGGTGTGGATGCCGTGCACAATAACCTGCACAAGACCTGGACCATTCCGCACGGGGGAGGGGGACCCGGCGATGCAATCGTCGCAGTCAGTGAACGCCTGGTCGACTTTTTACCGGGCTGTCAAATAGTGCGCCGGGGCGAGCAATTGGTTCCCGTGCGGATGCCACACAGCATAGGATCATTCCATCGTCACTGGGGTAACTTTGCGCATAAGATGCGCTGCTATACCTATCTGCTTCGATTGGGCCGCGACGGGGTTAGACGGATGTCTGCCGTTGCTGTTTTGACTGCCCGTTATCTTTTACACCGCCTGCAACCGCATTACGCAATGCTTCCTGCGCATTCTGAAAAAACACCGCGCATGCACGAGTTCATTCTGACTTTTAGCGAGCAGGAGTTTGCGTTTTTTGAATCTCATGGGCATCCGCGTGCAAGCATCATCCCCAGCCTTGGCAAACTATTTCTGGACTTTGGCTATCACGCGCCAACCGTTGCATGGCCGGAACCGCTTGGGTTTATGATTGAGCCAACGGAGAGCTATACCCTGGCCGAGCTGGATCGCTTTGCCGAGGCCGTCATTGCCATAAAGGAACTGGTCATGAGCCATCCACAGGTGCTCGCCAGCGCGCCGCATTTCACGCCCATTGATCGGGTAGATGAAATCAGCGCCAATCGCAATCTGGTTTTGTCTGAATCGCTGGATGAATTGCCCGCTATCAGCAGCAGTCGAATGGCGCAGGATACCTTGTTGCAAATGCCGATTGCCGCTATCGTTGAACGCATTGTTGCACAATCCACCAACCAGGCTTAGTGCTTGCGGTTTACCGTTTATCACAGACTTTTCCGCGCTCTGAAACCTATGGCCTGACGAATCCCGACTCCTGACTCCTGAGTAGTTACACAAAGTTTTTCCATGTCGCCTCTGCGCATCAGTATCAACAATCGCGATCGTCGCCTCATGCGTCCTGCCCTCGCTACCCGGCAAATGCTTAGGCAACTGGAAAGTTGCGGTTGCTTTCCCATCGGTGGCGGTGATTTATCCATTGTGTTTGTCAATGACGCTGCAATTGCCAAAATCCACGCCCGCTTCATGGATGACCCGACCCCAACGGATGTGATTACCTTTGCGGCGGATCCCGGCATGGATTTTGCCGGCGAGATCATCGTTTCAGTGGACCACGCATGGACGCATGCCAAGGAAAACCAATTGCCCTTTAATCAGGAGCTGGCCCTTTACGTCATTCATGGCTGGCTACACCTCGCTGGCTATGATGACCGCAGCGCAAACGACCGCAAGGCAATGCGGCAAGCGGAGACAATTGCCTTGAAATGTGTCAACGACGTCATCCCCGATTACCGTCTTCGCCAGTTGCAATTTCGCAAGAAATGATTTTTAAAGGTTTCTATGAGTTTTTTGGGTAAATGGTTCATCGGCTTCGGCGTTTTTTTGATTGTCTGCGGAATATTGGGTTTCGCATCCAACCCGGCCGCCGCTAAAACGGCTTTAATTACCGGGTCTTTCTTCGGTGGAATCAACCTGCTCATGGGATGGGCATTCCTGCGCGGATTTTCCGCTGTGCGCTATGCCGCTGCGCCCTTAACCCTGCTGCTGATCGCGGCTTTCAGCTGGCGCTCCTATGCGGGTTGGGCTCAGGTTGCCGAAGGGGAGCCAAAGGTATTTGCCGCGACCTTGATTTCGACCATGCTCATCGGTGCAATCCTGACCCTAATCCAGTTAGTGCGTCATTGGCGCATGCGCTAACGCGCCTCCAGGCACCCGCCGAATTTTTCTTATTCAAGGTTTGACAGGAGCCGTTTCAATGACTGAATGGTAATTGTTTTCCGAATCTTCCTTTCGGAGACAATCGGCTGCGTATTCCTACTAATACGAATCCTCTGCGCGTGCCGGTATGCTTAACTTAACTCAATTATTATGGAATTGGAGACTTTTACGAATCCGAACACGGAGCGGCCCTACCTGATTCAACACATCCAGGAGGAGTTTACCTCCACATGTCCCAAAACCGGACATCCTGACTTCGGCATGGTGGTATTCACTTATGTGCCAAACGCAGTTTGCCTCGAGCTCAAGGCCATGAAAGAATATCTCCAGGGCTTTCGCAATGAAGGCATTTTTTACGAAGCCGTTACCAATCGAATTCTTGATGATTTGGTAAAGGTTACCCAGCCGCAATGGGCTCGGGTTGAAACGATTTGGAAGGGACGCGGAGGCATCCGCTCGGTTTTGACAGCAGAGCATTGCCCACCTGACTACGATGGACCCTTGCCGCAGCCATTTCGCCCCTAGCTTATTCCGGCTTTGTCACCCTGTCATCAAGCAACATGAACAGCACAAGCGATAAACCCGCTCCGGTATTTGATCGCGACTATCTCGTCGACCTGGGTGGCTGGAGCGCCTACAAGGAGGGCAAGCGATTATTTGCCGAGGGCTTGGTTAGTTCAGTGGAGTGGGAGTTTCCCATCCTTAAAGGGGTTGTCGGCAAGGGGCGGGCCAGCTTTCGTCCCCAGTTGAATCTGCGCTCCAGCGTTTTTGCTGAGAATAAATGCAGCTGCGCGGAGGGTAAGCGAGGAATTATTTGTGCCCACGCCATCGCCATCTGCCTTGCCTATCAGGCAAAAATCGACGGCGTCGCGGAACTATCGGAAAGTGCCAGTGGGGGTGTGGAGGCTGAGCCGAGCGAGACAGCTGCCGACACGAGCTCCGGTATCCCGCAAACAGTCAACTCGATTCGCATTGATGAGAAAAGCGGCAGCCAGCTGCGCCTGCGGATCTATTTGCCACCCAATTTCAGTGCAACTGCGCCTTTGGATGCGATTGTCATCAAGCTCGAGGCCGTTATCGCCCGCAATACCTTGCCCTTGGAGCGCATCGACAAAGAGAAAGTCTACCGACCCGCCAAGGCGCACCGTAGGTTATTGGCGACATTGGAGTTCCTCTGTGGCGGACGTCTGGCAAGTTTATTACAAGTCACACGGGCCCAATTGTGCTTGTTGCTGGAGCCCATTCAAGGTACCCCCTCCGTATACTGGGTCACCGAACCGGAAATGCCGATTGAATGGCAGAAAGACCGTCTCATCGGCGTCCATGACCTGCTGGAAGCCGAACCGTCAACCACGCCGACACATGCGCAGGCGGGAATGGTCACCGTAATTCCCACGGAAGATACCCCCAGGGAATCGGCCCCGTCACTACCAAATGGACGTCCTCCAGCGCAAACCAATCCCCGCCTCGCCGCCGAATCCGGCGCATTTGCCAGCTGGAATACCAAACCGGGTGATTATCCGGTAGCCGATGGCGCAACGGCCAAACTCGATCCCAACGAGCATCCCTCTCACCGCATTATCGTCGACGGCTCACCCAATTATTTGGCCATTCGTTTACCGCGTGACGAAGCGGTTGTCGAGTTGCGCGATTTACTCAAGTCCAACGGTTTCATTCTCGAACCCTCCAACCGCCAGTGGTGGTTGCGTGACCGTCATAAAACCCTCAATTTTATGGCTGAATATGGGCGAGATTTACGCGGCAAGTGGAAAGCCATTTTCACCCGCAACTATGAGCAACAGTTCAAGTGCATGGCCCGCGCCACGCTGCGCGTACGGGTGGAGGAACGACCTGGCGGTTTTCGTTTCAAGGCAGGACTGCGTGGCAGCGATGCCCTCGAATTACGCAAGGCTTTGTCAGTTGGCAAGAAATACGTCGAAGAAACCCATTCGGGCCGAATCGTATTGATTGATAGTGATGTAACCGATCAGTTACACAAAATTGAGCGCTGCGTCAGCGGTCAAAGTGACCGCACCTTTTCGCCTCAGTTCGAAAAGGTATTGGAGCGGGCGGAGTTGGCCGACGTGGAGGCACTGATCAACGAGGTTGCCCCTCAGTGGAAGCCGCCTGCCGCATGGCAAAGGCGCAGTGCGGCTTTGCGCCAAGTGCGTGCATTAAAGCGTCCGCCGCTACCAAAGGATCTACGCAAGCGTTTGCGTGGTTACCAGAGGGTCGGGGTTGCCTGGCTATGGCATTTGTATCGCAATGAGTTGGGTGGTATTCTCGCCGACGAAATGGGTTTGGGTAAAACCATTCAGGCGCTGGGCTTGATCGCCTGTGCTCATTCGCAAAATGAAAATGCCCGTGCACTGGTAGTTGTGCCCGCCAGCTTGGTGGAAAATTGGTCGCGCGAGGCAGCGATGTTTGTTCCGGATTTATCCGTTTTGAAGCATCACGGTAGCCAGCGTCCCGACGACATCAACGTCATCAAACCGCACCGCATTGTCATTACCTCATATGGCACCCTGCAACGTGACAGCGAATTATTGCGTTCCCTTTCCTGGGATATCGTCATCGGTGATGAGGCCCAGCACATTAAAAATCGTAAAACCCAAAACGCGCACGCATTGCGGACCGTTGGCGGATCACATCGCTTTCTGCTGACTGGTACGCCGATTGAGAATAGTATCGACGATCTTTACTC
>SKFT01000096.1 GCA_007117865.1 Puniceicoccaceae bacterium | reverse complement strand
CAACAACAACCGCTCATGCACCGTCATGCTATAACAATGATAATACGCCTCCCCCTGTATAAATATTCGCTTCATAGAAATACTAACATACCAGGTTTATAGTATTGGTGTCAAGGGGGGATTTTTATTTTGGGGTGGTTAGGGGTTTATGGTGCTTGACCGTTTTTTTTCGCTGGGCAAAGTGGGAGCGTTATGAGTTTGAAAAAAAATGTTAGCACTTCAATGGATGAGCTGGTTGGCTTGTGTAAGCGGCGCGGTTTTATTTTTCCGTCTTCAGAAATTTACGGGGGATATAATGGCTTTTATGATTATGGACCTCTTGGATGTGAGTTGAAGCGGAATATCAAAGATGCTTGGTGGCGCGATATGGTGCACCGTCGGGATGATATGGTGGGCTTGGATTCTTCAATTATTATGCATCCCTCCATTTGGAAGGCGTCCGGGCACGTGGAGGGTTTCTCCGATCCTATGGTCGATTGCAAGGAGTCCAAGTTGCGTTATCGTGCGGATCAGTTATTTTTCGCTCCTGTCTCTGTTGCGGGTAGTGTGATAGGCTACGTAACTGTTCTTGAAGCGCCCGACCAGCAAGAGCTGGCTGAGGCGGCTGCAGATTCGCTGAAGCGCAAGCAGGGTGTTCAGGGCAAATTGGATCCTTTGGTGTTGCGGGATTACACCGAGGCACAGCCGAAGGAGTATGCCTTGATTCCATCACCTGCTACCGGCAAGCCCGGTTCGTTAACGCCACCGAGGGATTTCAATTTGATGTTTGAAACTCATGTTGGCGCATTGCGCGATGCGTCGGCGGTTGCTTATTTACGTCCGGAAACCGCGCAGGGTATTTTTGCCAACTACAAGAATATCGTGGATACAGGAAGGGTTAAGGTTCCTTTTGGCATTGCTCAAATTGGTAAGGCATTTCGCAATGAAATTACACCTCGCAATTTTATTTTTCGCTCCCGTGAGTTTGAACAGATGGAAATTGAATATTTCATTTCGCCCGATGCCGACTGGCGGCAGTTGCATCAGGAATGGATTAAAACCCGTCTGGATTGGTTTGTTTCAATTGGCTTGCCACGTGAGTCTTTGCATCAGGATGTGCATCAGGATGAGAAGTTGGCTCACTATGCCAAGGCCTGCACCGATATCACCTTCCGTTTCCCGCATGGACAGCAGGAGTTGGAGGGCATTGCAGTTCGTGGTGATTTTGACCTGATGCAACACCAGCAGCATTCGGGGAAGTCCATGGAATATTTTGATGAAGCTAGCAAAAAGAAATATGTGCCGCATGTAATTGAGCCATCGCTAGGGGTGGACCGAACCTTGCTGGCGCTATTGACGGCTGCATACTGTAAGGATGAAGTGGATGGGGAAGAACGGACTGTATTGAAATTCCATCCGCGGATTGCTCCTTTTAAAGCGGCGGTGTTCCCATTGGTTAAGAACAAAGAGCCGATTGTGGAACGGGCGCGTGCGCTTTATCAACGATTACAGCGCCGGTGGAATGTATTTTACGATGCTTCTGGAGCGATTGGCCGTCGCTATCGACGTCAGGATGAGATTGGCACGCCTTTTGGTATCACAATTGATTTTGATACGCTGGAAAAAGATGGCAGCGTAACGCTACGCGATCGCGACACAACGGAGCAGACGCGCATGAGTGAAGACGAGTTGTTTTCGTTCCTTGAGGAGAAAATTGATAGCTGATGATTTAACAACCAACAATTATTATCATGCACGACCCCATGCAGGTGCCCCAGCTGATGCAGGAAATTGCGCATCAGCATCTCTTTAATCAGTTCTGGCTATCGTTGTTTTTTATCATACCCATGGTATTGGTGGCGAGGGCGGTGGTAGCGGGGACTCGTTACTCGGCGATTTTGATTATTGTGATTTTTGGTTTATTGATGGGTTTTTTGCTTGTTGTAACAGGTGTATCGCGTCCGGGGCTGACTGATTTTCCGATGCTGGGGATGATTGCTCAGAGTACTATTATTGCCTTGGCGGCTTCATTCTTTGTTGGGGGGCAGGAATTGCGGCGCATTTTTTCCAAGGTGAAAATTCCGCGCGATGAGAGTGTGGTCTATGCGACGGAACAAGTTTTTTTTGGAACCGCACGTACACATGTAATTTTTATTGTTCGGGCCTTTTTTCTACTGCTTGGAATTGAGGCGCTTACGCGCACGCTTTTGGGTACGGTCCCGCATACCACGTCGCTTGGCCATTACTATCCGTTGATTGCCTACATGGGACTGATTATTGCGGTAATATTAATTGATTACAAAGCCTCTTTTAGCAACAAGCGGCTTTATTTGTGTAAGGGACTTTACGAGATGGTGGTTATTATCGTGGTGATGATGATTGGTTATGGCTTTGCGATGTGGGTGAGTCCGTGGATTGCATTGCCGCAGATTTTTTTTGTGATGGTGATTGCGGCGGGATTAGGTGCTATCTGTTATCGTTGGTCGCATGGACCTGCGGTGCGATGTTTGCTGTTTGCAGGAATACCAGTTGTTTTGACAGCCAACTTTATCATTGGTGGTTCCCGCATAGGTGAAGCATTTGGTTTAAGTGGTATGAATGCGGTTTTGGCTTATGGCTTTTTTGGTCAACTTTTTTGGATGTTTGGAGGGATAGCATTGTTGATCTTTTTTGGCAGAACAGTAGCGGTGGCGAATATCGGACCTGGAATGGCCGGGGCGCTTTCGCATGCCGGACTTACCGGTGCGTGTACGGCTGGTGATTTTGGCGATAGCGCTTCCAAGCGTGCCCCTATCATGATCAACATTCCATTTTTCGGACATATCTTTGTCTTTTCACTCCTTGCATTGAGTGTGGAGCGGGGTGGGTTGATAATGGTGCCCTCCTTAATTATTGCTATTGTGGGGGTGGGGTTGACTATTTATGCACTACGCATGCTATCCAAGGCGGGCGGCCAGGATGAAGCAGAGGTGAAGTCCTTAATGTGGTTTTCGTTTGGCTGGCAATTGACTGCGGTTTTTGGCGGCTTGTTGCTGTTGGCTTTTTCTGGGATGGCGCTCGATAACGCCTTGATGGCTACCAGTTCATCGCTATCGCACTTTGGCTTATTTGCCGCCATCCAAGGTGGTATGGCTGGCGAATCAGCCGCGGGAATGATTGCATTTGTCTTTGCTATGCCATTTTTGGTGCATCCGCTGGTATTTTTCATGTTTGGACGAGCGATGGAGTTGGATGGCCAGATGCCAAATCGACCTATTTACATCGTCGCCCTTATTGGATTGTGCGGCGTATTCTTTGCGCTCTTTGCTAGTCACTAAAAACAGCTTTTGGCTTGCCTTTGCGTTTTATTAGAGGGAATTTCGACATTCTACTCATGAGACATGCTTCGATATTATCAACTTGGGCACGCAATGTTGCCCCCTCTCCTACATTGGCTGTGGATGCAAAGGCAAAAGCATTGGCGGCTGCAGGCAAAGATGTTTGTGGATTCGGTGCGGGCGAGCCCGATTTCGACACACCTGAGTTCATTAAAGAGGCTTGTATTAAAGCACTTCGCGATGGCAAAACGAAATACGCTCCAGCTGCGGGAGTTCCGCAGTTGCGCGAGTTGTTGGCGGCTAAATACCAGCAAGAAAATGGCATTAACGGCGTCCAGTCAGCGCAGGTCGTAGTCAGTCCGGGCGGCAAATTTTCCTGCTATCTCGCGATCCTATCCATGATCAGCCCCGGGGATGAAGTTATCATTCCTGCCCCGTATTGGGTCAGTTATCCAGAGATGGTCAAGCTGGCGGGTGGTGTGGCCAAAGTCATCTTTGCAGGGCAGGAGTTGGATTTCAAAATTACTCCTGACCAACTGCGGGCAGCAATCACAGAAAAAACCCGACTTGTTATATTAAACAGTCCTTCTAACCCTACTGGAGCAGTTTATACCCGGCAGGAGATTGAGGCTTTGGTTGCAGTCGTCATGGCCTCGGAAAACGTCTATTTGATGTCAGACGAGATTTACGAATACCTGCTTTATGATGGTATGACGCATTACAGTCCGGCGTCTTTTTCGTCAGAAGTGGCAGAGCGGGTGATTACGGTTTCCGGATTTGCGAAGACATTTTCGATGACTGGTTGGCGGCTTGGAACGTTGGTGGCACCACCCGTTATTGCCAAGGCTGTGGCTGCATTGCAGAGTCAAACCACATCCAATGCGACTACCTTTGCACAGTATGGTGCGATTGCCGCGCTTGAGCAACCCCAGGCCGCCCGCGCAGCAGTGGCGGAGATGTTACAGGTTTTTAACCGCCGTCGTCAGCTTCTGCTCAAAGGCTTGAGGTCGATATCGGGTATTGAGTGTGCCCGAGCGCAGGGCGCGTTTTATTTATTTCCCAAAATTGAATCCTTTGGTTTGGATGCCAATGCCTTCGCTGACCGCTTACTGGATGCGGAGCAGGTGGCGGTGGTGCCCGGGGGTGGATTTGGTGCCGAGGGGTATGTGCGATTGAGTTACGCCACCTCCGATTCGGTGATTGAGCGTGGCTTGCAGCGCTTGGAGCGCTTTTGCAAAAGCCTTGGTTAATTAGAATTTAGATTTTTCCTTATGAAGTCAGAAACTGCTAAAATCATATATACGATAACGGATGAAGCGCCCATGTTGGCGACATTTTCCCTGTTGCCAATCATTAAGACCTACACGGAAGCGGCAGGCATACGCGTCGAGACTCGTGATATTTCATTGGCCGGGCGAATTCTTGCTCAATTCCCTGAGTATTTAAAGGAGGAGCAAAAGCAGGGCGACCATCTTGCCGAGTTGGGTGAACTGGCCTTGAGTGCAGATGCCAATATCATCAAGCTCCCAAATATCAGTGCTTCGATGCCGCAACTTCAGGCGGCTATTAACGAATTGCAGAGTCAAGGGTATGCCCTGCCGGATTATCCGCAAAATCCCGCTGACGAAAAGGAACGTTCTATAAAGGAACGCTACGACAAAGTGAAGGGCAGTGCGGTCAACCCGATTTTGCGCGAAGGCAATTCAGACCGCCGTGCGGCTGCTGCGGTCAAGGCCTATGCGCGCAAGCATCCGCATTCTATGGGTGAGTGGAGTTCAAAGTCGAAAACCCGTGTGGTTAGTATGGAGGAGGGCGATTTTTACGGCAATGAAAAGTCAACCACAGTTGCTGCGCAAACAACAGCGCGAATTGAGTTTGTGGCAGAAAACGGTAATACCACCCTGTTAAAAAAGGAATTATCATTGCAAGCGGGTGAAGTGGTTGACGCATCGGTAATGAGTTGCAAAGCGTTGCGTGCTTATTTTGAAGAGCAGATGAAGGAAGCCACAAGTGAGGATGTGCTACTTTCGCTGCACATGAAGGCGACGATGATGAAGGTGTCGGATCCGATCATTTTCGGACATGCGGTTGAAGTTTACTTTGCTTCAGCATTTAATAAACACGGTGAAACGCTCAAGCGATTGGGTGTGGATGTGCGCAATGGCTTAGGTGATGTTTACGCAAAAACAGGTAGCTTGCCAGCTGCTGAGCGCGAGCAAATTGAATCGGATTTTCAGGCTTGCTACAAGGAGCGTCCGCTTTTGGCGATGGTCGATTCGGATCGTGGTGTTACCAATTTGCATGTGCCGAGCGATGTTATTATCGATGCCTCCATGCCCGCTGCGATTCGTGCGGGTGGTAAGATGTGGGGACCCGGTGGCGAGTTGGAGGATACCCTTGCGCTGATTCCGGATCGTTCCTATGCGGGGGTTTACGAAGAAACGATTCGGTTTTGTAAAAAGCATGGCGCTTTTGATCCGGCGACCATGGGAAGCGTGCCCAATATTGGTTTGATGGCGCAGAAGGCCGAGGAGTATGGTTCGCATGACAAGACTTTTGAGTTACACTCAGCCGGATTGGTTAGGGTGGTGGATAACTCTGGTGACCAAATCCTTCTTGAGCAAAAAGTAGAAGCTGGTGATATCTTTCGCATGTGCCAAACCAAGGACGCTCCGATCCGCGATTGGGTTGGCTTGGCCGTTCGCCGGGCCCGTGCAACCAATACACCAGCGGTATTTTGGCTGGATGAAGAACGTGCACATGATGCCGAGTTAATAGAAAAAGTAGATATTTACTTAAAGGAGCACGACACGGACAAGTTGGACATTCGCATTTTGTCGCCGGTGGACGCAACCCGTTTTACGCTCAAGCGGATGCGTGATGGCAGGGACACGATTTCGGTCACGGGTAATGTATTGCGTGATTACCTTACCGATTTGTTCCCGATACTGGAGCTTGGCACCAGCGCTAAGATGCTCTCAATTGTGCCATTGATGAATGGCGGAGGCTTGTTTGAGACTGGTGCGGGCGGATCGGCCCCAAAGCACGTGCAACAGTTTGTTGCCGAGAACCATTTGCGCTGGGACTCGCTTGGAGAATTCCTTGCGTTGGGTGTATCGATGGAGCACCTGGCTGAGGTTTTCAACAACTCCCGCGCAGCAGTATTGGCAAAGACCTTGGATAAGGCCAATGCGCGTTATCTTGATGAAAACAAATCACCTTTGCGCAAGGTTAATCAGCTTGATAATCGTGGCAGCCATTTTTATCTAGCATTATATTGGGCCGAGGAGTTGGCTGACCAGAGTGAGGACGAGGCCCTGAGTGAGCGGTTTGCACCGTTGGCAAAAAAGCTGCGCCAACAGGAATCCATTATTCTCAAGGAATTAATTGATTGTCAGGGAAGCTCGGTTGACATCGGTGGTTATTATCATCCAGATCCACTCAAAGCCGAGGCAGCAATGCGCCCAAGTAAGACCTTGAATGCGGCATTGTACGGAGCTTAAAAAGTCAGTCCCCAACTGGCACCGCTGAGGCGCAGCCATAAGCTTCGAGGTAATCGCGAGTCGTCTCCTCCAGTGTGGCATGTGCTGCAGACGCCGCCTGACCTTCAGCGCAGCAGGCAATGTATTGCAGCAATTCGGGGTCACTAATCTTAAGTTTTCTTTCTGTTAACCACAACCGCATCGTTGCTACTGCGGCCTGCCAATCGGGTAGGACAAAGGCGCTTTCGTCAGCGAGTTGCTGTAGTTGCTGGGTGAAT
>SKFT01000086.1 GCA_007117865.1 Puniceicoccaceae bacterium | reverse complement strand
GGCTGTTGATTACCGACCTCTGCTTGACCTGGGTCATCTGTCGAAAGATCCTCAGCCGAAACAGGCAAAAGCAAACCATAACACAACAGAAAGGCGGATAAATAACGTGTCGTCATATCACTTTTATGCCAGTAGCCATTACGGTTTGAAATTGTGGTGCTTCTTCCTCGCGGGAAACAACGGTAATTTCAATTTTCTTGAACCCAACCCCTTGAAGCAAGCGGTAAAGCGTATTTTCCGAAAATCCCAGCCAGCGGTCGGCATATAACTCTCGGGCCTGCTCAAAATGGTGCTCGAGCAAATCAAGAATTACAATTCTACCTCCTTGATCAAGGATACGGTAAGCCTCTGCAACCGCCTGTTGCGGGTGGGCGGCATGGTGAAGGGCTTGGCTTAAGAGTGCGAGGTCAGCGGAGCTATCCGGCAAGGGCACTGACTCGATATCCCCAAGCAAATAGCGGAGATGATCGAAGCCATTGCGCACGGCCAAGTCGCTGCCCACCTCCACCATCCGCTGGGAGCTGTCGACGCAAACCACACTTTTCGCATAGCGCGCCAGCAACTGGGCAATAAGTCCCTCACCAGCACCCAAATCGACCACCCGTATCGGGGGCACATAGTGCAGTAGAAAATGCCCAATGCCTTCCCAAGTGCGGCCCGGACAGTAGTCTTTTGACAAACGCCCGGCGACTGAATTGAAGTAAGCGGCGGCTTCCTCTTTACGCTTATTCAGGATCCGCTCCAATTGCATCGCGTCATCTGCCAAGGCCGAGGATCCATGGGTGGCAATCAGCGCGCTATCGACCAGGCGTTCTATTTCCTTGGAGCACTGTTGGCGCCGCGAATAGAAGGTTTTTTTGCCCTCTTTACGGTCCACCACCATCTCAGCCTGGCGCAACAGGGCCAGGTGCGAGGAAATGCGTGATTGGCCCATATCCAGAACATCCTGTAATTCCGCCACCGAAAGCTCCTCGCTGGCGAGCAAAGCCAAGATGCGAACCCGCGTCGGATCGGCCAGCAGCTTCAGGACTTCGAAAGGATCCGCCATCGTCGCATGCGTGTCAGGCTATCAACTAGCAGCGGTCAACCCAGCGGGCCAGGCCGAGGATAGTCCACTCTTCTTTGCGGCCACCAATCTCAGTTTCCACCACATTACCAACGCTCTTGCCGAGCAACTGTTGAGCCAGGGGCGTCTTGTAGGATAAAATGCTGTTGTCGGGATCGCTGTCCCAAGCTCCCAGTATATGGAAGTCGGATGTTTTACCGGTGGAGCCCTCCTTAAGCGTAACGGTGCTGCCGATGGCAACGGCATCGGCGCCAACCTCGGTAAAGTCGGTCACGCGTGCCCGCCCAAGATCCAACTCCAATTGATTCTTGCGAGCCAGTAGGGTATCCTGGTCCTGACGTGCCATTTTGTATTCCGAGTTTTCCTTGAGGTCGCCGTGTTCCCGTGCAATGGCAATGGCCTCTTTGTTCTCGGGGATTTTTTTCGAAATCAGCTCTTCATACTCAGTCTTCATCCGCTCAAAGCTCACAGCGGATACGATCAGTGCTTCATCATCCGCGCGTTTCGCCGACGAAGCATCGCCCGCCACCAGACTCTGGATGGCTGGATAAAGTTTAATGAAGCGCGCCAATAAGGATTTCTTGGAAAGGTCTTCAAAGCCCTGGTTGAGCAGCAGCGTTTGCGCCAAGTCGCGGGCGGTCTCGAAATCGGCATCCGAAAGCAGTTCGGGAATCAACTCTACATCCTCGCCCAGCAGATCGGCCAGTGGAATACGCCTTGCACCCGCATTCTGCAAGGCTTCGTAATCGATGGCGTAGAAGATGGAATTGAGAATGCGCGGCGACATCAATGGCTGGATGATGGGGGCAAACTTCTTGGAGTGACGGTTTTTGATCACCCACAACAACACCGGAGCCTTAATGGTTTGCTCGTTGAGCCAACGCTTGAGACATTTGCTGATGCGTCCGTCCATGCCATGTTGCAGCATGAAGTTGATGGACTCAGTGGTAAACTTACCGTTCGAGTTGCGCAACAAATCCTCCAGCATGTGCTCCCACTTGTCGGGGAAGGTTCGTCGAATCAAGTCCAGGTAACGCTTCTGATACTGGCTCGGGAGCGCCTCGGCCAATTCGGAGAAGTCATTGGTATCGTGCAAAATAGAACCGGAGGATGGCTGCAGGGTTTCGACATCCTCATGCAACTCACGGGCCAGATTATTGCGAACCCAAACCCCATGCAAGCGATCAGCAGGGGCCAGCGATTTAGTCGACTGAATGGCTTCGGTGAGCACCTTGAGGATCTCCGGGAGCTCCTCGCGAATCACAGAAATATTCTCGGAGAGGCTATACAACTTGTCACCGAGGGAGATTTTTTCCTTGGGATTCTTGGTCTGGTGAAATAGCTCCAGAATCTCATCTTCAGGCTTAATTGGCTCGTCACGCAAAACAAAGGCTTCGGTCTTTTTGGCAGGCACTCCGATGCGCGGGTCTTTTTGCAGGAGTTTTTTCGTGTTGGTCCACCACTTCTTTGCTTTGATCGGCCCCATCAGGCGTACGAGCACGCGCTCAATCTCCGAACCAACCATCATTTTACCCTCGGTTTGATCGAGAATGTCGACGATAATTTCCACCGGTTCCTTCTTCATTTGCGTCTCAACCGAAGCCTTGTCCAGGCGTGAGCGCACGAGAATGTCGCTATCGGCCAGAATCTCCAACTTGTCTACACAAAAGGCAGGAGCCATCGCATGGCCATCCCGCCCGTCTTCAAAATCAATAATCAAACGGTCTTGTGCCGCATCATACTCGATTATCTTGCCAAAGCCCCAGGAGCGGTGCAAGCAATAGGCACCCACTTGCATGGCCTCGAGCTTGTGCCGCGCATGGACAAGCAAAGGATTTTTTTCAATGATCGCGTCGATAGCCTCTTTGTTCATAATACAGTATAGGATTCTTTCAAAATACAAAGGATTCAACGTAAAGTGTTTAAACGTGAATGAGAAGAACTAATTTTAACTTAATACAGGACCCTGCCGCGTGGCCTCAGGCAATGCGCTTGCTGGAGTCCTTTTTAATCCGCCACGAGAAGGTCGACAGCCTGTGGGAACAAATCCCCGGCCATGTATCCGCCAGCCAGGCCCGTAGCTGCCGCGGCCGCGTGCTCGCCGCGCTGCGCTATGGCCACTTGGTCAATCATTTGATTGACCGCAGCGCTCAGCGCCCCCCAAAGCAGCGCTTGCGCGCGCTGTTGCTGATCGCGGGTGGCGAATGGTTGAGCAGCGGACTCGCCGAGCCGCAATCCGCACAACTGGCCCTCACCGCCAACCATGCGGTTGAGATGGCAAAGCAATTCCTCAGTGCGGGCGAAGCGCGTTTTGTCAATGCCCTGCTGCGTCGTTGGCCAGAAACCTTGCAAAGGCATTTCCCGACAATGAAAGACCGTCTGTATGCCACTTGTCCGCTCGAATTGCTAAAGCGCTGGCAAAGGCAATTTGCGCCAGACGAATTGCAACAACTGCTGCAATGGAATCTTGGCGACAGCCCCAGTTGGCTATACTATCCACAAGCTCCCTGCGATGGACTGCCGACAAGTCTCGCGGGCAGTCGGTGGACGGATTTTTATCAGTTGCCTCCAGGTCCCATCGAAGCCGGGACAGTCGCATTACTGTCACAGGGCAAGGCCTATATCAAGGATCCTGGCACCCGCTTTGCCGTCGAATGGCTGTCACCCAAGCCGGGCGATGCAGTACTGGATCTGTGTGCCGCGCCGGGAGGAAAATCCTTTCACATCGCGCAGACCATTGCTTTCAAGGGACAGCTGGTTGCGATTGATCTGCCGGGCAAACGTTATCAGCGTTTGCACGAAAACCTCACGCGATCGCAGCGGCAAGGTTTCATGCCGGTAGCGATTGCAGCCGATTTACTCCAGCTTGAGCCATCTGACCTGTCCCATCAGCATGCCCTGCCAAGGTCCTTCCCAAAGGTTGTGATTGACGTCCCCTGCTCCAACAGCGGAGTACTGCGGCGACGTCCGGATGCGAGCTGGCGATTGGATGAGATGGCAATACAAGCCATGCTGCCGCTACAATGCGATCTGCTCAAAGCGGCGTCCAAATGGGTCGCCCCCGACGGTGATTTAGTCTATAGCACATGCAGCATCGAAAAAGACGAGAACAACGGGTGCATCGACGCGTTTCTCGCATCCGACGCAGGACGCGACTTCAGACTGGAAGCCTCCATGGTTCACTATCCTTGGCAAACCGGACACGACGGCGGCGGCGTATTCAAGCTAAAACGGAGCCGTAATGGAATTGATAGCCGTCTTGTTGGCCATTCCGTTTAAGAAATCCGTGCCTTGTAGCTTATTCCACTGGGATTCGCCATTCATCCCGTAGAAGGCAAAGACTATTCCACCGCCATCCAACCCGGCGGCGCGGTTTCACCTTTTGGTGCCGGCTACGTCGGTTTGGGTATTAAATCCAATCTTCTTCGCGGGTCTTAAGTGCGCGCGCAAGGGTTGCCGCATGGAAGGGGCCACGGTAAATCCAGCTGGTGTAGATCTGCACCAATTGGGCACCGGCATCTAATTTGGCTCCGGCGGATTCGACCGAGTCGACTCCACCGACGCCGATGATAGGCAAGCGCCCGCCAGTCGCCTTGTGGATATAGTTAATGATGGCCGTGCTCTTTGCCTGTAGTGGCAAGCCGCTCAGGCCACCCTTTTCCTCGGCACCAATGCCACCCGGACGCTCAATCGTCGTATTGGTTGCCACAATGCCGGAAAAGGCATGCTGCAAGAGTTTTTCCAACACAAAATCAATCTCGCGATAGTTCAGATCCGGCGCAATTTTCAATAGCAATGGATGCGGTGCATGTCCCAACTTCTTTGCCAGCTTGGTGTTTTCCACCTGCAACGACTGTAGCAAATGATCCAGATACTCCGCAGACTGTAAGTCGCGCAGTCCGGAAGTGTTGGGACTGCTGACGTTGATGGTGAAATAATCCGCTTGGCTGGCCAGGCGACGAAAACAAAGCAGATAATCCTCAACCGCTTGTTCCAGCGAAGTCGCCTTACCCTTGCCAATATTGACTCCAAGCGGAATCAAACGCTTGCCCCGTGGAAATGTCCGCACCAAGCGCTCTGCAATTGCTTCTGAGCCATGATTGTTGAAACCCATACGGTTGACCACAGCTCCCTCATCCGGGAAGCGGAATAAACGCGGACGCGGATTGCCAGGCTGGGCCGCAGGCGTCACCGTGCCAATCTCGACGTGGCCAAAACCAAAGGCAGCGGCAGCGTTGGGAAACTCGCCATTTTTATCCATGCCGGCCGCCAAACCAACCCGATTGGGAAAATCCAACCCAAACAACTTTACAGGTTTGATATAGTTTTGATTGTAGCGCGCCATACCGCTGCAAACGCCACGCATGGATGATAGCAATCGCATAGCCGCACACGCACGGTCATGTGCCAACTCAGGGTCCATGCGGAAGAATATCGGACGCAATGCCTTTTCGTAAAATAATCCCATAACGAGTAAGCGAATCCAAATGAGGATCCACAAAAAAGGCAGAATTATCGTGTTTTGTGAAAAAAAAGCAAGTTAAGACCATTTTTGTCCACTATGCGCTTTACAACCGTCAGCCGCATCCATTAACGCACTAGGGTAACCAATTTTATAATGCCAAATTCAAACTCCAAATTAACTTGGTGCGTAGCAAGCATCGGCGATGATATGAACTGGTGGGTATCTGCCATTAGCGATTCGGTGCACTGGGACACCAATGGGCTGGGAATCATCGACCCGCGCCAGTTCCAGCACTTACTGGAACTCATGGACTCCCTGCAGGACTACGGGCTGGATACCGATTTGGTCGAAAACGCATTTTTTGCCTTTGCGATTGATAAAATCGAAAAGGACAAATCCGTCCGCCTGCGTAAGGTTGAGGACAGCATTCTGGAAAGTGAAGATGCCCTCTTCGCCCTGCCAGACATTATTGATGACGAAAAAGGCCCCTACGCCGATCTGCTGGAGCATCTGACCAAGCTGCGGGTCAAAATGCTGAATGACTTGATCGATTTCTCCAGCTCCCTAACGGTTGAGGAACTCGAGGAAGCCATTCGTGAAACCCAAAACGCGGCCTACATGGAGGGGATCGCACCTCACTTTTTCACGGAAATGACAGCCATTCTTGAATTTGTCCCTGATGGCTTTGAACTGGATGGTGATGATGACGAGGTTGGAGAAAAGGATGAAACAGATGATCTCGGAGATGCCTTGCCCGATATGGATGAAGAGGACTCAGAGGATCTCGAAAAGGATGATACCATGAAGTGGGACGAGGATGAAGACGAGGAGGAGGATTCCGAGGAGGAGGATTCCGACAAATCCACGGATGACTTTGACGACGGTGAGGACGAAGAACGATAGCGCAGCATAGGCTGCTGCAATGCTGATAGAGCGCTGCTGCGCTTAGATGGTGAAGCCAGAGGATTTTGCCGGTAAAGCATTGTAGGGTGACGCATGAGAAAGTTCCAGCCCTCGCTCAGGCCTCCCCGTCATCCCGACTAAACTCTCAAAATTTAATGGGTTCGGTAGCAAAACCAACAAAAAAGACCCGCATTGCTTAAATTCAGCAATGCGGGTCTTATGGTTAAAATACTACGATCAGCTGGCCTCAGCAGGCTGCTCGGCAACTTCTGTTTCCTCGACAGAAGTTGCAGGCGCTTCAACAACAGCCTTAACCTTAAGGCGGCGATAGGTGGGCAGGCCCGTTCCGGCAGGGATCAGGTTACCCATAATGACGTTCTCCTTGAAGCCCTTGAGCTCGTCCACCTTACCCAGCGTAGCGGCCTCAGTGAGGACGCGGGTGGTCTCCTGGAAGGAGGCGGCGGAGATGAAGCTCTCGGTCTCGATGGAGGCCTTGGTGATGCCCAGTAACACGGGTTCGCCCTCTGCGGGTTGCCCACCTGACTCAACAATCGAGTCATTGGCATCCATAAAGGTGTGACGGTCGACCTGCTCGCCCCAGAAGAACTCAGAGTCACCCGGTTCGGT
>SKFT01000003.1 GCA_007117865.1 Puniceicoccaceae bacterium | reverse complement strand
TGTTTGATCGAATCCTTCGGGTCTTTTTCTTGTTTTTCGTCCATAATAATAGAGATAATAGATGATACAATCGCAAGGTTGCCGGACTGGCAACCCGTGAAGTGAAAAATTATTGCCTCGGCTCGATTTTGTTTACCCGTTGGTTGTGACGACCTCCATCAAAGGGAGTTTCCAGAAAGGTATCGACGATCGCCAGTGCGGAATCGACCTCAACTGCGCGTGCGCCGATTGCCAAGACGTTGGCATCGTTGTGGGCCCGTGTCATCTCCGCCGACCACTTGTTCCAGCACAATCCGCAGCGAATGCCCGGCACTTTGTTGGCGACAATCGCCTCACCGTTGCCGCTGCCACCGAGAACAATCCCAAAGCGTGCTTTTCCACTCGCCACGGCCTCGGCGGCAGGACGTATGAAATCGGGGTAATCACAGGATTCCGCCGTATCGGTGCCGAAGTCGAGCACGGTATGGCCGGCCTGTTCGAGGTGTTTTTTGATCGTGTTACGCAAATCGAAGCCAGCGTGATCGGTTCCGATTGCAATCGTGTATTGGGTTTCTCTCATATCAAGTCTTTGGCAGTTAAATAACTGAGGATGATGAAGTGGCTAGGCAAAACAATCACAAACAAAGGATTTGCCCCAATCGGTCAACTATTCCTTGCCGGTAGTCGGCAACTTTTTGCTCAAGCAGAGCTTCCGACTTGCAATTGCGCCACTTATACTTAGATTAAGATGCTTTTTGTGATGAAAGTAACCATACTCAAATCCAAGCTTTTGCGTGCCGAGGTAACGGATCGCTCCCTTCACTATGAAGGCAGCCTGGCAGTGGATGCTGACCTGATGGAGCAGGTCGGCTTGTTGCCGTATGAAAAAATACTCGTTTCCAACATCAATAACGGTGAACGCTTTGAGACCTATGCGATACCCGCTCCTGCTGGTTCTCATACCATTTCCCTCAATGGTGCTGCTGCCCGTAAAGGGGAAAAGGGTGACTTGTTGGTGATTATGGCATTTTGTGAAATGAGCTTGGAAGAGGCGCGTGTTTGGCATCCCAGTGTGTTGGTTTTGGATGATGCCAATTGCTCGATTGTTCGTGCTGACAATGTGCTGGTCGCTGAAGGCGTGACTTATTAGTGACTTGCCGGCAGGGTGGGGTCACCCGGATTGAAGAGTGCAATTGCCTGTAAAGGAATACGCTCCGCATCGATGGCGCCCTCGATTTTTGTTGCAGTGATGTCGGCATCGACACCCATCCCAAAACGCATGGGTACGGATACCAGGTGGTGACGGTTGCCAACAGCTTGGTGGACCGCAAAGGCGACATTATAAATCTTGCCTGGTTCAAGCGTTTTGCTATCCAGCGGGTTTGGGCTTTCCAAGCTCCGGCTAAGCAAGATATCCCATGCGCCATCGTGATAGCTGCCGCTGGAGCGAATCGCACCGCGACTGCCGTCGGGCTGTTGTAAAACGCGGTGAGGAATGGCGTCGCCTGCCTGCCAGTCGTTATCGGGGTCAAAGGGGACTGCTTCATCTATTGGAAGAAAATAGCGATCGTCCTGACTGTATTTGCGCGCGCGCAATCCATCGCTGCTCATGGCCTTGAAGCCTGCAACTTCGGCATTGAACATCCACGCTGGCAGTCCGCTTTGCGGGTCCTGGTTGGTAATGAACATGGATTTTCCCTGTGATCCATGCCGCGCCTCCAATACGTAGCCATTATCCGCAAAACCGAGCGGGTGAGAGCGGTGAGCGCGCCATTGCCAAAGATCGATAAAGACACCCTGTTCACGCAGTTGTTGCAGTACGCTGGTCGGGCGAACATCCTGCCAGCGCACAATTGACGTTTCGGACGGCATACGCGATTCAGGGATGAACTTGGTGATTTCACTCAATCCCAATTTGTCGCCAAGGATGGGATGTCCGTGAACTGCCTCGGCAGTGGCCTCGGAGCGGGTTGCACGGACCCCCTGATGGACAGTAATAAAGCCACCCATAACATCAAACCCATCAACGGAACCATCGTCCCACATAATGGAGATGCGATCCTCATAAAATCCGTTCGCATCGTGCTCGTCACTGCCGGAACCCATGCGTTGCCATTTTTCTCCATCATATACCCAGTATTGGTGATACCAACTGGGGTTGTCCGTTTCAAAGCGCAGGCGCACATGAATTGAATCCTCATTGAAGACTGCGCCCACCTGTAAAGTGGACTCCACTTCATCGTTGGCTTGCTTTGCAAGTATAACATTGGTGGTTTCGCCAGCGGTATCCTCAGGAGTGGCTTCCCCAGCCTTATCGCAAGCAGTTAGGGTTAAAACAACAAATGACAAAATTGAAAGCCGGGCAGCTAAAGCTAACCAGTTAGTCGCGGGCCTATTGAAACATTCCATATCACAGAACAATGGAAGCCGTCGCATGTGTGCAAGCACATTCTAAGGAGAATCGCTTTTTACTGCTTGCGAAGTTAACCTATTTTTGGCGCTATGGTCGCATGCAAAAACTCAGTGAAATAGTTTCCTTTTGTGCCAAGCTATGTCGTCTGGATGCGATCAAGGATTTCCCGGGGGCGGTCAATGGCTTACAAGTTGAGAATGATGGTAACGTGACTCGCATTGGTGCGACCGTGGATGCCGGTTTACAGCCCTTTCACCTCGCAGCCGATGCGGGTGTCGATTTTTTGATTTGTCATCATGGTTTGTTTTGGGATCCGCCCGTGCCTATCACCGGTTCCAATCGAGCCAAGATAAAGCACTTGCTTGACAATAATATCGCTCTCTTTGGTGCACACCTACCGCTCGATGCACATCCGCAAATCGGCAATAATGCCTTGTTGGCTCAAGCGATGGGATTAAGCGTAAAGCGAACCTTTCTGCCTTATGAGGGAACGGATATTGGGCTTATCACCGGACCGCATCGGGGTGGACGGGTAGGACTGTCTGAACAGTTGAAATCGCTCTTCCCACAAACTTACACCAGTATTGAATTTGGCTCGGAGCATCCATCGGCCATTGCGATTTTAACCGGTAGCGGTCAAAGCGCGGTTCCTGCGCTGCAAGCTGCTGGTGTCGATACCCTAATCACGGGTGAATTGCGTCAGCATCACTTTAACATGGCGCAGGAGTTGAGCTTGAATTTGTATCCCTGTGGTCACTACGCAACCGAGACCTTTGGGGTTAAGGCATTGGCGCAGGCGGTTAGCCTAAAATTTGATCTTCCATGGACATTCCTCGATACGGATTGCCCGCTCTGATTTTGTTTTTGCATTGTGCCCACAAATCCCTATTAGATGGGATATTATGAAAACCATCGCCATCGTAAATGGTCCCAACCTTGATCGCCTCGGCAAACGTGAGCCAGAGATCTATGGCGACGAAAGTCTCACGGACTTGGAAAACCTGCTGACGGAAGCGGCCGAGGGTTTGCAGGTGCGTCTGGTTTTTTACCAATCCAATCACGAAGGTTTGTTGATTGATGCGATTAACAGCTACGCGGATGATGATGTGGATGCGATGATTATTAATCCGGGTGGGTTGACACACACCAGCATTGCCTTGCGCGATTCGATAGCCGGGAGCAATATCCCAACGATTGAGGTGCACATCAGCAATATTTACCAGCGCGAAGTCCGCCGTCACCACTCAGTCACTGCGGATGCCTGCATTGGCGTCATCACGGGCCTGGGTTTTGAGGGTTATTTGTTGGCCTTGCGCTATTTGTCCGCATCCGGTAAGTGACGGGCTTTTCAGTTTAGCCAATTCGGTAGGTAGGGTGCGAGCGTTTGTTTCAAAATTGCCGAACTAACTGGCTTTGACATGTAGTCATTCATCCCTGCGTGAAGACAGATGTCGCGGTCTGACTGGAGTGCGTTTGCGGTTAACGCAATGATGGGAATGTTCTTGTTCAGCACTTTCGAATTGGCTGCGCGGATCGCCCGGGATAATGCATAGCCATCCATGCCGGGCAATTGAATGTCCATTAATATAGCATCAAAGGTCTCGCGTTGAAGCCTTTCCAGCGCGGATTCGGCATTGTCCTCCACGACAACTTGCAGACCCAGCTTTTTGAGCAAGCCGCAGGCAACGCGCTGGTTAACGATATTGTCCTCCACCAAAAGAATGGTGGGGGTTCCCTTCTTAGCAGAATCAGTAAGATTTCGTCGCTGTGGGCTTCCGTCGGTAGTGACAGTCAATGCGATGGGTTCGCTTATGGGCAGAGGCAACCAAACGGTAAATGTCGAACCCGGACCATAAAGCATGGATTCCGCGATTGCATCTTTGTTGTCTATGCGGGGACTGGTAGCGTCAATAAAACCGCCCATCTGCTGCGATAACTCCCTGCAAATCGCCAGTCCAAGACCTGTCCCTCCGTAACGGCGGCTGTAGCTGGATTCGACCTGACTGAACTTTTTGAAAAGCAACGGCTGTTTTTCGCTGGGAATACCAATTCCGGAATCACATACCATCAATTGTAGTCCGGGTTGTCCTTTGTGCACAACCCAGTCACACGCCAAACGAACAAAACCATGTTCGGTAAATTTAATCGCATTGCTGCTAAGGTTTGCGAGGATTTGTATAATGCGCTGACGGTCCCCATTCACCTCGCCAGGGGTGCTGTCGCTACAGGATAGCGTTAGCTTGAGATTTTTTTCTTTGGCAGCCGTCTGTATCATGCCCGCGACTTCCAATAAGAGCGCTTTGGGAGAAAACGGCTTGGATGCCAGCTCCATGTTGCCGGACTCAATTTTTGCAAGGTCGAGGATATCGTTGATTAAGTGCAGCAGGTGATCGCCGCTCTTGGCAATGATATTCATATACCCCTTCACCTCATCCCTGTCGGTGGCATCCCGCATTAGCTCAACCGAGCCAATGATGCCGTTGAGTGGCGTGCGTAGCTCGTGACTCATATTGGCAAGAAAAAGACTCTTGGCCTCATTGGCTGTCTCCGCCTCGCGGCAACTTTCAAGCAGCTCGTTTTCCCGTCGGTGACGGGTAATGGCAGCGCCAATACTGGTAGCCAGGGTTGAGAGAATCGCTTCCTCCGCATCAGTCCAATTCCAGACCGCATCACAATGGTCAAAACCGACAAATCCTACCAGTTGTCCCTCTGTTGCTACGGGAAATATTAAAACGGAGGCAATTGACTGCGGCTCCAAAACGGCTCTCTCAGCATCGGGGAAGGTGCTGACATTCCCACGGATGGGTGCGCCCGCATAAAAATGCTTTAGCCAGCGACTGAAGACGTGCTTAAAAGGAATTTGTTGTAAGTCAGGATTATCAATTTGAGGCTCGACGCCCGGGCGCGTCCATTCATTAAGCTGACTCGCAAAAACTTCATCGTTTTCAGCGGATTTGGTTATCTCAAAATAGTAGGCACGGTCTTGCTTGGTAGCCTTGCCTACAATTGTCAATACTGCCGAAATCGCCGTGTCAGGTTCCTGTTCCGAAAGCAGTATGCGAGTGCCCTCGGTGACTGCTGAAAGCAGCCGGTCACGATCGACAACCGCGACTTCCGCTTGCTTGCGAGCCGTAATGTCGAAACATACACCCGTCCAGGCTATTCTTGCATCTGTCTTGATTTCTGGAGTGGAGCGCAGTTCAATCCAGTGACAGTCGTCATTAATGAAAATACGGAATTCGAGGTGAAGCGGCGTTAGTTTTAATCGTGATTGTTCTATTGCGTCGATCACATTGGGATAGTCTTCCTTGTGGATTTTAGCAAAAACCTCGTTCACATCCGGCGAGTCGATTGAAGGGTGAATCCCGAAGAGTTCGCGAAATCGGTCGCTACAATAAGCGAGTCGCTGTTTCCCTTCAGCATCTAATTGATAGTCAAATAACCCCACAGGACTATTTTCAGCCATGTGACGATAGCGTGATTCGCTGGTAGCTAATGCTTCGGTGCGCTCCTGCACCAGGCGCTCAAGACTCGAATTGCGTTTTTTGTAGCTTGAGATAATGGCGGCAACACTGAGTGAGATGAGGATGCCGAGTGCAAAAGTGAACCATCCTGCGTTGGATGCTGTATTGGCATGTAGCCAGGATTCGGTGGGGTGGACGGAAATGTTAAAAACCTGACCAAATAGGGGTAGCGCATAGTTAAAGGTAAATGAAGACGAAGCAGTAATGTTTTCCGGATGGCTCCTTGCCATCTCCGCAAGCTCGCCCGTCTCTTTCAAATGGTATAGTGTAATATTGGCCGATGTCGAATCGGGTATGTTGTCCAGTATTTGTCGCAAAGACAATCCTACCACGACGAAGCCGCGCAAAGTTTTAGGTGCCTCCAGAGAAAATACAGGACGACAAATGCGGGTGCTGATCTCTCCACCCAAGTCGGATATATATGCCACAGGGTCGCTGGCGGTTGTTAATCCAGTGAAATAGGCTTCCTCCAATGCTTTGCGTCGAATCGGGGCGATGCCAAAGGTAAAGCCGCGAAGACTTTCATTAACCTCGTTTGAAGTACCATAGTATAGCACCGGAAAGTAATGCGACATCGGTTGCACGGGGATGCGATTTCCGCCCTCATCATGTACCCAAAGGGAAAAGTCATCCCGTTCGCCGGTCCATAGATTCTCGAACGCGGATCTGTCTTCATGATCAAGGAGTGGCAACCAGGACCATACTGTCACAGATGAGTTGGATTCCAGCAAATGCGCCTGATGGCGGAGTGCCGATTCCTCCAGGGGTTCCTGCGTTTCAACAAAGCGACCAAGCGCTTCGACTTCAATTTCGCTGAAAATCTTCAGGTTGTTGATCAACAAAGACGACTGACTTCTCGCCAAATCGGCGAATCTTGACTGCGCCACGCGATCATCCTTTTGCCAAATGGAGTAGCCGCAATAGGCGCTAATGGGCAAGCCCACGGCAATCACCAGCAAAAGCTCGGACCCTATGACATTGCGCTGTCGGCGATTGGAGTAATACCAGGATGCCAGTGCAAACAGTATCAGCAGGTAAAGCGTTAAAACAATGCCTGGTAAGGTAGCCAACCAATTGTTGCGGGACCATTTCGACGCATCCAGGTCCATGCCCAGAATGACGGTTGGTTCAAAATCATTATGATCCAACTTGGCGGGGACTTTGACCAGAGCGGTTATCCATGTGCCCCAGCGGTCGCTGACCGGGCCAGTAGTGGCAATCTTGGGAAAATCGCTGTCGAACATTTGCACCAGAGTTTTCGGCGCTTCTGGAAACGGTTCTCCGGGTGAAACATAATCGTTTGCATCGGGGGCAACATCATCGACAATGAAGCGAACAACTCCATCGTTATCGCGGGCCATTAGGTAGATAAACCGGTATTGCTCAAAGGCTTTGCCGATTCGCAGTAATTCCCTTTTTAGTCTTTGGTAATAGGGGTTATCATAATCTTTGTCGCTGACGCTAAGTCTTTGCAGCGTACGAGTATCAATAACTTGTGCCAGATCGCTGGCTCTGTGCTTTATGAGACTGTGCTGGTAGTTGGCCTCCGCCCTCCATGCCAGCATTGAGAGTATCACACCACAAACAATAATCGCGAGTGCCCCCAAACAAGTGAACAAACGTAGAATCCAAAATTCTTTCACTCCCGTATTGGAGGTGGTTGTCGCTAGCTTTGCGCTGCTGTTCATCAAATTAATTTAACGATTGGATACTTTTCTGAAATCATTTTAAAGCAATTTGCAAATTACTTTAAATTAAGTGTCAGTTCGTTTTTCCTGTCGAGCTATTAGCTAAACCTTTTAACAAGAAATGAATTCTTATACGCTTGTCAGCTGGCGGGATTTGGGCTAGGAATGTTTTTTTTATTTATTTCACACAAATGAACCACTCGACCATCGCCAGTCGCTGGAACGCAGATTTAATTGACGACAATTACACGCTTTGGCAACAAGACCCTGCCCGTCTCGATGCCGAGTGGCGTGCCTTTTTCGACGGCTTTTCGCTCGCCCATACGACCGCCAATGGGCATGCCAAAAGCGTCTCATCTGCAGGTAGCGAAGAGCAGATGCTTACTGCCCGGCTGATTGGTGCGATCTACGCCTATCGTTCCATCGGCCACACCATTGCAATGGTCAATCCACTGATCAAAGAGCGGCCGGATAATCCACGGCTTACCCTTGAGCGTTTGGGTTTGCGGGAAGACCAGCTTAACACGGTACTCTTTACCGGCAACTATCTTAACGGCGTTGAAATGCCAGTGGGCGAAGTGGTCGAGCGCTTGCGCAAGACCTATTGTGAGTCGATTGGCTCCGAATATCTCCACATCCAGGAGACTGCCAAGCGGCGATGGATTCAGGCGCGTATCGAGCCGGATTGTTTTCAAGCCCAATTTTCCCGGGAGCAAAAACTCAATATTGCCCGTTCGATTTTGCAGGCCGAGGCCTTTGAGAATTTTCTGCAAACCCGCTTTGTCGGTCAAAAGCGCTTTTCGCTGGAGGGCGGTGAGTCCTTGCTGGCTTGCATGGAAACGCTTTTTAATCGCTGCGAGAAAAACCGTGTTAAAGAGATCGTCATGGGCATGGCACACCGTGGCCGCTTAAATATCCTCGCCAACGTTTTTGGCAAGTCCTTCGAATATGTGTTTCGCGAGTTTTCTGAGAACTACATTCCTGAGATGGCTCATGGTGATGGTGATGTGAAATACCACCTGGGCTTTGAAACCACCCGCAAAATGGAGTCCGGCTATGAGGTTCACTTCAGCCTGGCAGCCAATCCGAGTCATTTGGAAGCCGTTAATCCTGTGGTTGAGGGTAAGGCTCGCGCACGTCAGCGGATCCGCGGTGATCTCGAGCGCAAGGAGGTGCTGCCCTTGCTGATTCACGGTGATGCAGCCATTGCCGGGCAGGGTATCACCGCCGAGGTGTTTAATTTTTCCAAGCTCAAAGGCTATCGCACCGGTGGTACCATTCATATTGTTATCAATAACCAAATCGGCTTCACGACCGATCCCTCCGAGGCTCGCTCCAGTCGCTATTGCACGGACGTGGCCAAAATGATTGAGGCACCGGTTTTTCATGTTAACGGCAACGATCCCCTGGCGGTAGCCATGGTCTGTGAGGTGGCAATGGATTACCGTCAGACCTTCGGTGAGGATGTGGTTATCGATCTCTTTTGCTGGCGCAAGCACGGCCATAACGAGTCAGATGAACCCGCTTTCACTCAGCCGCTGTTGTATAAAAAGATCAATCAAATACCACCCATTGGGCAGGCTTTTGCGGAATCCCTGATTGCCTCGGGCGAAGCGGACCAAGCGGCAATAGATGCCTTGGTGGAGCCCTACAGCAAGCGACTGGAGGAAGCTTATGCGGCAGTCAAGGCGGAGTCTGAAAGCGATACTCGCTTCGATGTGTTTGAGGAGTCTTCGGCTACACCGCAACCCGACTTTAATTTTGTCTCCATCGATACCAAGGTTGAAACTGCGACGCTCGATTTGTTGGCTGACAGGCTTACCCGTATCCCCGAGGACTTTAAAGCCAATCGCAAAATTGTCCGTCAGTTTGAGCAAAAACGTAAAGCGTATGATGACGATACTGGTATTGATTGGGGTTTTGCTGAGGCTATGGCTTTTGGCTCACTGCTATTAGACGGTACGCCCGTGCGCTTGAGCGGTCAGGATAGTGAGCGTGGCACCTTCAGTCATCGTCATGCGGCGATTTATGACATCGAGACCCGTGAGCGCTACGTGCCGTTATTGAATCTCGCTGAAAAGCAAGCTCAGTTCTGCGTTCATAACTCATTGTTATCGGAAGCGGCTGTGTTGGGGTTCGATTTTGGTTACAGTGTCGATTATCCGCAGATGCTATGTTTGTGGGAGGCTCAATTTGGCGACTTCGTCAATGGAGCCCAAGTCATTATCGACCAATTTATCACCTCCTCCGAGTCCAAATGGGGCACTACCAGTGGCCTCGTCATGTTGCTGCCTCATGGCTATGAGGGACAGGGGCCTGAGCACTCATCGGCTCGTATGGAGCGTTTTTTGCAAGCTTGTGCTGAGGATAATATTCAAGTCTGTAACCTCACCACTCCAGCGCAGTTTTTCCACATTCTGCGCCGTCAAATGAAGCGTGAATTCCGCAAGCCCCTGATTATTTTTTCGCCTAAGAGTTTGCTGCGCCACAAGCTTTGTGTGTCGACCAAGGCAGATTTCACGGAGAGCGTTTTTCAGACTATTATTGATGATCCGATTGAACCCTTGTCTGCCAAGCGTCTGGTGCTCTGCTCAGGCAAGGTCTACTACGATTTAATCAGCGAACGGGAGTCGTCCGGCAGCGAGGATGTTGCCATCCTGCGTATCGAGCAGTTGTATCCGCTCAATGTGGACCGCCTCAAGCGCATCACCAATCGCTATGAGGGTTTTAAATCGATCGTGTGGTGCCAGGAAGAACCGCAAAACATGGGTGCATGGAGCTACATTTCACCGATTTTAATGGATGTCTTTGACCGTCGTATTGAATACGCCGGACGCAAGGCCTCCGCCAGTCCGGCAGAGGGAGCCCTTGCCATCCATCGCCGGCATCAACTGCGCATTGTTCGTAAAGCTTTGAAAGTCGATTAATCTCTAACATTATACTATCACATGGCCATTGAAGTAAAAATCCCCGCGATGGGTGAATCCATCAGTAGCGGTATCCTCGCTACCTGGCACGTAAAAGACGGCGACTATGTTGAGTCGGGTCAGTTACTGTTTGAGCTGGAAACCGACAAAATAACCTCAGAAGCCACGGCAGAGGAAAGTGGCGCGATCGCACTTAAGGCTGCCGAGGGTGACGAGGTCGAGATTGGCCAGGTCGTCGCCGTAATAGATACCAATGCGAAGTCCGGGGCGGGGTCCACTAAAAATGCAGATGATTCCAAGAAAGCCAAAGTGCCTGGGAGCGCTGAAGCAGGTGACAGCAAAGTCAGTGCTTCCGAAAAGGACAATGTGCCGGAGATTTCAACCCAGTCGCAGAGCCATGCGCTCTCACCGGCAGCCCGTCGGGCAGCCGAGGAAACGGGCGTAGATTTAGCCAAGGTGGAAGGCACTGGCAAGGATGGACGCATCACTAAAGGCGATATTCTAGCCGCTTCCGGGCAGACAGAGAAAAACGACAGCACCGTTGTGCCGTCCAAGACCGCCACCCCTGCACCCACCTCACCGTCCATAACCGGGGAGCGCGAAACTCGTCGGAAGATGAGTCCGCTGCGGCGCAAAATCGCCGAACGACTGGTGGCCGCCACTCAGGAGGCTGCCCTGCTGACCACATTCAATGAGGTTGATATGAGCGCGGTGATGGCATTGCGCAAGGCCCACCAGGAAGCCTTTGTCAAGCGTCACGGAGTCAAACTCGGTTTCATGTCCTTTTTTGTCAAAGCGGCAACTCAAGCTTTGATTTCTGTCCCCGCTGTCAATGCCCGTATTGAAGACGACACCATTATCAGTCAGCATTATTACGATATCGGTGTGGCAGTTGGCACCGACAAGGGCCTGATGGTTCCGGTCGTGCGCGATTGTGAGAGCAAGTCCTTCGCCCGCATCGAGCAAGATATTTTGGACTACGCCAAGGCGGCCCGTGAGGGTAAGATCAAAATGGATGATTTGCAGGGAGGGGTTTTCACCATTTCCAATGGTGGTATTTATGGTTCCATGCTGAGCACGCCCATTATCAATCATCCGCAGCCTGCGATTCTGGGTTTGCACAACATTCAGGAACGTCCAGTGGTTCGCAATGGCGAAATCGTTGCCCGTCCGATGATGTATTTGGCACTCAGCTACGACCATCGCTTGATCGATGGCAAGGAGGCGGTCACCTTCCTCTCGGCCATCAAGAATGCCGTTGAGGATCCGAGTCACTTGCTGTTCGACTTGTAAGCGCACGCGCCCGCATTTCAAACCTGTCATACCATTAAATAAGCATACGCGATGTCTGAAGAAAACCAGTTTGATATTCTCATAATCGGTGCCGGTCCCGGTGGCTACCTGGCGGCTATCCGCGCCTCCCAGCTCGGATTCAAAACCGCTTTGATAGAAAAGGACAAATACCTTGGCGGCACCTGTCTCAATGTAGGCTGCATTCCAAGCAAGGCATTGTTACACTCCACCGAGCAATATCATTTCGCCTCCCACCTGGCAGATGCTCACGGCATCTGCTTTAAGGAGCTATCGATCGATGTGGGCAAGTTGATGGAGCGCAAGTGCGCGGTGGTTAATCAATTGCGCAAGGGAGTTGAGCACTTGGTCAAAAAAGGCAAAATCAACTTGATCAAAGGCAAAGCCAGCTTCAATGCGGATGGCTCAGTGCGGGTTAAGGGTAGCGAGGAGCGTCTGGTCAAGGCCAAGCACACCATCGTCGCGACTGGCTCACGCAGCACCGAGTTGCCGTTTTTGCCATTTGATGGCAAAACCATAGTTTCCAGTGACGAAGCCATTGCCTTCGACTGCGTTCCCAAGCGACTGGCAGTCGTCGGTGCCGGAGCAATTGGATTGGAAATGGGATCGGTCTGGGCCCGTTTGGGTGCCAAGGTTGATGTGGTGGAGTTTTTGCCAGCAGTGGCACCGACTTTCGATAGTGAAATTTCGCGCTTGGCCGAGCGCATCTTCCGCAAGCAGGGGCTCAACTTCCACCTCGGAACCAAAGTCACCGGATGGGAGAAAAAGGGTAAAGCTGCAGTTTTGAAAGCTGAGAGAGAGGGTAAGGAGCTTACCATTGAGGCGGATAAGATTTTGGTTGCGGTTGGCCGTCAGCCCTACACTGAGGGCTTGGGTCTGGATGCTGTTGGCGTGGATCTGGACGAGCGCAAGCGCATTGTTACCGATGCCCATTTCCGCACCAGCGTAAAGGGTATTTATGCTATTGGTGACGTCATTAATGGGCCTATGTTGGCACACAAGGCTGAGGAGGATGGCGTCGCTTGCGTCGAGCTGATTGCCGGCAAGGCCGGGCACGTTAACTACGACATCATACCCAATGTTGTCTATACTGAGCCGGAAATCGCTTCAGTGGGACTCTCCGAGCAAGCGGCCAAGGAGAAAGAAATCGAGTATAAAGTCGGCAAATTTGCCCTGGCTGCGAACGGACGTGCCATCGCCAGCGATGCCACCGATGGTATGGTTAAGATCATCGCCTGTGCCAAGAGCGACCGATTGCTCGGTATTCAATTGATTGCCAGAAATGGCTCCGAGCTGATCGCCGCAGCGGTTGCGCACATGGAATATGGTGGCAGTGCTGAAGATATCGCTCGCACAGTGCACGCGCATCCAACCCTTGCTGAAGCAATTAAGGAAGCTGCGCTTGCTGTCGAAGGCAACGCAATTCACGCTTGATTTTTAAGAGACGCAGTTAATTTGCGATTGTCTAAGTCAGCCAGCCCGCTAGTTAATGGATGGCAATGAAAACCTTGTATCTGATTGACGGCATGGCTTTGGCCTACCGCTCCCACTTTGCCCTGATCCGCAGTCCAATCCATACCTCAAAGGGATTTAATACTTCCGCCATTTATGGCTTCACTGCCGCCGTCATTGAGCTGCTGACAAATCGCAAACCCACACATCTGGCGATTGTATTTGATACTGATGCCCCGACCGAGCGCCACCGTATTCATCCGGAATACAAGGCTCACCGCGAGGCCATGCCCGAGGATCTGGCTGCGGCATTGCCGCACTTGCGCCGGATTGCTGAGGCATTTGACATCCCGGTGTTGACCAAGGATGGCTTCGAGGCCGACGACATCATCGCTACCTTGGCGCGGCAGGCCGCAGCACAGGATTTTGAGGTCTTCATGGTCACGCCGGACAAGGATTTTGGGCAACTTGTAACCGATCGCGTGCGCATGTATCGTCCCTCCCGTCAGGGAGATGGTGCGGAGATTCTGGATGTGGAGGCGGTGAAGGCAAAGTGGGGGATTGCACGAGTCGAGCAGGTCATTGATATGCTGGGTTTATGCGGTGATGCCTCGGACAATATTCCCGGAATCCCCGGAGTGGGACCTAAAACGGCGCAGAAATTATTGGCAGAGTATGATACTGTTGAAAACCTGCTTGCGCATGCGGATGATTTGAAAGGAAAGTTGCGCGAGCGCGTAAAGGAACACTCTGAGCAAGCCCTCCTAAGCAAACGTCTGGCGACAATCGATCAGGCCGTTCCGCTTGAAGTGCTTTGGGACGATTTTCAAGTGCATCCCGCCGATCCGGAAAAGGTGTTGCCTCTGTTTGCCGAGTTTGAATTTCGCACCCTGCGCAAGCGCATTTTTGGTGAGGATGTGGAGCCGGATTTTGCTCTGGAATCGACCGATGGTATTCGCTCGGATGGCCGCACGGTTGAGGCGCAGCAGGAAATCTCAGAAACCGTCGCCATCCAAGCGGAGTTACTGCCTTTTGCCGATTGCAAAGGACTCGATCAGCTTGAGCATAACTACGGCATCGTGAGCGATTCCGATACTTTGCAGTCCGTGGTGGAGAAGCTCGGTAAGCTGACAGGTTTTGCTTTCGATACTGAAACGACCCAGCTCAATCCCCATCGTGCCCAGTGGATCGGCCTGGCCTTGGCGCGAATGGATCGGCGCGAGGGCTGGTGGATTCCGCTGCCTGCCCGCGACGGCGGCGAGCGCGAAGCTTTCCTCAAAGTGTTGCAACCTTTGTTTGCAAATCCGAAGCTGGAAAAAGTCGGCCACAATCTGAAGTTTGACCTGGCTATTCTAGCGCTCAATGGATTGGCGGTTGAGGGTCCATTTTACGACACCATGCTAGCCCACTCTCTGGTCGCACCCACTATGCGACATGGATTGGATCGCTTGGCCGAAGAATGCCTGCAATACCGCACCATTCCTTTCAGCGCCCTCGGCTTGGAGCCGGATGCGGATGGCAATTTGGATTATGGCAAGGTGGATCCAGCACTATTGCGTGACTATGCCGTGGAGGATGCCGATGTCGCCGGACGGCTGCGCGAGCAGCTGGATCCGCAGATTGATGCCTTGGAGCAGCGCAAGGTGTTTCGTGATATCGAGTGTCGCCTGTTGCCGACGATCACAGCTATGGAGGTGAGGGGGATCCGCCTCGACCCACATGCTTTGGAAAGCTGCGGCACCGGCATGGCCGATAAAATCGTCGCTTTGGAGGAGGCTTGTTTTGAATACGCCGGACGTCCTTTCAACCTCAATAGTCCCAAGCAACTCGGGGAAGTGCTATTTGATGAAATGGCAATCGCTGAAAAACCCAAAAAGACCAAAACGGGTCAGTATGCCACCAACGAGCAGGTGCTCTCCACCCTCGCCAATCGCCATCCCATCATACCCGCCATCCTGGAACACCGTGGCTTGGTGAAGTTGAAAAATACCTACATCGATACCTTGCCGTCTGCGATTGAGCCAAAGACGGGACGCATCCACACCCATTTTGGTCAGGTACAAACTTCTACCGGACGATTGTCGTCCAATAATCCCAACCTACAAAATATTCCGGTGCGCTCCGGTGAGGGGCGTGAGATACGTCGCGCATTTGTGCCTCAGGAGGGTTGGGTTATGATTTCAGCCGACTATTCGCAGATTGAATTGCGGATACTTGCCGCGCTTAGTGGAGATGTGGATTTGTTGCACGCATTTGCCGAGGGGCGCGATATTCACACAGCCACCGCAGCCCGCATCTATGGGGTTGAGTTGGATGCCGTGGATCGCAGCATGCGGGCCAAGGCGAAGATGGTGAATTTTGGTATTCCCTACGGTATCTCTGCCTTTGGACTAGCCCAGCGGCTGGGCATAGCACGCAGCGAGGCGCAGGAATTGATCAGCCACTACTTTGAGCAATTTCCGGGGGTTTTGCAGTATACCCGGGAGACGATTGAGTTTGCCCGTAAACACGGTTATGTGGAAACCCTCAGTGGCAGGCGCCGGAGCTTGGAGGATATTCATTCGGCTAACGCAACAATCCGTTCTTCCGCCGAACGCAATGCCATCAATATGCCGATACAGGGAACGGCAGCGGATATGATTAAGCTGGCGATGATTCGGGTTGATGAACGGCTGCGCGCGGAGCAGCTCTCCGCTGCCTTGCTCCTGCAAGTGCATGACGAATTGATCCTTGAGGCGCCGCCTGCTGAGGTCGAGCATGTCTGTGAACTGACCCGGACGGAAATGCGCGATGCGCTGCCGATGACCTGCCCAATCGAAGTGGAGGTCGGGGTTGGCCCCAATTGGCTGGAAGCGCACTAAAAGCAATGGACGACGGGCAGATTGTACGCGAACGCACCCCCCTTCATCTACCGCTTAGTCGCTATTTTTTTCCTCAGGTTGTTGCTTATATCCTCGCCCGGGAGCTTGGCTTGCCTGTTTTTATCTGGCTGGTCGCGGGCTTAAGCTTACTCGTTTTTGGTGGCATTGTTGGCTATTTCTCAAGCCGTCGAAAGGGAGCGGGCGAATTTTCAAAATTGACTTTTAGCCGCCAAGCGAATTCACGCATGGATTTACCCCGGCGACGTTGGTTGTGGATTCCCGCTGTCAGCTTCCTGCTCTTTGCTGCCTATTTCGAATGGCGCGAGGGTGACGGGGAAGCGGTGGCGACGTTCATTGCCTTTCCCTGGCCTGCCACAGAGACCAGTGTGGAAATCGAGATTGAGCGCTTATGGAGCAATACCAGTGAGGTTCGGATTGCCGGAATCGGGCGGGTTTTAGCGGCACCTGCTCATGCTCGTTTAGCAGTGGGGGATAGGCTGGTTTTTGATGCTTATAACGAGGTAGCCTGGAAGCATCCGCCATGGGTCGGCAGTCGTATGTTGCTACGGGGAGTACGCACAGCCATCGCAGTTCCCGCAGAAACCGAAACCCTTGCGCCATTTACGCAACAACTGCTTGACCAAGGCGTGCGCCTTAGGCTGCAGCAAGCGACAGTGCTGGAAGTCATATATCATGCCCAACCGCGCTGGGCCGAGCGGGCGAATGCGGCGCTGGAATCACAATTGCGGCGGGCACTTCCCCAAGCCACCCCATTGGCCGATGTATACGTGGCGATGTTGTTGGGTAAGCGGGTCGCTTTGTCGGAGGAACAGTTGCAGGCCTTTCGCGAAACCGGGACGATGCACTTCTTTGCGATTAGCGGACTGCACATCAAAATTATCGGGTTGACGCTGTTTTTTATGTTAAAAGGCATCCGCATCCCGCCGGTTTTGAGCATAGTGGTTGGACTTTGTTTGCTGGGACTTTATGTTTACGTCACCGGGGCAAGCCCAAGCGCGGTCAGGGCTTTCCTCATGGTATTTTTCTTCTGGCTGGGCGCTACGGTTTCCCGGCGTCAGCATGCACCCATGGCTGCTTGGATGAATGCGGCTTTTTTGGTCTTATTGTTAGATCCTGCAACATTGTTTCTGGTCGGCTTTCAACTCTCCTATGCCGTTGTTGCGAGTATTTTTTTATTTGGCTTGCCGCTGTTGAGGGTGCTTCTCGGGTTGTGGGAAAAGCAGTTGGACCAGTGGTTCCCGCAGGGTGTCGAAAAGCCCCGCTGGGTGCAGTGCTTACTCAGCGGTATCATGAAATGGATTATCACTCCCTTTTGTATCGGTCTTGCGGCATGGTTGGCCAGCACACCACTCATATTGATACACTTCAAATTATTTGTGCCAGGGGCAGTTTTGTTGAATATTCCGCTGGTGCTGCTTTGTGGCGGAACCCTGATCACGGGTGTGCTGAGCCTTTCCAGTGGACTATTGGGTCTCGGGCTGATCGGGAGTGTCCTCAATTATGCGGCCATGCTTTTTTTATGGTTTATGACGCTTATCGTCTACTGCGGACATGAAACCTGGCTATCCGGGATCTACTTAAAGCATGTCTTAACAACGCCGGCAATCATCGGCTTGATAAGTTTTCTCTTGTTGTCATGGCAGCAGGAAAAACGGCTGGCTACAGGTGCTCCTGAACGTAAGCTAACTTCCTTTATCCCCGCAGTTTTTCTACTCGCTCTCTGCTCCGCAATTGCCATAGTCGGGGCATGGATTTTGATCTAAAAAAGACCCTTTTGGCTCTTCTTTATTCCACCTCGGACCCCATTGCGGCGAAAACGGTGCAGAAGCTTTGCGCACAATATCGCCTGGAGCATGCGGATTCTATCGAAACGGATGAGGATCAAGAGGAGGACGAAAAGGCATCAAATGAATTTGCCGAGGCAGGGCATGCGGTGTCGGATGATGAGGATTCCGCTGCCATGCCAAGTTTGATCACCCAAGCTCAGATTCGCCAAGCTTTTAGCGATTTGCAAATGGAGGCGGAAACCGCCAGGGCACCCTACCGGATAGTCGAGGGACCGCAGGGTTTTCAGCTGACCTCTGCACCTGAGTATGCCACTTGGGTGCGATTGCTGCGCGGCGAACCTTCACCACAGCGGTTGTCGCCAGCGGCTCTGGAAACGGCTGCAATCATCGCTTACCGTCAACCTGCCAGTCGCGCTGAGATAGAGGCTATCCGCGGGGTGTCGGTGGATGGTCCCTTAAGCCGTCTGCTGGAGCTGGACCTCGTGCATGCGGTCGGACGCGCGGATTTGCCGGGTCGACCCATTCAATACGGCACGACAGAGCGGTTTCTGGAGTTTTGTGGAGTTACCAGTTTGGAGTCTCTGCCAGCTTCTGACGTGTTGTCCAACCGCGACTTGGACCAGTGGTTGCGTGAGATGGAGGCGGGTGAAAATATTATTGAAGATGAGGGTGTGGGCCTTGCAGCTGAGCGCAAACAGGGTGAGCTGCCATTGGAAGAGGAGTTTGTGGCCTTGAAGACAGGAGACGCATCATGAGCAATTTAACGGAACTGAGCCAGAAGCTAAAACCGCACCGCGAGGCAATCGACAATATTGATCGCGATTTATTGCGCTTGCTGAATGAGCGCGTCAAGCATGCCGCCAAAATAGGCTCATTGAAACATGCGGCTGGTTCAGATTATTTTGATCCTGCTCGTGAGTCCGAGGTGCTGGAGCGTATCCAATCCATGAATACCGGGCCCATTTCCAAGCAGGCGTTGCGCTCGATTTACCGCGAGATCATTTCGGCTTCAATTGGTTTGGAGAAGCAATTGCTGATTGCCTATCTCGGGCCACCGGCGACATTCACGCATCAGGCGGCATTAAAAAGCTTCGGCGGGAGTCTGCGCTATTTGCCAATGCGGACTATTGCCGATGTTTTTGTTGAGGTCGAGCGGGGGAGTGCGGATTACGGAGTTATTCCGATTGAGAATTCGACCGAGGGTGCAGTTTTCCACTCCCTGGATCGTCTGGTGGAGTCCGATCTCAAAATCGTTGCCCAGCAGTATTTACCGATTGAGCATTGTCTGATTGCTCGCTGTCCCATGGAGTCCATCCGCGAGGTTCACTCCAAAGACCAGGCGTTGGGACAATGCCGCAATTGGCTGCGCAGCCATCTGCCTGAGGTGGCTTTGGTAGATAATCATAGTACTGCCGGAGCGGTGGAGAAGGCGCGGGATAACGAGGGCATAGCTGCGATTGCCAGTTCCCTGGCGGCAGAATTATACGACCTCCCCATCCTTGTTCGTGGCATTCAGGATGCGAGTGAAAATGTGACCCGTTTCCTGACGATAGGTAAGACCGTGAGTCGTCCCCTTGGAGGGGGCCGCGACAAAACCAGTTTGGTTATTTCGATTAATGACCGTCCAGGCGCCTTGCAAGATGCCTTGCGTCCCTTCAGTGATCTCGGTTTAAACCTTACCAAGATTGAATCGCGCCCCAGTCGGCGCAAGGCGTGGGACTATGTCTTCTTTATTGACGTCATCGGTCACTACGACGATCCTGCCTTGAAACAGGCCATCAATCTGCTGCGCGATTCTTGTCCTATGGTCAAATGGCTCGGGAGCTATCCCAATGTTGAATCCTAAATCAAATCTACGAAGAGCCTGAATAAGCTTTAAGATACCGTTGTCGATAAATGATAGTCCTTGAGCAACGGCAGTAAACGGTCAGGAAAAATGCCGACCAAGTGATAGCCATCGTCCTCCGCGTGTTCAGAGCGAACGCTGGCTTCGCGATGGATTCGGGCGACCAAGTCGTAGCGATCGTGGGGAATAACAAGGTGTAGAGGAGTTGATCCTCTTTCAATGATACTTTTGATGCGCTGTTGCAGCACATCAAGTCCCATGCCGTTGTGAATACTGATGGGGATGGAATCGGGGAAAAGGCGTTGCAAGTGCGGCAGGTTTTCCTGCGCTGCGGGCAAGTCACACTTGTTTAGCAGCATCAACGTGGTTTTATTGAGAGCACCCAATTCGCGCAAAACATTTTGCGTGGTTTCCGCATGTGCCGGAGCAGATGGATTGGCTGCATCAATGACGTGGAGAAGGAATTGCGCGACCACGGCCTCCTCAAGGGTCGCTTTAAAGGCTTCCACCAGACGGTGAGGGAGGTTGCGCACAAAACCAACTGTGTCAGTTAGCACTACCGTTGCGCCGCCATCCAGCAGTTGCAGTTTGCGGCTGGTGGGGTCGAGGGTGGCAAATAGCTTATCCTCGGCGAGGACGCTCGATTGAGTCAAGGCATTCAGCAGGGACGACTTGCCGGCGTTGGTATAGCCAACGATGGCTCCGGTAGGTATTGGCACCGTCATGCGTTGTTTGCGTTGTATCTCGCGGTGCCGAATTACATCAGTCAACTCGCGCTTGAGTCGGGCAATGCGGGTACGGATGATGCGTTGGTCAAGCTCCAACTGGGTTTCGCCAGCATCGCGTTGAATCGCACCGCCACCGCGCTGACGGTTGAGGTGGGTCCACGCGCGTTTTAGTCGCGGCAACTGATACTCCAGACGGGCTAACTCGACTTGAAGACGCGCTTCCTTGGTTTGCGCACGGTCACCAAAGATATCCAGGATGACTTCCTGACGGTCGATAACCAACATTTTTTGCGCTGCCAGCGATTCCCAATTGCGCTGTTGGGCGGGGCTGATGGCATTGTCGAAAATAATGACATCGCAGTTTACGGATTGCGCGATGTCGAGCACTTCCATAGCTTTGCCTTCACCCATGTAGTAGCGCGCCTGTGGCTGTCGGATACGGACTTCCAGTTGGTCGCCAACAATAATGCCAAGGGTTTCCACCAGCTCGGCCAACTCAATGAGCATTTCGGCGGAGATAGTCGCATCCTCCGGCGTTTGATTGATGCGAACGAGCAAGGCTCGTTCAACGCGCATGGGCTTTTCCTTAACGACGTGAGCAGTCACAAAAGCGGATTCCGATCAGCTGAAGGCTTGATCCAAGTCGGCAAGGATGTCCTCAATCGCTTCGATACCAACAGAGAGACGCACATAGTCCTCAGTTACGCCACTGGCATCTTGCTCGGCAGTTGTCAATTGTGAGTGGGTTGTGGAAGCGGGGTGGATAGCAAGACTCTTGGCATCGCCGATATTGGCGAGGTGACTGTGAAGCTTAAGCTTTTCGATGAATGCGCGGCCCTCGGCCAGTCCTCCCTTAACGCCAAAGCCAACCAGGCCGCCAAAATGCCCCGGCTCGAAGTATTGCTTCGCAAGACTGTGGTAGGGACTGGATTCCAGTCCGGGATAGTTAACCCAGCTGACTTGGGGATGGCATTCAAGGAAGCGGGCTACGGCCAAGGCGTTTTCGCAGTGCCGCTCCATGCGCAAATGCAGTGTTTCAATGCCTTGGAGTTGCTGCCAGCTATTGAAGGGCGAGGCGCAGGCACCCATGTCACGCATTAGCTGCAAACGCATTTTCAAGGCAAATGCGATATTGGCACCGCCTGCAGGGGGAAAGGCCTTGAAGGCATCCCAATGAATCAGGCCATGGTAGCTTGGATCAGGTTCGGTGAAGCCAGGGAAATTTCCGTTGCCCCAGTCGAAGTTACCACCATCGACGACGATACCGCCAATCGAAGTGCCATGACCTCCCAGGTATTTGGTGGTGCTGTGAACCACGATGTTGGCCCCGTGTTCCAGCGGACGGCAAAGCCAGGGCGATACTGCGGTGCTGTCTAGTACCAGCGGAATGCCAGCTTCTTTGGCGATGGCGCCAACAGCAGCAATGTCCAGCACGTTCAGACGCGGATTGCCCAGCGTCTCAGCATAAAGCAACTTGGTGTTGGGGCGGATGGCTTTGCGGAAGTTCTCCGGATCGTCTCCGTCAACAAAGCTAACCGTAATCCCCATCTTTTGTAGTGTGTAATGGAAGAGGGTATAGGTACCGCCGTAAAGTTGGGAAACAGATACAAAGTGATCACCCGCATTACAGATGTTGAGAATAGTGTTGGTGATCGCAGCTTGACCGCTGGCATGGACCAGCGCAGCAGTGCCACCTTCAAGTGAGGCAATGCGTGCTTCCAGCACGTCATTGGTGGGGTTATTCAGACGGGTGTAAATATGCCCCAGCTCCTTGAGTCCAAACAGATTGGCCGCGTGTTCGGTATCGCGAAAAACGTAGCTGGTGGTTTGATGGATGGGCAGCGCGCGCGAGCCAGTGATGGGGTCCGGAACTTGTCCTGCATGTAATGCGCGAGTGGCGAATTGGCTTGTCGATGCTTCCATAGGTCTAACTATTTTTCGGTTGGAGTGTCCGCGGCAACATTCTCATTTTTGGTTTGTTCGTTAGCAAAGGGTGCCGCTGGGTTTTGTCGTGGCGCAGGCGTTTTAGGTGTGGGTTTATGCACTTGCTCATCGTCATCCATAGCACTGCGAAAATCGTCTTCAATACCTTTGGTCGCTTTTTTGAACTCCTTGATCGATTTGCCAAAGGAACGGGCTAACTCAGGCAATCGCTTGGCGCCAAAGAGCAACAAGATAATCAGTAGAATCGCAATCAGTTGCGTGGGAGAGATATTTTGAATGAATGCAGTCATGGTGTTTGATGGTTGGATAAAATTATTTTATTGGTTGAGCTCGGTAATCACATCGGCGTATTGCTCCAACAGGGCATCATGTTCAGCCGGGGGCGGAATACGAATGTGATCGGACAGGCGAAAACGCCCTGAAAGCGCCGTTGCGGAAAAAAGCTGTTGCGAGCTGCTGCGGGAGCGAATGACGAGCACGCCATCGTGCTTTGTGGAAACAAGTATCCTAACTGACTCAGGCAGGGGGAACTGGGTTTGCACCATATAATTCA
>SKFT01000074.1 GCA_007117865.1 Puniceicoccaceae bacterium | reverse complement strand
TGGTTGTATGTCGATGGCAACAACAGCACAGGCACAACTTACTTTGACGTCAACTTCCCCATCCTTGATCCGTATGCTTTGGCAACGGTGGGACCGCGTGGTCCTGGCATTATCTTCGATCGCAACCGTATCGAAAAACCCAGTAAGCGCTTTCGTCCGCCCAACTGGCACGATCTCGTTATTGCAGAGGCCCACGTGCGCGACTTAATCACTCATGCACCGGTCTCCTTATGTGATGACGAGCGTCATGGCTTTGGTGGTCTGTTGCGTTGCGTTTCGCGCGAGGCCTGCTACCTGCGCGAGCTCGGTGTCAATGCCATCGAGTTCCAGCCCTTGCAGGAGTTTGATGCTGCAGATCCCAGCGATTATCACTGGGGTTATATGCCAGTCAACTACTTTGCCCCTGCCAGCGCATTTGCCAGCAAGCGCGAGCGGGGTTCGCAGATTGCCGAACTGCAAGCGCTGGTTCGCACCTTGCACGACTCTGGAATCGCCGTTATCATCGACGTCGTCTATAATCACGTTGGTGAGCCCAATCACCTCCTCTTCATCGACAAGTATTATTACTTTAACCTGAGCGAAGAGTTTGATTTAATGAATTGGAGTGGCTGTGGCAATGATTTGCGTTGCGATACCCCGATGGGGCTCCGGCTCATCATTGATAGCCTTAAACATTGGGTTGAGGTGTTCGATGTGGATGGATTTCGCTTCGATCTCGCCGAGCTCGTCGGTATCGAAGTCCTGGAAACCGTCGAGGAGGAACTCAAGAAAATGAAACCCGGCATCATTCTGATTGCTGAGCCATGGAGCTTTCGCGGACATATCCAGGAATCGCTAAAACGCACTGGTTTCGCCAGTTGGAGCGACGGCTATCGCAAGTTTCTACCCGAATACGTATGTGGTGGCGGCAACCACGAGGCAATTCAATACTTCCTCTCCGGCTCGCCATCCGCCACCCGCTTTGCCGCACAAGTCATCAACTACACCGAATCCCACGACGACCGCTGTTGGATTGATACCATCACCGCAAATCCTGACCACAACGGCACTCATCCCACCCGTATCGATAGTGCCCGCACACACCTTATGGTTGCGATCCTGTTTGCTTCCCTCGGGGTCCCCATGATTTCCGTGGGTCAGGATTTTATGCGCAGCAAACAAGGCGTGAGCAATACCTACCTCCGCGGAGATTTGAATGCACTTGATTACAACCGACGGTTCGAGTATGTCGATACCCATGGCTATTTCGTCGCATGGATCCGCTTTCGCCGATCAAAGGCCGGTCGCCTGCTTCGCTACGATGGCAAGCCGTGCGATAGCTACCAACAATTCTACTTTGCACAAGGATCCAGCGCGGTGGCAGTGATTTACAACGCCGACGGTTCCCTTGGCGATGAGCGCTTATTGTTTGCGGTTAACCCGCATCATGAATACGCGGTTGTCCCCATTCCGGATATTAACCTAGCTAATGCAATGCAGATTGCTGACCGCGAGCGCTTCGATCCCAAAGGTTTGGTCAGTGCAAGGATCCCATTGGACGATAAAGCGATCCATCTGCCCCCCATGAGCTGTGGACTTTGGTGCATGGGCGGCACCGCTGCTCAGTAAATGGCTTGAGGCTAACTGTCTTGCGCCATGTTGGCGATGAGCATTTGGTTAAAATCCTCAGCCGGGTTGTGTCCCATCATCTTGGAGGTTTGCACTAATGCCGCGACCTCGACCAGACGAGCCATATCGCGGCCTGGGCGAACGGGGATTTCCATAGTTGGTATTTTGAGTCCTAGGACATCAAGGAAATTTTCCTCCAATCCGGTACGTTCCTCGGCCATTCCCGGTTTCCAGAGTACGAATTGGATGATGAGGTCGAGGCGTTTTTCCAGTCGCACGGAGCGGACACCAAATAGTTGAGCGACATTGATGATGCCGATACCGCGGCATTCCATGTAGCCGCGACTGAGTTTAGCCGAGTGACCAAGGATTTCGTGATCACTGATGCGCTTGACGTGGACAATGTCGTCGGCCACCAAGCTGTGACCACGCTCGATAAGCGCCAGCGCGCATTCGCTTTTGCCGACGCCGCTTTCGCCGGTAATAACGACGCCAACGCCTTTGATATCCATCAGTGTGCCGTGGAGTGAGGTGCGAGGGGCAAATTTTTCCTCCAGCGCGATAGTTACCTCAGTGGTGAAGGTTTTGGAGCGCAGCTTGGTGCGAATGATGGGGGTGCTGTATTGTTCGGCGATTTCGCGAAAAGTGCGTGAAGGGGCGAGGTTGCGTGAAATCACCACACAGGGGATATGGCGTTTAAAGATAGGCTCGAGGACTTTGCGCTCTTCCTCCTCACCCAATTCGCGCAAGTAAGCCATTTCGCCAGCACCGAACAACTGCAGGCGCTTGGCGCCAAAAAAGTGGAAGCAGCCGATTAGGGCGAGAGCAGGACGATTGACACTGCGTTCGCGGATCATTTTATCAATACCCTCTTTGCCAGCCACCAGATCCAATCCCAAGCGCTGTTTGAAGGAATCATAAAACTCGCGCACGGAAATGCTTTCAATCAGTTTTACTTTGGAGTGCTGTAGGGGATTCATGTGCGGCTGGCTAATTAGAGATTAAAATCCTCGCCGAGGTAGAAGCGGCGGCTTTGCGGATCATTGATGAGAAACTCGCTGTTGCCCTCGCAGAGTACTTTACCCTCGTGCAGCAGGTAGGCGCGGTCAACGATGCGCAGCGTCTCGCGCACATTGTGGTCGGTAATTAAAATTCCAATACCTTTGCGGGCAAGATCGACGACAATTTTCTGCACCTCACTAACGCTGATGGGATCGACTCCGCTAAAAGGCTCATCCATCAAAAGAAACTTTGGACGTGTAACCAGCGCCCGGGAGATTTCGAGGCGGCGTCTTTCGCCACCGCTGAGTGTATAGGCTTTTTGTTTGGCAAGGTGTTCCAGTCCCAGTTCCGTCAAATGCTCGTCGACGCAGGCCTTGCGCTGACTGCGGGAAAGGGGCAGGGTTTCAGCAATGGCCCGAATATTTTGCTCGACGGTGAGTTTGCGAAAAACCGAAGGCTCCTGTGGCAGGTAACCCAAGCCCATACGGGCGCGCCGATACATGGGTAAGCCCGTCAGTTCGGTGTGGTCGAGAAAAACTTTGCCGGAGGTAGCCTTAATCAAACCAACAACCATATAAAAGCTGGTTGTTTTGCCAGCGCCATTGGGACCCAACAAGCCAACGATTTCACCACCGCTGACATTAATGGAAACGCCATCCACAACCCGACGACGGCCATAAACTTTAACCAGATCGTTGGTATGAATTTTGGGACTGGCACTTTTGCTATCTTCCATAGCACATTTAAAAGTCAAAAGAGGCCTAACAGGCAAGGCGCAAATAACATTGCCAATATGCAACCGATGATAATGGTATCAATTGAGGAAACGACATTTAGGAGTCTGGAGAAGGGCGCCTAATTCTCCTGTCATTATTATGGATTTATTTCAACAAGTTGACTCGGACAGCGCTTTAACCGTTAGCGCGCTAACGGAGCGGATACGCAAGCAGCTTGAAGTGGAGTTCAGGGAAGTTTGGGTTTGTGGAGAGGTGAGCAATTTGCGGCGGCAGAGTTCGGGACATATTTACTTCTCGATAAAAGACGCCGCCAGTCAGCTCTCCTGTGTTTTATTTCGCGCTGATGCCAATCGTCAGCCCAGCCTGCCGGAAAACGGAATGGAGTGTATCCTTTGCGGAAGTATTTCTGTCTATCCGCCACGCGGCAGTTATCAATTGGTGGTGCGGGTGGTGCTTGAGCGCGGGGCTGGCAGGTTGCAAGCGGAGTTTGAGCGCCTAAAGCGGTTGCTTGCTGCGGAAGGGGTTTTTGAGCGAGACAGAAAACGCCCACTGCCCCTTTTGCCATTGCGCATTGCGGTTATTACCTCGCCAACAGGTGCGGCCTTGCAGGACTTTATACGTATTTTAAAGCGACGTGACTTTGGTGGCAGCGTCACGGTGTTTCCGGCCCGTGTGCAGGGAGTTGGTGCGTCGGCGGAGTTGTTGAGTCGCTTGCAGCAGGCGCAGCAGGGCGATTTCGATTTAATTGTGCTGACCCGTGGTGGCGGCAGCATTGAAGACCTGTGGGCGTTCAACGATCCTGACTTGGCACGGGCAGTTGCTGCCAGCAGCAAGCCGACAATTTCCGCCGTTGGCCACGAGATCGATCATGTTTTAACCGACTACGCAGCGGATATACGCGGCGAGACGCCCTCTGGCGCAGCAGAAATAATCAGCTCCCGCGTGCAGCAAATACGAGAGCGTTTATGGCAAACAAGTGAGCGCTTGGAGCGTTCACGAAAGACCTTTTTAAATGATGCGGCAGCGCGTTTAAAGCTGTGCGCTTCCGAGTTTAAGAGTATCGATCCGCGCAATTGGATTGAAAGATGGGACATGCGTCTGGACGATCTTGAGCAACAGCTCGGGCATGCCATCAGCGATACCTTGGTTCGTGCACGTAATCGGCTCAGTGACTGTGCATTGCCACTGGAGCAAATGACACCCCGCAACCGACTGCGATTAATGCGGGAGCGCTTGCATGAGCGCAGTCAGCAGTTGGAGCGTTGCCGTGTACGCTATTTTGCGGAGCGGGAGCGGACATTGGTGCAGCTGGAAATCCGCCTGCAGAATAATGGAGTTGAGGCAACTTTAAAGCGGGGTTATGCCTTGTTGACCGATGATGAAGGTAAGCTGCTTGCCAGTTGCGAAGCGATACTTGCGGATCCGGAGCGCAGATTGCAGGCGCGTTTGCATGATGGAAAGCTGCGTTTAAAGCTGGACAGAGACAGCGCTAACGAGGGATAATTGTCACTATGCCACAACCCACCAACTTAACTGAGGGTCTAGCACACTTACGGAACCGGAAGTTGACCAACTGCGTAAAAGGTTCCAACCCAAAACCGGGGAAAGTTTCCGCGCCAAGTGTTGTCAGTGCCCATGAGCGCAGGATGGCGACCGATTACTTCAGCCTATTCGTTTATACCCTGCTGGGGGTGGCGGCGTTTTCGCAGTTATTGTTGATAGTTTGGCAGGCTTAGTTGTTGCCAGCGGCCCGAACCAATCGGCTGAGATTACGGAATTGTGGATGGTCAGCCGAGCCCAGCAAGCTATAAAAAACAGTTTCGGAGGGAAGGATGTGGACACCCGCCGCGCGCAGAGCGGCGAAAACGGTAGCATCCTGCTCCGGCATCCGTCCGCCGATACAATCGGATAAAACAGTCACATCCACCTCCATTTCGCTAGCGTCCAAAGCGCTTAAATAGAGGCAAATATGGGTCTCCAGACCTGCCAGCAAAAGGTGGCTAAGCTCATGTTCCTTAATCCATTCGAGCACGGCATTGGATTGAAAAGCGGAAAAGGATTGCTTGCCAATGCGTGGGTATTCGCTGGCACCGGTTTCGCCAAGTAAAGATGCATCCGTGATCCCGAGCTTGTTCGGGTTTTGCTCGGTAAAGAGAATGGGTAGACCGAAAGCGTGAGCCACTTGACAGGCAAAGCGGCAGCGATGCAGGACGCTTTGCCCCTGTGGGAACATATTTAAAAAAGGCGGTTGCAGGTCGATCAGGATCATTCCCAAATGGGGGATGACGGGCTCGATCTGCTTTGCGGACGAGGAATGGGATTCAGACATGGCGACTTTCTTGATAACGCTTGAGGGCGGGGACTTGCAAGATGGTTTTTTGCGGCAGGATGTAAGCCGTCAAAGCTCCGCCATAGACACAACCGGTATCGATACCGAGTGAACCATTGCGGGGGTAGAGGTGTTTTCGCGGGGTGTGTCCGTAGATCACAAATGGTTTGCCGATAGTATTCTCAGCCCAAAGATCGGCCCAAAAAGGCAGGGTGGGGAAGTCGGCCCGCTTCCGTAGTTGACCGCGATCATCGACCATTTGGACATGTGCGACCATATCCACATCCTGTTCCTGCCAAGGTTTATCCGGCAGGAATCCGCCATGAACACAGACAATGTTGTAGTCGGGGATTTCGATCCAGGCGGGGCGGCTGAGTAGGTATTTCCAATCCGCTGGAGTTAGTTGTTTGTAGCTGCGCAGGTCGTCAGCACTCAATATCTTGGTATTACGCGACTTGTGGGCTTGGATTAGGCGCAATTCGTGGTTGCCGAGGATGGCTTCGACACCCCTTTGGCGGGCGGTACGAACCGTTCGGTGGCTATTGGGACCGCGGTTTACGAGGTCACCCAGTTGGATCACGCGGTCCTGCGGATGCAAATCGAGACGATCAAGGAGTATTTCGAACTCCTCGTAACAGCCATGGACATCACCGATTGCAATAACGCGTTGCATGACTAAACGGATATGGAGACGCACGCGTGTGGGTCAAGCGTTAGAATGCAGAAGAAGCTGCCAACATCGCGGACATGCTGGCAGCCTGTTTTCGTATATCTTTATCGCCAAGCGACAGTCATTACCAAGTTACAGCTTGGCAACTGAACCATTATTGGGCAATTTGGCTTTTATTATGTCTTTTTTTGATACCATCCGTCGTAATACTGACACCGTTATCGGCCTTGAGGGGTTGGAGCCACGATTGGCCAGCAAGCGTCCGCTGCGCATTAAACTGGGTGTCGATCCGACGCGACCAGACCTCACCTTTGGCCACATGGTAGTACTTAACAAACTGCGTCAATTTCAGGATTTGGGCCACGAGGCGATTTTGATTATTGGTGATTTTACCACTTTAATTGGCGATCCTTCAGGACGCTCTGCGACACGGCCTGTGTTAAGTGCTGATGAAATCCGCGGTAACGCAGCCACCTATCTTGATCAAGCCTTTATGGTTTTGGATGAGGAGCGTACAACTGTGCGTTACAACAGTGAGTGGTTTAATAAGATGGGATTTGAGGATTGTCTCAAGTTGGCTCGCAAAATGACGGTTGCCCGCATGTTGGAGCGGGATGATTTTTCGAAGCGTTATCAGGAGCAGGCACCCATTTCGCTGGTCGAGTTTTTGTATCCTTTGATTCAGGGCTATGACTCCCTGGTTTTAAAATCCGATGTGGAAATTGGCGGCACCGATCAGTTGTTCAATATGTTGGTAGGGCGCACTCTGCAAAAAGATGCCGGACTGCCGGAGCAGGCGGTCATTACCATGCCTTTATTGGTAGGCTTGGATGGCTCCAGGAAAATGTCCAAAAGTGCGGACAATTTTATCGCCTTTACCGACGCGCCCAAGGACATGTTTGGCAAAATAATGTCGATTGATGATAAAACGATGGTGGATTACTACCGTCTGTTATTGGAGGCTGATGAGTCGCAATTGGAGCGTATTCATGGAGAGCATCCAATGATGGCAAAAAAGCATCTGGCGGCCTCATTGGTAGGACGTTTTTACACTATGGAAGTGGCGCGTGAAGCCCTGCAGCAATTTGAACAAGTTTTTTCCAAGCAGGAAGTTCCGGATGACATGCCGGTCTTTACCTGGCATGATTTGGTGGGTGATGCCGAGCAGGCGGTAGTGGTGGATCTGATGGTTGAAACGGATCTTTTCGAGAGCAAGGGAGCTATCCGGCGTTTGATTCAGCAAGGGGGTGTTAAATTGAACCGCGAAAAGATTGACGATCCGCAAATGTCTTTACCACGCACGGATGAGGAATGTATTTTTCAGGCGGGGAAGCGTATTTTCTTTAAAGTTATCGGTTGATTCACTGTCAGTTTTCAGTGCATAGTTATTCCCATGGCCGGATCCCATCACGATTTTCCACACTCCAAAATCATTGCGGCGGATTCCATCGCAGTTGCCTTGGATCAACTGGTGGCAGCCATTCATACCAAGTATAGCACGGATGATCGGTTGGCGGTTGTCGGTATAGCGAACGGAGGGATTCCTTTTGCGCAGCGATTGCGGGAGCGATTGAACGCCATGCGTAGTGTGCCTGTTGGAGTTGGCACTGTTGATATCGCCTTCTACCGTGATGATTTGGGGCGCAATCCTATTCCCAAAGTCACGGAGCCCAGCGCCTTTGATTTTGACGTTGATGGTGCCCGCGTTCTGCTGTGTGACGACGTGCTGTTCAGTGGTCGTACGGTGCGAGCCGCATTAAATGATTTATTTGACCAGGGCCGACCGGCTGTGGTTGAACTGGCCATACTTTGTGACCGTGGTGGCCGTCGCCTGCCGATTCAACCGGATTATACAGGCATAACCCTTGATACCGCTTCGTCTGAGCAGGTAAAAGTATTTCTTGATCCACTCGATCCGCACAAAGACTGCATAACCCTACATCCTAAATGACTCATTCCGATCCGATTTGGCAGCGCAAAGATTTAATCTGCATCGAAGAGCTGACACGCATTGAAGTAGAGGCTATTTTTGAGGTAGCCCGTTCTTTCAAGCATACGATGGAGCGATCGGTAAAGAAATTGCCCTCACTGCGTGGGCGCACGGTTGTTAACCTTTTCATGGAACCGAGCACGCGCACGCGGATTGCCTTTGAGATTGCCGCCAAACGATTGAGCGCCGATGTGATCTCAATGATCAGCAATACCAGTAGTTTGACAAAGGGAGAAACATTGAAAGATACTGCCCGTAATATTGAGGCCTTGCGCGCTGACATCATCGTCTTGCGTCATCCTGCATCCGGGGCACCCAACTATTTGCGCGAACGGGTTGGGATACCGGTTATTAACGCTGGGGATGGTGCGCACGCGCATCCGACACAGGCACTGTTGGATGCGTTTACCCTATTGGAGCGTTTTGGGACCTTGGAGGGGAAGCGGATTACGATCCTTGGCGACATCCTTTTTAGCCGCGTAGCGCGTTCCAACATCTGGTGTTTAAGCAAGCTGGGAGCGCATGTCACTGTGGCGGGTCCTTCCACGTTGGTGCCGGATGGGTTTTCGCGGCTTGGAGTTACGGTTTCCCACGACTTGCGACAAGCACTTGAGGGCGCCGATGCGGTAATGCTGTTGCGGATTCAGCACGAACGTCAGACCTCGACACACTTTCCCTCACTTGGAGAATACACCAGTATGTTTGGATTGAATAAAGAACGTGCGGCCTGGTTACGTCCCGATGCCATCATCATGCATCCCGGTCCCATTAACCGGGGGGTCGAGATCGACTCTGAGTTGGCCGACAGCAATCGCTCGGTCATTTTGGAGCAAGTCACCAATGGCATCGCCATTCGTATGGCAGTGCTTTATCTATGTGCCTCAGCGGCGCAGCGTGGCGGCGAAATGAGTCAACCTTTTCCAGTATGAGCAAACCGACAACAAAAACACTTTGGATTCGTGATGGATGGGTCATTGATCCCGCTAATCATCGTGACGGCATTGGTGATGTCTATGCACGCGACGGGTTTTTTGTCGCTGATTTGGATGCTGCGGAGCGTAAGGATGCCCAAGTGGTTGAAGCCAAAGGTTTGGTGGTTGCACCTGGATTGGTGGATATTCACGTTCACTTGCGCGAGCCCGGGCAGACGCATAAGGAAAGCATTCGCACGGGAACGAGAGCAGGAGCTGCTGGTGGCTACACCACGCTGGTTTGCATGCCCAATACCAGTCCGGTCTGCGACAACGCTGGAACGATTCAATTGATTCGTGACAAATCCGCCCGCGATGCCTGCGTTCGGCTCTATCCGACCGGATGTTTAACAATTGGTATGCAGGGGGAGCGCTTGGCACCGATCGGTTCATTGAAGAATGCCGGTGTGGTTGCCGTTACCGACGATGGCAAATGTGTGCAAAGCAATGAGCTGATGCGGCGGGCGGTGGAATATGCCGCCATGTTTCAACTGCCGGTTATGGACCATTGTCAGGATGCCAGTCTCACTCAGGGCGCGGTCATGAATGAGGGGGAGTGGTCGATTCGTCTTGGATTGCGCGGTTGGCCCAAGGCTGCCGAGGATATTATTGTTGCCCGCAATGTATTGCTGGCTGAGACGACCGGCGCCCACATCCACATGCAGCACGTGAGCTCGGCGCAGTCGGTGGATATTTTGCGGCGCGCCAAAAGTCGTGGGGTACGGGTAACTGGTGAGGCGAGTCCACACCATATTGACTTAACCGATGAGCGGCTGGCGGGTTATGATACGAACTTTAAGATGAATCCTCCTTTGCGCACCGCCAAGGATGTGGCTGCGCTGATCGAAGGTCTTAAAGATGGTACGCTGGACTGCATCGCCACCGATCATGCCCCGCATTCAGCGACGGAGAAGGACGTCGAGTTTGACTATGCACCCTTTGGCATTATTGGCCTGGAGAACGCACTTGCTGTAGTCCTTAAGGTGCTTTACCATTCCGGACACTGTAGCTTGTCCGAAGTGATTGCTTTGATGACCCACAAGGGTGCTGAAATCTGTCGATTGAATGCTGGCACCATGAGTGTGGGAGCACCTGCTGATTGCGTTCTATTGGATCCTGATGCTGAGTGGGTGGTGGACTGCGGGCGTTTTCAGAGTAAAGCGCGCAATTGTCCCTGGGCAGGTGAAACCCTGCGAGGCAAAATTGCTTCCACTTGGGTGGGCGGGAAGTGTGTTTTCGACGGTGAAAGCATCATCGAAAGTGCCTAATTGTTTTGTTAGCCTTTGCGTATTTGAGTGATGAATTCTGCCGATACCACCTGGGCCAGTGAGGTTGAGCCTGTGCCCCTGTTGTTTTTAAATGCATTTGTGATCATCCTATTGGTGGGTTGTGCGATCGCATGGAGTCGCAGGCTGCGACGCCCTAGCGTCAGCGGCGGCTACCTGTCGCCCTGGTCATTGAGTTGGTTGGATGCCGTGGCGATTATTGGCTCGGCAATTGTGTTGATTTGGTTTGCTCAGAATTTTGTGGTGGCGATGCTACGACTTTATCATGGCGGGGATTTTTCGTTGAGCGATCCCAGTTTATGGATACTGGTAGCCTTTGGATTGGCGGTGCAGTTACCATTGTTACTGACGGTGGTCTTGGGGCGTATCCTGTTTCCAAAACATTTCCCGCGTTTTCTGCGTGAGCGCCGATTGGAGGTGGGGGAGAGCTTGCGGATACTCGCCGACGTTTATTTTCGTTTCCTGCCAGTGGTGATGTTGATCATGCTTGGGTGGACTTTTTTGCTGGGTTTAGCGGCAAAATCCGGGTGGATCGATCCCGTTGAACCGCAATTGTTGGTAACCGCATTTGCTTTTGCAGACGACTGGTTGGCTCGCCTGGCATTTTTCATTCTAGCCGTAGTGGTGGCACCGATAGCCGAAGAACTGTTTTTTCGCGGCATCGTTTACCGGTTCTTTAAGGAAAAAATCGGACTGAGTTTGGCAATGCTGCTAAGTGCGGTCTTATTTGCGATGGTACACAACAGTCTTCACGCCTTTGCCGGGCTAGTCGTTTTTGGGGTTTTACTTGCGCACCTATACGAGCGCACTGGAGATATACGGGTGCCCATCTTTTTTCACGCAGCCTTTAACCTTACGTCTTTGCTGATTTTAAGCCTTCTTTAGAAGGCATTATTGCGAGGAGGTATTATGGTTGAAGTGTCTTGCCTGCAAAAATTTTCTCACTTTCCGCTTCCACTTTTGCGGGCTATGGTTGATAACCACTGATGGTGCCGTGGTATTTATACAGTGCGATTAAGCAGCTTTTTCCCTCAAAGCGTTTTTTTTCCTTTTTTTCGTTCATGTCGATTATAGGCGTCACACTGGGTGTGGCGGTGTTAATTGTTGTTCAGACGGTGATGAACGGTTTCGGTGAGCGGATTCGCAGTACAATAGTTGCGACGACGGGTGAGGTGCGCATAGAGTCCAATGGCATTATTTATAACTGGCCTGAAATTCGCAGTCAGTTGTTGATTCGCGATGACATTGAAGCGGTTGCACCCTATGCGCAGGGGATTGTCATGTTGCAGCATAGCGACCGTCCAGCCTTTCCATTTATACGCGGGGTTGAGCCGGATGCGGAGCGCGGGGTAGTGCGGCTGGACGATTACATTGTGATGGGGAGTTTGGATGACTTGGATGATTCCAGTGTGATATTGAGTGAGGGACTGGCGCATGCCCTTGGGGCGCATCCTGGTGCGGTGGTAGAGTTGTATACGCCGTTGTTGCTGGAGCGGTTAAAGGCGGATGAAGTTTTGTTGCCTATGGAAATGGAAGTGGCTGGGATCTTTCGAACCGGCTGGAATGAAATCGACAACAACAGCATGTTGGTCACCCTGCGCGTCATGCAAGAGCTCTATGGGCTTGAGGATGGCGTCCATGGACTGACACTGAAGTTGGCAGGCGGGGCGGATCCTGATCGCATTACCCGGTTGTTGAACGAGAGTCTGCAGCCGCCATTACGCGCCTATAGCTGGTTGGATTCGCAGCGCGACTTTCTATTCATCCTGCAGTTGGAGAAAACCATGATTTCATTCATCATCATTTTCATTATTTTAGTGGCATCGTTTTCCATTGCGATTGCCTTGATGATGACGGTGATTCGCAAGACCCGCGAGATTGGTTTGCTGGTAGCGATGGGTGCGCGACCGAGGGAGGTAGCATTGGGATTTTGTTTTCAAGGACTGGTCATTGGGCTGGTGGGGACAGCCTTGGGCTGTTTGTTTGCGGTGCTTGCCATTCACTATCGCAATGCTGTGGTACTGGCTTTTGCCCAGCTAACGCAGTCCGAAGCTGCAATAATGCGGTTTTATCAATTTGCCGACATCCCCGCTCACTACATGGCTAGGGACTTCATCGTAGTCACGGTATTTGCGTTATTGATTTCAACCTCTGCCGGATTGATTCCAGCTTGGCGAGCAGCCCGTTTGAAGCCAGCCGAAGCGTTACGCAGCGAATAGCCGGATCAAGTTTAGTTCAATTTGGCAACTGCACGTTTGGCTGTTGCGGCAATGGAGGACCAGTCGCCAGCGACAATTTGGTTACGTGGGGCGATCCATGAACCCCCGACCGCAGGAACGCAGTCGAGATTGAGGTATTCGACAAAATTGCATTCATTGAGGCCTCCCAGAGGAATGTATTGCAAGTCCAAGTGGGCATAGGGAGCATTCATTGCTTTTAGGTAGGGCAGACCACCACTTGGCTCGGCAGGGAAAAATTTGAGTAGGCGGCAACCCAGTTCCACCGCAGTTTCGACCTCGGATGGGGTTGTGATGCCAGGGGCAAAAGGCAGCTTGGCTTCGATAGCAGCCTTGACGATATTGGGGTTCATTCCCGGGGAAACGGCAAATGCGGCGTCGCCGTCAACGGCTTGTTGCACTTGCTGGGTGAATAAAACCGTACCCAGGCCAGCAGTCATCTGCGGGCATTGCGAACGGATATTTTTCAGCGCCTCAAATGCCGCAGGCGTGCGCAGGGTGAGCTCGATAGCGCGGATGCCGGAATCCAGCAGACAGTTGGCAAGTGGCACTGCTTGCTCGGGATCGTCGATAACGACGACCGCTATGATGCGCATCTGGCGCACTTGTTGCAACAAGGAATCGGGAAATGCTTTGGCAATATGGTTCATAAATAATGAATGATCAATAAGGTGCTTTATATTAGAGACAATGGGCAGACATTGGTGCAAGCATAATGCAATAGCATTCGTTCTCGCAGTTATCCTCAATTTGGGTTTGCCCAAGTCGGACAGGCGAGCAACATAAGGCAGATGTTATCCCATCCTTGGAATCAATGAACATACCGGTTTTAGTTAAAGTCTGTGGACTCACACGCGTGGAAGATATTGAGCTGTCAGCTGAATTGGGTGCGCGGTATTTCGGTTTTATTGTCTGGCCCAAGTCTCCGCGTGGATTGAGTTGGGAGCAAGCCTGTGCCTTAGCTGAGAAGGCACCTCAGGGGGGAAGGGTGCTGGTTGATGTGGAAACTCCCAGCGACGTGCTCGCCGAGCGGGTAAAGGGACCATTTGACTACTTCCAGATACACAGTCAGTTGGAGGTGGGATGGGCGACTTTGGCAGCATGGGCAGGGTTGGTGGGCAAGCAACGGTTATGGTTTGCGCCACGCATACCGCCGCGGGAGTCGCTGGCCAGTGGGGTTTTTGAGTTTTGTGACCACTTATTGCTTGATACTTACGATCCTCACCAAGCCGGAGGCACAGGAAGAACGGGCGATTGGTCGCGCTTTTACGAATACAAAAGTGCCTATCCACATAAAAACTGGATTCTTGCGGGTGGATTAAATCCGCAAAACATCGTCGCTGCCTGCCAGCAAAGTTGTGCGGAGACAGTTGATGTGAATAGTGGAGTGGAGTCCAGTCCCGGAATTAAGGATCCTGCCAAGCTACGTGCCCTGTTTGATGTTTTGATTGGCCGTAGTGCCTAGCAGTCGGGTGGACTCAATGAAAAAGTAAGATTGCAATGGCTACGATCACTGGCTTTGATCCTGCTGCTTATGGATCAAGATAAAACAGTTGAATCCGCCGTAGCCACTCATGATTTATATGCCGTGCGGACGGAAAAATTGAACCGATTGCGTGCCGAGGGGCGTGATCCCTTTCTTGCCAATTGTGCCCAGACGCATACTTCCCGCGAAGCCATTGCGCTGTATGAAGAGGATGGCAATGGTGAGCCCGTTCCGGTTAAGGTAGCTGTTGCCGGACGCATTACGGTATTTCGCTTAATGGGTAAAGCCTCCTTTATCAAGCTGCTGGATCGGGATGGTTTGATTCAGTGTTATGTCACGCGTGATGATTTGCCCGAGGGAGAATACAATAACTATTTCAAGAAACTCGATCTGGGAGATATCATCGGCATTGAGGGCACGCTTTTCAAAACCAAGACTGGTGAAATAACAGTGCGTGCGGAGAGCTACACTTTGGTATCCAAGGCACTTCGGCCCTTGCCGGAGAAGTGGCATGGCTTGACCGCTGACGATAAAATCTATCGTCAGCGCTATTTGGATTTAATCGTCAATGAATGTTCGCGCAATCGTTTCAAGCAGCGTGCTGCGATTGTCAGGGAAATCCGTCGGTTTCTCTGGGACAGGGGTTTTACGGAGGTGGAAACACCCGTCTTGCAGGCTGTCGCCGGCGGCGCTGCCGCGCGTCCATTCATTACGCATTCCAATGCATTGGATTGTGATTTTTACCTACGGATTGCGCTGGAGCTTTATTTGAAGCGGATGTTGGTTGCCGGAGAGGATCGAGTGTTTGAGTTGGGGCGGGTTTTCCGCAATGAAGGGCTGTCGCGGCGACACAATCCTGAGTTTACCATGCTTGAGGCGTATCAGGCTTACACTGATTATCGCGGCATGATGGAATTGACCCGTAGTCTGATTCAACATGTGGCAAAAACGGTTTTGGGTAAGCTGCAGGTGGAGCGACCGGATGGGGTGGTGATTGATTTGAGTGGCGAATGGCGTGAGGCTGCCTACTTTGACCTGATCATTGAGGCTACTGGCGATTCGAACTGGTTTGAGCGCAGCCGCGAAGAGAAGTTGCAGGGTGCTGTGGCGCTCGGCATTGAAGTGGATCCGGAGTTGGATGACCATGCCATCACCAACGATATTTTCGAAAAGCGAATTGAGCCCAATTTGATCCAACCCACCTTTGTGACGCATATCCCCCGGGAGCTATGTCCATTGGCAAAGTTGAATCAACAGGATCCGCGCACCATAGATGTGTTTGAACTCTGTATTAATGGACAGGAGATTGCGCCTGCTTACTCCGAGCAGAACGATCCAATTGTGCAGCGGCAGATGTTTGAGCAGCAAGTCGGAGATGAGCAGCAAAATCTTGACAATGACTTTTTGTTGGCGCTGGAACACGGGATGCCACCTGCGGGTGGGATGGGCCTAGGTATTGATCGGCTTATTATTTTGCTGACGGGAGCTGACAACATCCGCGACACCATCCTGTTCCCGAGTCTCAAGCCCGAGCTGTTCCCTCCATCGAATTCTTGACGGAAGGGATTTGGTCGCATAGAGCTTGAGTTGAAAATTACTCTGAAACCCATTTTATTATGCTTTATTGCAAGGTCCTCCAAGCGTTTCTCATGCGGATTGTATTGCCACTCATTTCGGTTGCCGCCGCTCTTTTCTCGACGCTGGCTCAGGCGGCTGATGTGCGGCTAACCATTTCCGATTTGGTCGCCGATGCTGTGTCCCCGGTATTGCGGGAAGCTGCCGAGGCGCAGGGCATTGTTTTGGATTTGCGGTCACTGGGCTCTTTGCCTGCTGTCACCGAGATGCGCAACGAGGAGATTGATGTTGCGGTGCTGGCACATCCCCTGTCGGCTGCACCGTTGGATGAGTCATTGACCGTAGTTCCGCTTGCATTTGAGTTGGTTTTCGTCATCGCACATTCGCGCAATCCGGTCAACGACCTGAACTTGCGTCAGTTGGCTGGGATTTTTGGAAGTGGGGAGGAATTGAATCTGACGCAATGGCTGGAACTAGGGGTTACAGATCTCGCTGGGCGTTCCATCAACCTAGCGGCATTATCGGATGCTCGCTCGATGGCAATTGAGCTTTTTCGCAATAGCACCTTGGCTGGACGCCAGTTCCGAAGTGCGGTCAATATGTTGTCTTTTAGTGCTCTGGAAGCTTTTCTTGCGGGTGATCCGTCCACTATCGGATTGAGCAATCGGCAGCCCACACACAGGCAATTGAAAGTGATCAGTGTTTCGCAGCGAGAGGGGACTCCCGCTTTTCGTCCCAATCCGGAAAACGCATTTTTCGAGGACTATCCCTTGAGGCTTCCCTTTGTGATTGCATTCCCTGAACGAGCGCGGGCACGCGTGATGCCGGTAATCAACATTTTGCTCGGCGATGAAGTGGCGGCTGCTTTGGAATCCATTCATAAGGTTCCGCTCCCTGAGGCTGCCCGCGCGAACGTGCTGTCAGATTTACGCCGCGGACTCTAATGGCTGCAATGGAATGGAACGTGCGACCGGGCGCCAAGGTCTCCAGCGTAAGCGGAGAACCCTTTGGCGAGGGGGATCGGATCGTATGCTTGCTTTTTGCCACGGATCAGCCCGGTGAGTTGGGACGAGCTGATTTGTTGGAGACGGAGTTGGATACTTTCAAGTTAAGTGGCACTCTACTGGGACGTTGGTCGCGGATTGTCAAGAGTGCGGCAGACGAAGCAAAGGAGGCTCAGCGGTTGACCGTTGCATCTGCGGAAAGTCTGTTTTTTTCTTTATTTGACGATGCCGAAAGTGAACCCCTAGCGGTTGCCAATGAAGCTGACTTGGAGCAGGTGCAGGCAATGCGTGAGGTTTTACAACACTTTGTCGGCTTGTTGTTGGAGCGTCGGCGCATCCTCAAAGCCGTTGGTCGACGCTCCCTCTCGGGTAAGCAAAACTACTGGCATCCGAAAGAAAAACGCAACTTTGAGGTCCCCGTTAGTGAGTTATCTCCGGCGACGATTAAAGGGATTCAGGACGTTATTGGAGAGCTGGTTTGATAGTTTCTAAGGCCCTATGAGTCCACCCGCTCAATCACCAGAGGTTTGCGGATGACGCTTTCGGTGGACCAGCCATAAGCAGCCAGCAAGCGTGAGTAGGCCGCTTCGACACCTGCGGACTCCGTATTGAAATGAAGGATTCCCATTGGTTGGTTCTCGCGCAGTGTTTCGCCTATTTTTGCCAAATCGGTAATACCTGCAGCTAGATCGAGTTCAGCACCCGCAAATGCCCGCCCCGCACCTAGCAAGCGGGCAGCTTGCCCGATTTTATCGGCATCCGCACGATGAATGGTGGCACCAATGGCAGTCTTGGGTGGATAAATCGGCCGGCTAAAGCGGGCTTGCGGAAGTTTTTCCGGAGCGTCCAGCACCTCTGGATTGCCAGCTTGAGCCTCAATTAGTGAACGCATGGCAGTCATTGCCGAGCCATCGGCTATGGCAGCTTGCAAGCGTTTCCGGGCCTCAGAAGCGGATTTAACCAAGCCGCCAAGGCGCAGCATTTCGGCTCCCAGCGCAAAGGTTACTTCCATTAAATCATCCGGTCCCTGTCCTCTCAGGCAGGCGATGGCTTCGGCAACTTCAACCGCATTTCCCACGCAACGTCCCAGGGGTTGGTCCATGCGTGTGATTAAAGCCGATGCCGGATTGCCCAGCAACTGGCAAACCGAGACCAAGCTGTGTGCCAACTCGCGGGCCTGCGGTAAGGTTTGCATAAACGCACCCTTGCCAACCTTGACATCGAGTACCAATGCATCAATGCCCTCAGCGAGCTTCTTGCTGAGGATGCTGGCGGTGATCAGGGGTATGCTTTCGACTGTAGCTGTTACGTCGCGAAGCGCATAGAGCAAGCGATCCGCCGGGACCATTTGGTCGGTTTGGCTGACAATGGCCTGATGGATATTGCGCACCTGTTCCTTATAAGCCGAGTTTGTCAAGTCAGTGCGAAATCCGGGGATGGCTTCGAGTTTGTCCAAAGTGCCACCGGTATGCCCCAGTCCGCGTCCACTGATCATCGGCACGCAGAGGCCACAAGCGACAGCTAATGGCGTTAAAATCAGCGAAACTTTATCGCCTACGCCGCCGGTTGAGTGTTTGTCGACTTTGGCGCGCTCAATTTCGGGGAAGCGGATTCGCTCGCCGGAGTTTAGCATCGTGCGAGTTAAATCGACGGTTTCCTCCGGGCTCATCCCACGCAGCACAATGGCCATCAGCAGGGCGCTGATTTGGTAGTCTTTGAAAGAGCCATCCAGCGCACCTTGAATAAAAGCCTCAATGGCGGCTCGTTCCAAAACGCCACCATCGCGTTTTGTGGCAATGATTTCCTGCGGTAGCATGACTAAAATCCCCTGTATGGTTTGTTGGAATTTGGCTATTTCAGGAGTTAGCCTAGCAGGCAGTCGGACTTGGGCAATGGCAAATTAAGGGTCACATGCGAAAAATAAATCTCCTCCTCGACTCTACTTTGTTAAACACCGAGAGTCATAGACAATTTGCGATTGCCCTTACTCGGTCGGCAGTCTAAGAACGTTAATTCATGGTTAAGCAGCGAATTGTATGTTTTGGCGAAGTTTTGTGGGATTGTTTGCCGCGTGGCCTCTTTCTTGGTGGTGCCCCGCTGAATGTCGCTTACCACTTGCGCAAATTGGGTGAGGAGCCTTGTATGGTCTCAGCCGTTGGTGAGGATTTTCTTGGTGAAGAGACGCTTGCGCGTATGCAAACGATGGGGGTTGATGGGCGCTGGGTTTCGTCCCTTCCTGATCGTGCCACCGGTGCGGTGCGCGTGCGTTTAAGCGAGAAAGGCGATGCCAGTTACGATTTTCTCGACCCTTCGGCATGGGATTTTTTATCTGTCGATCCCGAATTGGCAGCCTCGGCGGACGCTTTTGTGTACGGCTCGCTAGCGATGCGCAAGGAGGCTAACCGTCAGCAATTGGAGTCGGCGCTTTGCCGTTGTCATGGCTTGAAAATCTGTGATATTAATCTGCGACCGGGATTTAATGACCTTGACTATGCCCTGCGCCTGCTAGCGTTGGCCGATCTCGCCAAGCTCAATGAGGAGGAATTGGCGATTCTTAGTGGCGAGACTGTTGCTACCGACGATCCCAAGCCCGCGATGCAGCGACTGATGGAGAAGACCGGAACCTCCAGGATATGCCTTACGATGGGGCCAAAGGGTGCCGCTTATTTTGATGGCGAGCAATTGTTCAGTGTTCCGGTCAAACCGGTTGATGTCCGCGATACCATCGGTGCGGGCGATGCTTTTATGGCGCGTTTTATTCACGGACTGTTGCGCAAAGAGGAGGTTGAGCAAGCGCTCAAAATGGCGTCAAACCTGGGCGCTTTTATTGCTTCCAAGGATGGCGCTCAACCTGATTATGATGCGCAGCCTTACCGTTGCCAGCTTGTTTAAGCAATAAGATGGGATCCACTCAACACAACGCGGATACGATTATTGATGCTCTCTACCGCATTAGCAGTTTGGTTGCCAAAACAGAAGATCCCCACCAGGCCCTTCAAGCAATTCTGGGTGAGATCGTCAATGTTCTGCAGCCGACCAGTGCCTCCATTTGTTTGATTAATCCAGATACCAAGCGTCTCGAAGTGGAAGTTTCGTTTGGCCTTCCCGCTGATGCCGCAGAATTTGATCTGCCGATGGGACGCGGTATCACTGGCTGGGTGGCACTCCACGGCAAGCCGATGTTGGTGCCCGATGTTCGCCGGGAACCGCGCTATGTTTCGGTCAATGCAACCATCCGTTCCGAGATGGCTGTGCCGATGGAGGAGCGCGGTGGCATCATCGGTGTGGTCAACGTCGATAGTGACCAAAGCGATGCTTTCAGTGGCAAGGATCTCAAGCTGTTGACCTTGCTGACGAATGAGGCCACCAAGGTTGTCTCCCGCCTTTGGCTTATTGGCCAGCTGCGTGCCAAGGCCAGTCAACTCGAAGCTCTGGTCAACATGGGCCAACGTATTGTTTCGAAGGAAACCGATCGCGAGGTATTGGTCAGTATTACCGAAGAGGCCAAAAACCTTACGGCCGCACATATTTGCGCGCTTTTACTTCTCAATTCAGACCGTCGCTCATTGCGCTTGCATACCGTTAGTGGTCCTTTGGGACTCATCCCCTACGACGAGGATTTGCCACTCGAAGATAGTTCGGTAGGTGCCGCCATTTTGCGTCAAAAACAAGTCGAAGTGCACGATCTGCCATTTACCGAGGAGCATCACTTTACCCGCTTAACCCGCAAGGAGGGATTGGTGTCGATGTTGTCGTCTCCCATTGTTTTCGATGGCGAGGCAATAGGCGTTTTGAATGCCTACACTGCCGTTCCCCACCGCTTTAATAATGATGAAAAAAAAGTTTTTGCCACCTTGGCCAGCTTGGGTGCCGTTGCAATTCAAAATGCCCGCCTTTATCAACGCTTGTTTACCAGTGAGGAGACATTGAGGCGTAATGAGAAACTTACGACACTAGGACTCCTTGCAGCTGAAATTGCACATGAGATCCGCAATCCGCTAACGGTAATAAAACTGCTTTTCGAGTCGCTGGAGCTTCGATTCGATTCCACCGACGAGCGCTCCAAGGATGTGGAAATTATTAGTGAGAAATTGGATCAGTTGGAAGATATTGTTGGACGGGTACTTGACTTCGGCAAGTCAAACCAAGGCTTGCATGCTCGCTTTGAGCTAAATGGTTTGGTGGAGGAAACCATACAGTTGGTGCGCCTGAAGCTTAAGCAACAACAAATCAGTATTGAGATTAAGCGCTCGATCTCAGAACTCATGGTGGATGTCAACAAGGGCCAAATCCAACAAGTGTTGTTAAACTTGATACTGAATGCCACCCAAGCCATGCCGGAGGGAGGAACCATTCGTATGGAAACGGGCCAGACAGCGGCCGACCAGTATGGACACGTGTTTGCCTTTTGCCAGATTTCTGATTCCGGGCAAGGGATGCCGGTTGAGGTGCAAAGCAGCATTTTTGAATCCTTCCTATCCCACCGTCCTGGTGGCACGGGCTTGGGATTATCCATCAGTAAACGCATCTTAAAATCGCACCGTGGCGATATTGAGTTGGTCCGATCCGATGACGGCGGCTCTGTCTTCCAATTCCAGCTTCCGCTAGCAGTCTCGCGGATTTAGTCCGACTTTCCCCAATGCTGCTTATATCCAACCCGGCGTAGCCGGCACCAAATCTCTCAAAGTTTATTAGATTGGGTTTTACAACGATGCTTTTTCGTTGCCGTTACATAGAGGATGAGCAACTCTGGTGAGATATGACGCCTCTGCTTTGGATTTTTGTTGTTTTACTGCTTCTTAAGACGCTCGCCGATTCCTGGTTGGATGTTTTAAACCTGCGTACGGCGCAGCGTAGCCGCGACGCCATGCCCGAGGGGTTTTCCGGCTTTATGGATACCGACACTTACCATAAGTCAATTGACTACTCGGTAGCCAAGATTCGCTTTGGTTTAGTGGAAAATGGCTTTTCCACCGTGATACTTGCACTGGTTGTTTTGTCGGGATTTTTACCCTGGATCTTCGAATTATTCAGCGCTTGGTTTGGCACGGGTAGCTGGGGGCAGGGCTTAACTTTAATTGCTGTTTTTACCGTGCTGTCATTACCTTCTCTTCCATTCGATGCCTGGAGCACTTTTAAGATTGAGAGCGAGTTCGGTTTCAATCGCTCAAGTGTGGGACTCTGGATCAACGATAAAATTAAGGGCTTTCTTATCAGCATCGCCTTGGGATTGCCATTGCTTGCATTGTTGATTGCCTTTGTTGGGTGGTTCCCGATGACTTGGTGGCTATGGGGGTTTTTGCTTTTCTTTGGTTTTCAATTGTTGATGGCCGTTGTTTATCCGATGTGGATCATGCCTTTGTTTAACAAGCTGGAACCATTGCCGGAAGGTTCCCTAAAGGACGCATTGTTCAATCTTGCCGAGCGAACGGGTTTTAAGGCAAAAACCATTTTGGTAATGGATGGCAGTCGACGCAGTGGTCACAGCAATGCGTTTTTTGCCGGGTTTGGACGGTTTCGTCGCATTGTTTTGTTCGATACCCTGATGAAGCAGTTGCAACCGCAGCAATTGGAAGCCGTGCTAGCGCATGAGATTGGACATTACAAGTTGGGACACATCCCCAAAATGTTATTGCTTGCAGCCGTTATCTCATTCGCTGTGTTTGCCTTGCTGGGCTTGCTTTCGCATTGGAGTGGATTTGTCGAGGGCTTTGGTTTTGACGTGGAAACCCTGCCAAGCACAGGCCCCACGCTGCTATTGTTTATGTTATTGGCAGGCCTAGTGGGTTTTTGGTTGAGTCCATTGACTCACCGCCGCTCGCGCAAGCACGAGTACGAGGCCGATGCTTTTGCGCGTGATGCCATGCAATCACCCCAACCCTTGGTTGAGGCCTTGCAATGCCTGCATAAGGAAAACCTCAGTAATCCTGTTCCTCATCCCCTTTACAGCGCATTTCACTACAGCCATCCAGTGGTTCTCGAGCGCATACGTACACTTCAAGGAGAGACATGATTGGGCAACGACTCAGGAGTCCAACGTTACAAAGTTGTAGAATAAATCTTGCCAGTGCCTTAGGTGCTCTTGTAGAGATGTAGAGATAGTAAGGGGCCTGTAGCTCAGCGGTTAGAGCAGGGGACTCATAATCCCTTGGTCGTGGGTTCGAACCCCACCGGGCCCACCACTTTAAAG
>SKFT01000170.1 GCA_007117865.1 Puniceicoccaceae bacterium | reverse complement strand
TCATGGTCCAAGCAACAGGATAAACAATAGACCCAAGCTAATGAAAGTCATTCAAAGTCAACATCACCAGAAGTTTAGCGAAATATTTGGCAACCCTGTCCAATATGCGGCCATCGCGCCGGGTCGCATTGAGTTCATTGGCAATCACACTGACTACAATGGCGGTCGCGTTATGGGTCTCGCCGTAGAACAAGGAATTATCGCACTGGGATCTGCGCGAACAGATCGTCTGCTGCGACTCCAGTCATTGCAGGGTGGCGATCTGATTGAGACCACTATTGATTGCGCAAAGCCATTGAGCGGCGGGGCGGCATGGGGCAACTACCCCCTCGGAGTCATTCACGCGCTGCGCGAAGCGGGAGCAACAATCGAACAAGGGTTCGACCTATTAGCGACCTGCCAGCCGGTGCAGGCATGAGCAGCAGTGCTGCCCTTGAGCTCGCCACCGCAATGCTCATCGCTTCTGCTTGTCATTTCAAGGCTGATGCTCTGGCATTTGCCAAAATCGCCCGCGCTGCAGAAAATGATTTTGTTGGGGTCCCCTGCGGCATACTGGACCAAGGCGTCTCTGCCTTTGGCAAAAGCGATCATCTGGTGGGTATCGATTGCCGCACCCACACCTTTAATCAACTGCCATTGCCTGGCGGTTTGGCCTTTTGGATTTTCAACACTGGCAAAAAACATTCACTGGTCGACTCACTTTACTCCAAACGTCACGCTGAATGCACTGAAGCCCTTCAAATCCTGACAAAAATAGCCCAGTCCTCCGCCACCTGCCTAAGCGACTTTGACGCATCCGCGATAGAATCGGCAAAAGAGGCTTTGCCGACGGATTTATACCAACGCGCACTGCATGTGGTAACGGAAAATGCACGGGTCGATGCCGTGCATGCCGCACTCGAAATGCAGGATCTGCCAAAGGTTGGCCAGTGCCTTTTTGAATCCCACAAGAGTTCCCGCGACCAATTTAAGAATTCGATTCCCGAACTCGACTTTTTGGTGGATATTCTGCAACAAACCCCCGGCGTCTTTGGTGCCCGTCTGACCGGCGGCGGTTTTGGCGGTGCTGTGATGGCCCTCACTAATGCCACCTTTACCCCCTCCGATGCCTTCGGAGTTGCCAATCGCTATCATGAGGAATTTGGCCACACCCCCACCCTGCTACACACAAAACCCGCCGACGGAGCCCGATCAATAAAGCTGTAAGTAGCGTCGAGGAGCTGCGAGCGTGCGTACTGGTGGATCCGCAGTATGATGAGTCAGTCCGACTGATACGGCCAGTCCCTGGTCCCCAACCCCGCTGGCACCAAAGGCTAAATATCTGTGCCAGTGCCAAACATGCGCGGATTTTTATAGTAAGGTACTAAGTCGTTACTAACTGGGATTAAATCGCAGCGGCGATTTCAACGATGTCTTTACCGGTCATTAAATCGATGAACTTGCTAAGTGCGGGTGTGAGAACCCGCCCCTTGCGGTGTAGTAGTGCGAGTGGACGCTTAATGGGATCACCCTTGATGTTTATTACTCGGAGCAGGCCCTGCGTTTTCTCATTTGCCACGGTGGCATAGGGCAGAATGGCAACACCAGCATCAATTTCAACGGCACGCTTGACGGTTTCCACGTTATCGAACTCCATAACTGGCATGTTGTCTATGTTGAGGGCGCGGAAAGCGCTGTCAGTTGCTTTGCGGGTGGGAATATCCGCTTCAAAGCCAATAATTTTTTCACTGGCCAAGTCCTTGAGGTTAATTTCCTTGAGCTCAGCCATTGGGTGTTGCGGGTTGACTACCAGCACCATTTTGTCCTCAGCAAAGGGAATGATTTCCAATTGCTTGTTGTTTTGCGGGTAGGCGACGATGCCAAGGTCTGTGGAGTTGTGCAAAACATCTTCATAGACATTATTGGCGCGACGATACTCCACACGGACATTGACCGCCGGGAAGGTTTGCAGGAAGGTCTTAATGTAGGGCGGCAATTCGTGAAGGCCGATGCTGTAAATCGTCGAAATATGAACATTTCCACTAATAATTTTCCGCATCTCCTGCAATTCGCTGTTGAGCTTTTCATACAGGTAGAGGATTTCCTTGCCAGCCTCATAGAGCTTTTGGCCCTCCCGTGTCAGGCGGAATTGCTTTTGACTGCGGTCTACAATAAGGATGTCGAAATGCTTCTCCATAGCCCGCAGTTGCTGGCTTACGGCGGATTGTGTGACGCCATTCAATTTTGCCGAACGGGAAAAGCTTTCGGTATCGACCAAATCGGAAAAGGTTTTAAAGTTCTCTATATGCATGATTTTTAATGGATAAATCTTTCTTATCGGATTTTCAACCTAACAGTCAAGAAACTAATACAATGTCAGAGCAAGTATTTTATAAGCAATTTTTAAAATTAAAAGAACGAATCACAATAGCAGCTGAATCGGCAAAGCGGAATGTGGATAACATCGAGTTGCTGCCAGTCACTAAATTTCATCCGCCGCAGGTGGTGCAATGGTGCGCCAATGCGGGGTTGATGGCGGTCGGCGAAAACCGTGTCCAAGAGGCTGCATCAAAGCGAGAGGCCTTGGGTGAACTGGGTTCGAAGGTGCGCTGGGAGCTGATTGGTCACTTGCAATCGAATAAAGCCAAGCTGGCGGTGCAAACCTTTGATCGCATTCAGTCGTTGGATTCCGTTAAGTTGATTGAGCGGCTCGCGCGCTTGGCGGGAGAGTGTGGACGCGTTTTGCCGGTGCTGCTCCAATTCAATACCGGTCGCGACAGTGCCAAGTCCGGATTTGAGGTTGAGGAAGCGGAGCTGGCGGCGGAGGCCGTTTTGGCCGCACCAGATTTGGAGTGGCAGGGGTTGATGACGATTGCGCCCTTCTCCGATGATCCTTCGGTTGCGCAGCGGGCCTTCGCGGGTCTGCGCGAGTTGCGCGATAGCCTCTCCAGCCGCTTGGCTAAGGATTTGCCAGTTTTATCCATGGGGATGACTGGCGATTTGGAGTGCGCTATCCGGGAGGGTTCGACTCAAATCCGCGTTGGCACTGCGCTTTTTGGTGAGAGGCAGGTCTGAAAAAGGCGGAAGCAATTAAATGAATTCGGAATTAGTTTGCGGTTGTCCCTGTTGGGGTGACTGCTAGCTTGATCCTGATGATAGGATTTATAGAGGAAGGAGGCAGCCATATCGAAGCGGTTGCATTGCGCTTGGTGCCAGCCATCAAGCGGATTTTCAAGAAGCAGGGGGCGCTTCAGCAAGCCATGCAGTTGGAACACCGTCCGCAGCAAGCCGATATGGCGATGGCGATTGCCGAGGCCATGGAAGGCGATCAGGCCCTCTTATTTGAAGCGGGCACTGGCGTCGGTAAAAGCCTGGCTTATCTCATTCCCGGCATCATTCGTGCCGTCGATAGCGGCAAGCCACTGGTCGTCTCCAGTCACACCATCGCTCTGCAGGAGCAGTTGAATCAAAAGGATCTGCTACTGTGCCGGGCGCTTTTCAAAGCTGTTCCCGCACTCAATAAATATGCCGACTTCAAATCCGCGGTGATGGTTGGCAAGGGCAACTATTGCTGCGGGACTCGCTTGCGCAATAACCTCAAGGAGGCGGAAAATCCGCTCCAGAAGGAGTTGTTTGAACCAGCTGAGCGCCAGCAACTGCGGGGACTTGCGGAGTGGCTGGCGCAGTCCCGTGAGGGTATCCGTCAGGAGCTTTCGCCTGAGCCTTCAGCTGAACTTTGGGAGCGCGTCAATGCCGATAGCTCGTTGTGTTCGCATAAAAACTGCAATCCGGACAACTGTCCCTATCAGCGGGCGCGCAGTCGCCTGCAAAAAGCGCAGGTGATAATCGTCAATCACAGCCTGTTGTTTGCCTTGCTCAATGCTGGTATGGGTCCGCGTGGCAAGGCCCGCGGCATTCTCTTTCCCGAGGATGCGGTGGTCCTGGACGAAGCGCATCGGGTACCAGCCATTGCCACTGACCACTTTGGCTTGAGTCTGAGCTCCTACGGAATTCAGCGCGCATTACTCGGACTTTACCATCCGCAGAAGAAGCGCGGCTTTCTAAAGCGCTATGGCTCGAGCTTCGACTTCCTGTGCGTGGAAAACGCGCTCGAGGCGAATCGTGAGTTTTTTGCCAGTATTGACGAACTCATTTTACGTAAGCGTTCCATTCTGCGCATCCGCGAGCCGGAGTTTTGTGCGGATGTCTTGAGTGAGCCTTTGCAGAATCTTGCCGCCCGGCTGGCGGCACAGATGCAGCGCGAGGAAAATGAGCACACCCAAACCGAGCTGGCCGATTATCATCGCCGCATCAACGGCTATATTAAGGGCTTGCAGCAATTTCTCTCACTGGAGGAAGAGGACCACGTTTATTGGCTTGAGCGCGGTGGACGCGGCGGCAAGGTCATCACATTGCGGGGTGCACCATTGGACGTTGGTCCGTACCTAAAAAAAGCGCTGTTTGAACGGCAAACTACGGTGGTGTTGACCAGTGCGACGCTGTCCGACGGCACCAGTATGGATCTGTTCCGGAGGCAAACTGGCGCCGATAAGGCACGCTCTGAGATTCGCGCATCTCCTTTTGATTATGAGAATAACTGCCGGATCTACCTGGCAACCGACGCACCCCTGCCGGCAAGAGGACAGGGACGGCTGGACTTGGACTACCTTGCGGATGCCATTGAATGGTCCGCAACCCGCTGTCCCGGCGGCACCTTGGTGCTGTGCACCAGCTACGCCGATCTCAAAGCGTTGCATGTCCTGCTTGAGCCGCCACTTGCGGCGGCCGGGCGGCTGTTGCTGGCGCAGGGAATTGATTTCAACCGCAGTGAGTTGAGCCGTCGTTTTCGTGAAGCGGGGACGGCTGTGTTGCTGGGCACGGACAGCTTTTGGACGGGTATCGACATTCCCGGTCCCGCACTCTCGCAAGTCATTGTGACCCGTCTGCCATTTGAAGCACCTGGACATCCGGTAGCTGAGGCGCGTTCGGAGGCGATTCAACAACGTGGTGGCAACCCCTTTATGGAATTGTCGGTACCGGACGCATTGATAAAGTTCCGTCAGGGCATCGGCCGACTGATCCGCACGGCCAGCGATTGCGGCACCCTGATGCTGTTGGATGCGCGGGTTGCCAAGCGCCCCTACGGTGGAGCCTTTATGGCGGCGTTACCCCATCAAAATATCATTCGCATCACGCGCCAAACGAGGGAGACAATAGTCGATTACGATTTCTCCGGCAGTTAGGTCATGGGTGCCATCACAAACGCTCACCTTTTATTAATCTATGAATGAACCATTAGCGGAGCCAACCGCAGCTGTCATTGATCTCGGCAGCAATTCGATCAAGTTACTAGTCGCTCGCAGGGATGCCTCCGGCAGGGGAGTTGTGCCACTTTTGCACGCAGTCAGAGAAACCCGGGTATCGGCCGGGATCAATGCCAGTCAACCATTCCTCAGTGAGGATGCGTTTGCTGCTGGTTTACAGAGCGTGCGTGAGCTTTTCGAGACCGCGCAACCATTCAACCCGACAGTATTTCGGCTGGTTGCGACCTCGGCAGTGCGTGACGCCGATAACGGTGCCGAGTTCATGCAAACCATCAATGCGCAAACTGGCTTGGTGGGCGAAATCCTCAGCGGCGAGCAAGAGGCCCGTGCAATTGCCCGCGGGATTGCCTGTGATCCTGCCTTAGTGAAAAAAAAGGATTTTTTCCAGATGGATCTCGGCGGCGGCAGTTTTGAGTTTGTGCGCATTTCCAATGGGCTGGCTGAAACTGCCATTTCCCTGCAACTCGGTGCCGTGCGAATGTTGGAACGCTTTGTCAGCCATCCCCAAGCAGCTATTCCAAGGGAGCAACGGGATGCCCTGCGCGAGCATGTGCAAGCCGAACTCAAGGCATCGGGGTTTCACTTTGAACCAGCCCAAGCGCCTTTGATTGCCACAGGTGGCGCCTTCACGGTCGCTCGCATGTGTCTCGCAGCTCCCGCCAGCGGAGTGCTGGAAGACACCTCGCCGATACTCACTCGCCAAGCATTAGCCGAGCTTGCCAACCGCCTGTCAGCGATGCCTTTGCGTAGCCGTGCGGAAACGCCCTTTTTGCCGCGACAGCGGGCCGACATCCTGCCTGTTGCGCTCGACACCATTGTTGCTGCCATGGACTTCGCCGGACGTACGGATTGTCAGCACTCTCTCTGTAACCTGCGCTTTGGCATCGCGGCGGAAATGCTGGATACGGTAGTCTGACAAAGCGGCAGTTACTCGTGACGCAGTGCTTCGATCGGATTGAGGCGGGAGGCCTTCAGTGCCGGGAAAAAGCCAAAACTGATACCGACCAAGGCCGAAACGGTGAAAGCGGCAACGATTGCGTTTTCGGAAATAACGACTGGCATGTTGCCATAAAATCCTACCATATGGGTGGCGATGGCACCAATGGCAATGCCGAGAAGTCCGCCGATAACACTGAGCAAAACGGCTTCGACCAAGAATTGCAGCAGGATGTGTTTGCCATGCGCACCGACTGCAAGACGAATGCCGATTTCCCGGGTGCGCTCAGTTACGCTGACGAGCATGATATTCATGATACCAATTCCGCCAACCAACATCGAAACACCAGCGATGGAGGCAAGGAGAAGGGTCATTACCCGTGAGGTTTCGGTTGCAGCGGCGGCGATTTCTTCCTGCGTTTGAACGTTGAAGTCATTGGCTTGATCCGCAGCCAGACGGTGACGCTCACGCAGCAGGTCGGTGATTTTAAGGCGTGCAATGTCCATAGCCGAGCTATCAAAAACCTGAACATTGATAACCATCGCGTGAGTCCGTCCAGAGATTTTTTGGAAACCGGTGGTATAGGGCACGATGATTATGTCGTCCTGCACCGAACCCATCAGCGACATGCCCTTGCGGTCGAGCACTCCGATAACAGTGAGAGGAAGTCCGCGCACGCGAATGGTCTCGCCGATGGGATTGGTTCCCTCAAATAATTCTTCAACTATGGTTTGGCCGACGACAGCGACTTGACGTGCGTTGAAGACTTCCTCTTCAGTAAACATGCGTCCGGCTTCAAGGGGCCACTGGCGAATCATCAGATAATCGGCGGATTGGCCGTAAATACGGGTTGCCCAATTGCGGTTGCCATAAACGACTTGACGCTGGGAGCGCACTTCCGGACTCGCGGCGATGACTTCCGGTATTTCATCGCGGATGGCAATAGCGTCTTCCACCGTAAGGGTATTGGCGCTGCCTCCGCCGATACTGACACCTCCCAGTTGGCGGGCACCGGGAAAGACCAGAATCACATTTTCGCCAAGGCGGCTGACCTGAGCCTCCACCTCGGCGCGTGCGCCCTCACCTATGCTGACCATGGTAATCACGGCAGAGACGCCGATGATGATGCCAAGTGTCGTGAGCAGAGAGCGCATCAAATTGCGCCGTATTGCTCGCAGGGCAATGATGAGGATGAAGAATCGCTTGAACATTTGAGCTTACATTACCTTCTATGATTAAACGTCTTCTCCAAGTGCGGCACGGGCCTCGGCTGCGCTGCCGACCTTATCCCGGCGACTATCGCGCAGGATACGCCCATCCTTTAAGATGAGTGTGCGTTGTAGAAAAGGACAAAGTTCCGGCTCATGGGTAACAAGTATGACCGTTAATCCGTCGTTGATAAGTTCTTGAAACAGGGCTAGAACATCGAGACTAGTACGGCTGTCGAGATTGCCCGTTGGCTCATCCGCAAGCAGGATGCGAGGTTGATTGACGAGGGCGCGGGCGATTGCGACTCGTTGTTGCTGTCCGCCCGAAAGGGCGTTGGGGTGGTGACTTGCTCGGTCCGCGAGACCGACGCGATCAAGTGCCTCAAGCGCGCGTTTTCTCATCGCACCGGCACTTATGCTGGCGCGGTGGTAAAGCATTGGCATCTCAACGTTTTCCAAAGCCGATGTGCGGGAAAGCAGGTTGAAATTTTGAAAAATAAAGCCAATGCGCGCATTGCGCAGATCCGCGCGCTGATCGCGACTGAGTTTGTCGACTTCGATCGCGTCGAGCCAAAACTTGCCCGAGCTCGGCCGATCCAAGCAACCGAGGAGATTCATTAAGGTGCTTTTACCGGAACCGCTGGAGCCCATCAGTGCGACGGATTCACCTGCGCGAAAATCAAGTGAGATTTCGCGCAGGGCATGGACGGAGATACCGCCCCCCGTGTCGTAGACCTTGCTGATCTCTTCAAGACGGATGACAGGTGCGACTTTCTGGTTGATAGCGTTGGGCACAATTTCAGAAGGTGGCTTGCTGACCGCCGAGGATAGTGCTGCGACGATTGCCACTGGAATTATCCATTTGCAGGCGTATTCCGGTGATGAGAGAAACGCCTGGCTCCAAACCGTCCAGCACTTCGGTGTAAAAACCATCGGTGATTCCAGTGGTTATCCAGCGCAATTCGATTTGTCCTGTATCAGAATGAAGATAAACGGGCCGGGCACTTTCGTCAACTGATTCCGGACGTTCAACCAGCGGGCGCAGCGCATCTGGCAGACGAGCCCGCAGGGCGCTGTTGCGAACCCTTACCACATCTTCAACCGCTTTTGTGATGATGAATACCTCAGCGGTCATACCCGGTTTTAGCAGCATCTCGCGGTTGCCAACCGCGATGACGGTGTCATAGGTGACTACGTTTTCGACCATACGGGGAGCATTGCGTACTTGCGTGACGGTGCCGTCGAAGCGGCGATCGCGGTAGGCATCGACTTGAAACTCAACCCGCTGGCCGACGGCAAGATTACCGACATCCGCCTCGGACACATTGGCGATGATTTCCATCTTGGTCAGGTCGTCGGCGATTTCGAAGAGAACGGGCGCGCTGAGGCTGGCTGCCACCGTCTGGCCGACATCGACATTGCGCGAAATTACGATGCCGTCGGTCGGCGAGGTAATGTAGCATCGCTCCAATTCCAGCTGCGCCTTGAGTAAATTACTTTTGCGGATATCGACCTGAGCCAGGGCTTGTTGGAGTCCCGCAATGGCTTCCTCCAACTCGGACTGAGGCAGGAGATCCTGAAGCTGTAAAGGACGTGCGCGTTCCTCGCGCAAGCGTGCCAGATCGAGGGCTGCCTTTGCGCTGCGCAATTCCGCTTCAGCAAGGGCGACGTTGGCTTCAAAGGTGGCGGTATCGAGTTTTGCAATGAGGTCGCCGGCTTTGACCTCGCTGTTAAAATCGACCAGCAACTCGACAATGATGCCGGATATTTGACTGCCGACCTGGATTTCCCTCACAGGGCTGAGACGACCGGTAGCGCGTATGCTCTCCATGATTGATCCGCGTTCGACTTCGGTTAAGTCAAGCCGGGAGGTGCTGACCCTGCTATCGTCGCCTTGTCTGCTGACAAAGCTAAACCAGACAATGGTGACGACCACTAGCAAGCCAATAATCCAGATCAATGTTTTCACAGGTGGTGATTGTTAGGCAGATTTCGTGCTAAGGTTGTTGCTGGGATTATCGGCTGGGTTGCAAGCTAATGTGCGGCAGGTTGGGATCCTTTTCAACGCGCTGCGGGAAATTGGCCATCAAGTGCAGGGCAGCAGCCTCGGCTGTGGTCTGCGTGGGGGCTAATAAGGCTGCCGCAGGCGCACTGGTCGCTCGCCAAAACACATTGCCCGATCGGCTTTCGGCAATTTCAATAACCAGCTGGAAACCACCGCGGGCAGCTGGCATCGGCGGCATGGTTGGACGATCTGGATCACTTGGATTGGGTTCGACAATGGCAAGCGCAGCCCGAACGGGCTCGTTGATGAGCTCCTGCCAGTAAGCACTCACCACTAGGTCAGAGTTGATATTATCCGCCGGCAGGACCGCAAAATCCTTATCCTCCAACGCCCTTTGGATGGCAGTGGTCGTTGCTTCCAGTATCGCTTCAATGCGCGTTGTATTGATCACAGCTGCCAAATCCCCGGCAGCCAATGGCGCTATCCGAACCGTATCAAAATGAGTGAAGTCAACGGAGCGCACAAATTCCGCATAGGGAGTGCTTGGGCGGGTTGCACAGCCGCTTGCCAGTAGGCTGGCAAGTAATAGAATAATAGTTAATAAACGCATGGCATTTGGGATTAGTCATGAAATTGCAATAAGCGCTCGACGTATTTTGCCAATAGGTCGAACTCAATATTGATACGCGCCCCAGCCTGTTTTTGCTTTAGATTTGTCATTTCAATGGTATGCGGAATAATCCAGATGGCGAGGCCGTTTTCCAATACTTCGGCCACGGTAAGGGAAATGCCATCCAGTGCAACCGATCCTTTGTAAGCCAGATACTTCCGGAAAGATTCCGCTACCTCGATTTGGATATAAACGTCTTTCCCGCGTGGTTCGATGGTTGTTATAATGCCGACCGTATCGACATGGCCACTGACAAAGTGACCGCCCATTCGGGTAGTGGGCAAAAGGCTGCGCTCAAGGTTCACCAGTGCACCGGGTTCGAGACCGGCAAACGAGGTCAGGCGCACGGTTTCGCCGAGTAAATCGAAAGTCAGCGTTTGTGTGTCAAAGGCAATTACCGTTAGACAGCAGCCATTGACAGCAATGCTGTCGCCAACAGCCACATTTTGACAACTGAGGTCCGCTTTGACCTGCAAGCGCCAAGAACGCACCCCCTCTTCGAAGCTTAGGATTTGACCTGTTTCCTCTACTAATCCGGTAAACATAAGTATTTAATTAACGCGGCCGCACGGCAATTGGCAAGTCTTCACGCAAGGTAAAAGACGGTCACTATTTTGTGCTTTATTTTTAATCCCATTTGGATGAAGCTCATTTTATGAACGAACAAAGTGAGGAGTCCAAAAAAGACACTGACAAACGTCTTCGTTTGCGCACCTCTCCGGCCTCCAGCAGCTCTCCCCAGAGCCTGACAAAAAGTGCATCCACGAATGCCGGAACAGGCGAAAAAGCGCTCAAGGAGGATCATCACAAGGCCGGGCTATTAGTCGTGCTCGTGATCTTTTTATTGTTTGTTGTGGGTGGCTATGGTCTATACAAAGTGCTAAGCTACAGTCCTGCCGAAACAGATCCCAGAGCGAGGTCTGGAGGCGAGGCGGTGGCACGCAGCGCAAGGGTGCAGGCGGGCACAGCGGTGCGCGAGTCGGAGCAGCAGTCGAGTGTGGACGTCATCGTGGGCACTAGCGAGGAGCCGGTTTTGACCGTATTTGAAACCCCAATTGAGGCTCCAGTCGCAAGCGCTGAGGTGGATGCGCAAGGTGACGAAGTGGTTGATGTCAATCAGCTTGAAGGGCAAGCGCAGCAAGCCACCTCCAGTGACGATCAGTCGGAAGCGATTGGCAAATATATCGCCTCGCGCTTTATAGGCAGTGTGAGGCTGGGTGAAACCGATCCCAGGGTTATTCTGGATGGGCGCAGTTACAGCCGGGGTGACCGCATTGAGGGGCCATACGAAATTCGTTTTATTGCTGCCCGTGAAGGGGTGCTTTACTTTGAGGATAATACCGGTATTGTGTATCGGCGTCGGTTTTGATTGCATTTTTATTTAGAACCATCATTTTAAATTACCATGTTAGCACATAAACTTCTTCTCTCCCTTGGAACCACCGCTTTAATTGCCCTTATGGGTTGCACTACACCGGTCGCAATTGATCCGGTGCATAGCAGCGAGGATACGGCTGCCTACCGCGCAGGCACCTTTACGGGGCCGATTAACGCCAGTCCGGAGCGCATCTTTATACAAGCCATCCGCATCATGGATAGGGAGGGCTATTTTCGCACGGGCGAATTGCATCGCCCCAATGATATCTCGATTTTTGCACGCCGGGTAGGCGATGAAAGGGTGACGGTGCGCATTCGTGCAGCAGAGGAAGGCGGTTCTAACATTTCCATTCGGATTGGTCGTGGCAACTTGCCTGAGTCGCAAAGCCTTTACTCCAAGATTCGTGCAGCGGTAAGGTAGATTTTTGGTCTGGCTTTTTATCCAGCAGTGAATCTTTTCCCCCAAGGGATATGCCAATCGCCCTGGCTCCCGCCAAGATCAATCTCTATCTCTGCGTTCTAGGGCGCAGGGAGGATGGCTTTCATGCGGTTGATTCACTGATCGCTCCGTTGGGGTTTGGGGATATCCTGGAGCTGGAGGCTCATGCTGGCGCCAACGATCAGCTGGACTGCGATGATGCTGACCTTAACACTCCTGACAACCTGATATTGCGCGCCTTGGCAGCGTTTCGTGAACGATTCCCGGAGGCACCTTTTTTTAAGGTTGGTTTGCAGAAAAAAATTCCTGTGGGAGCAGGATTGGGCGGTGGCAGTAGCAACGCGGCCACAGTCATGCGTTTGGCCAACTGTTTTTGCGGCAATCCGCTAAACCGCCAGCAACTACAGCTGCTCGCGGCGGGGATCGGCTCGGATTGTGCCGTTTTTTTAAAGCCGTGTGCTACCTTTGTGAGCGGTCGTGGAGAAATCCTCAGCGAAGCCAGCGAGGGCTTGATGGCAGCATTGGATGATCGCAGTTTGGTGGTTTTTAAACCGCCGTTTTCGATTGCGACTCCCTGGGCATACCGATGTCTTTCGCAGCGCAAAGGTTTTTCACAGGCCAGTGAGGTTGCGGCCTTGCGCAAAGGCTGGCAGTCCTTGTCGGCGGCTGATCGCGTTGGTAGCACCCTTTTGCACAATGACTTTGAATTGGCGATGTGCGAGCGGCATCTGTCGTTGCGGGTATTGCTTGCCGGGCTGCGCAAGCACTTGCAGTCACCCGTTCTAATGAGTGGCAGTGGTAGCGCTTTTTTTGTGCTGCAACCGGATGATGCCGACAAAAAAACATTGCTGAAAATGCTGCATAGCGCCTACGGCGACCGCTTCTTTTGGGTTGAAACAATGGTGAAGGGTAATAATACTTGCTCAAATAACACGCCTTCTTATTACCAATGATGCGCGTGCGTATTATCGCTAAAACATAGCTAATTTCATTAAAAGACCATGTCCCCACCGGATAAAATCAGAGAAGAATATACCTTGCAGGGCGTCGCGGCCTCGCCAGGTGTGGCACATGGTCCGGCTCTTCTCTATTTACAACAGGAGCTTGAGGTCCCCGCCTACTCCGTTGAGGAAGAGGCGATTGAGGATGAACTGGCTCGCTTTGAGCGGGCGATCATCCAAACCCGGGTCCAAATCAACGCCATACGCAATCAAATAGCCGGCTCATTGGGCGAGGCTGAGGCGCAGATATTTGATGCTCATTTACTGGTTTTGGAGGATAGGGCTTTGCTCGATGAGGTGCTGCAAGCGCTGAAAAGTGAACGTAAAAACATTGAGTACTGCTATCACAAAACCGCCGAGCGCTACATCGAATTTTTCAATTCGATGGACGATGCTTATTTGAAAGAGCGGGTGGCGGATATTCGCGATGTGTCGCGACGCCTGTTGCGTAATTTGCTGGGACTTCGGCGCGCTGATTTGAGCGCACTGAGTGAGAATAAAGTATTGGTCGCCGAGGACCTTACTCCTTCAGATACTGCCGAGCTGAACCGGAATCAATTGCTTGCGATCGCCACTGACGGCGGTAGCCGCACCAGTCATGCGGTTATTATGGCTCGCGCTATCCGTATCCCGGCGGTTGTGGGTTTGCGGGAAGCTACCCGTTCCATCCCCGAGGGGGCGGAAATCCTGGTTGATGGGTATGATGGGATTGTCATTGTTAATCCGAGCGAGCGCACTTTATTCCGCTATGGCAAAATCGCTTCTGCGAGAAAGCGCTTGGACAAAATATTTCAGGCCTCAATCAAAGAGCCGAGCACTACCAAAGACGATATGCCGGTGCGATTGGAGCTCAATATTGAGGGGGCCAAGGACCTGGAGCAAATCGAGGCCGTGCAATATGATGGTGTGGGTTTACTGCGGACGGAAAACCTGTTTTTAAAACAGCACAGCTACCCGTCGGAGGCTGTGCAATTCGAGGAATACCGGGCAGTCGTCGAAGGCATGAAAGGCAAGCCAGTAATGATTCGCACTTTGGATCTGGGAGGTGATAAGCAGCTTTGCGACGGGGATAGTAAGGAGGACAATCCATTTATGGGTTATCGCGCAATCCGTTTTTGTCTCGATCATCCACTTGTTTTTCAGGCCCAACTCAGGGCTATATTGCGTGCGGCCGCCTATGGTCCGGTCAAAATTATGTTCCCTATGATCAGTGGCGTCGAGGAAATGCTGCGCGCCAAAGCCGCGGTTGAGGAGGCAAAAGTTTCCCTGCGAGAGGATAAACTGCCCTTCGATGAAGGTGTTGAAATTGGCTGCATGATTGAGATCCCAAGTGCTGCCACAATCGCCGATTTGATTGCCCGGGAATCCGCTTTTTTCAGTATTGGTTCCAACGATTTAATCCAATACCTACTGGCAGTTGATAGGGTCAATGAGCGGGTGGCACATCTGCATGATCCCGCCCATCCTGCGGTTATCCGCACTCTGGTGAAAATCATTGAGAGCGGTAAAGCGGCGGGGATTCCCATTTCCATCTGTGGTGAAATGGCTGGTGATCCTCTTTTTGCCAGCTTTTTGGTGGGTTGTGGTGCCACCAGTCTCAGTATGAGTCCGGGCGTGCTGCCGGAAGTTAAATTTTTCTTGCGCAGCTTTACGCTAAAAGCGGCTCAAGATCTGGCCAAAGCCGTTGCTGCTGCCGATGATTCCGCCGCGGTTATGAATTTATTGCAGTCATTTCACCAAAAACACGTGGGGAAGGTGCTTGCATCCGTTGCTGAAGAAGTTGAAAAGTAGTTTTTTTGGCTCTTTTCAAAAAGTTGGTAAGGATCCAGCATGTTAGATCCAGTAACGCTTTCAGGTTAAATTTTTGTCATTGAATTATCCATGTCCTTATCAAAAGCAATTAATATACTCGTTATTGGCTCCGGTGGTCGAGAGCATGCCATTGTTGAAAAATGCCTCCAGAGTCCACTTGCCGCCAAAGTCATTGCCGCACCCGGAAATGGCGGAATTGTTGGCCGTGTGCCTTGTTTTCCGGTGGCTGCTGAGGCAATCGAGGAATTGGTCAAGCTCGCCGTCGAGCAGGCCATTGAACTGGTGATCGTTGGCCCCGAAGTGCCTCTTTCCATGGGCCTGGCGGATGCCCTGCGTGCGCGCGGAATAGCTGCCTTTGGTCCGGGGCGCGATGGTGCTCAACTGGAGAGTTCCAAGGCCTTTTGTAAAGATTTCTTTGCCCGCCACGGGATACCAACTGCCGCCTATGCGACTTTTACCGATGTCAATGCCGCGCTTGAGTATTTGGACTCGCATCCGGCTCCCATTGTTGTCAAAGCCAGCGGTTTGGCGGCCGGTAAAGGTGTGATTATGGCTGAGACGGATGCCGAGGCGCGCGCCGCCGTGCACGCTATGCTCGAGGAGGATGCCTTTGGCGATAGCGGGAAGGAAGTGGTCATCGAGGAATGGCTGCGCGGTGAAGAAGCATCCATACACGCCATTACGTCGGGACAGGATGTTATCCTCCTGCCAGCCAGCCAAGACCATAAGCGTGTAGGCGAGGGCGATACCGGCCCCAATACTGGCGGTATGGGGGCCTATGCGCCCGCACCCGCAGTTGATACTGCCATTATGGAAACGATTCAACGTGAGGTCATTGAACCCACTTTGCGGGGTTTGAAGGAGGATGGTATTGATTTTCGTGGCATACTCTATGCCGGTATCATGCTAACCGCTAATGGTCCGAAGATGTTGGAATATAATGTCCGCTTCGGTGATCCTGAAACGCAGGTTTTGTTGCCTTTGATTGAATCGGATTTGGTGCCTGTGCTCTATGCCGCCGCCCTGGGTGAGCCATTGCCCCGACCCTTCCGGTTGCGTGACGATCACTCGGCAATGGTTGTCGTTCTTTCCGCAGAGGGCTATCCCGGTAGCTACCGACAAGGCGATGCCATTGAGTTCCCCGATTCAGTCCCGGACAGTGTTCGCATTTTGCACGCTGGCACCCGACGTAACATTAGCGATCATATCCTCACTTGCGGAGGTCGTGTTTTGGGTGTCAGTGCCATTGCGCCCTCATTATCCAGGGCAGCTGCTTTGGCGTATGAAACAGCAGACCAGATTTGTTTCGAGGGTAAATACCTGCGTCGCGATATTGGTCATCGTGCGCTCCGTTAAGCTTCGACGGCATGGTGCGGGATAGTCCAAATCCATCGAGACCGCCTGGTGGTGACCCTTGGCCTGTTGACGGTCCTTATGATGTTTTTGTCTATGGGACGCTCAAGCCGGGTGGTATCTATTGGCACACTCACGTGCGGAACAAAGTGGTGGTTTCCATGCCGGCGATGGTGCGCGGGCAGCTTTTTCACCTTCCACATAGGGGTTATCCGGGCTTGCTATGTGAACCGTCTGACGCCGCCGCTCCGCCCTCATGGGTACATGGCTATATACACCGCTTTGAAGAACGGGCTCTGGTGCTGGCATTGGATGAACTAGAGGGTTATGCGCCGGATAGGCCAGCAGGGTTTAACGAATACCAGCGCCGTTTTGTGCCAGTCTTTGATCTCAAGCGCGAACCGTTTGCCACGGTTTGGACCTATGTCATGAGGCCTCAGCAAATCGCTGACAATCAGGGGGAGTTGGTCGCTTCAGGTGACTGGATAGTTACGTTATTCTAAAATAAGGCTTGACGTATATTTGCCTAATCGCATATACGTTATCACATGAATACGATTCGCGTCTATCGCTGCCTGTGTGATGAAACCCGTTTGCGGATTTTAAACCTTCTTCTGGAGGGGCCGCTTTGCGTTTGCCACATTGCGGCGGTGCTGGACATGGAGCAACCAAAGGTGTCTCGTCATCTGAAAGCTCTTAAGGAGACTGGGATGGTGGTGACCGAGCGCTGTTACAACTGGACGATCTGCCGCATCCCCGAGACTCCCAACACGGTGTTGCAAGCCAACTTGAAATGCCTGCAAGACCTGCGCGGCGAGGAGCAGCAGTTCAAAACCGATCTGGCAAAACGCAACCGCACCGTTAGAAAGATGGTCGATTCCGACTGCGCCGCGCTACCTGCTCAAATTCGCAAAATCTGTTAAATCAGTAAGACATTTTCCAAAACGACCTCTTTTATTTTTACTATTATGAAAACTTTCGTTGTATACGATCCACCCATGTGCTGCGCTACCGGCGTTTGTGGTCCGCAGGTCGATCCTATCCTGCCGCGCGTCTCAGGGATGTTGTCGCAGATAGGTGGCCATGGCGTTAAAGTCGAACGCTACAATCTGGCCCAGCAACCGCTGGCCTTTGCCCAAAACCTTGAGGTAAGAGCCTTGCTTGAAACCGAGGGCACGGAGGTGTTGCCGCTGTTCTATGTGGATGGCCAGTTAGTGCTTCAGGGACGCTACCCGGATACGGATGAACGCTCGGCATGGGTCAAACAGGCGCGTGATCATGCGGATGCATGCAGTTCCTAAATCACTGCCACGCCTAAAATCGATTGTAATGGAAGTTTTTACCAAAAGTCTGCCCGTAGCGCAATTACTGGAGCAGCCAGTGCGCTACTTTTTCTTTACCGGCAAAGGGGGCGTCGGCAAAACTTCGCTCGCCTCGGCAACCGCACTGGCTTTGTCGGAATCCGGTAAACGCACCCTATTGGTGAGCACTGATCCGGCTTCAAATCTGAATGAGGTGCTGGGAATGGACCTCACCAGCCGAGCTCAGATTGTCCCCACAACGGCAAACCTGTTTGCACTCAATATTAATCCGGAAGCTGCTGCGGCAGATTACCGCGAGAAAGTGGTGGGACCAATGCGTGGCTTGTTGCCAGAGTCGGCCCTGCGAGAGATGGAAGAAAAACTGTCCGGTGCCTGCACGATGGAGATTGCCGCCTTCGATGAGTTCACGGCATTTCTTAGCGGCGATTCGGCCAGTGCCTACGACCACATCGTCTTCGATACCGCGCCAACCGGTCACACCCTGCGCCTGATGGCACTCTCACAGGCATGGACGCAATTTTTTGATGCCAACCAAAGCGGCAACTCCTGCCTTGGTCCATTGGCTGGACTGGAAAAACAACGCACGCTTTACGCCAACGCCGTTGAGGTGTTAAAGGACGCCTCGGCAACAAGGGTGATATTGGTCAGCCGTGCGCAGAAATCGTCCTTGAAGGAAGCCCGCCGCACTTGGCAGGAGTTAAATGCGCTTGGTATTCGCAATCAAAGTCTCGCCCTTAACGGCTGGTTTACGCCAACACGAAGTGGGGATGCTGTGGCCCAGATCTGGGCGGAAAGGCAAAATCAGGCAGTTGCCGCCGAGTCCACATTTCTCCAATCGATGCCGCTCTTACGCGCTCCCCTGTTGCCAATGAATCTTATTGGACTGGAGGCCCTCAGGGCGTTTTATCTTAGCAAAGAAGAGTCGCAGGCTGCGCTGCCAAGCGCAACCTGCACTCATACTACAACGAAATTAGCGGATTTGGATGCCTTGGCCGACCAGTTGCTCAAGTCCGGTAGAGGCGTTATCCTGGCGATGGGCAAAGGGGGGGTCGGCAAGACCACCGTCGCAGCCGCACTCGGCGTCGCATTGGCCAAAAGAGGTGCCAAGGTGCGGCTTTCAACCACCGATCCCGCAGCTCATCTGGCCGATTCACTGGGCGAACTTTCGCAATCGCTGTCGGTTGAGCGCATCGACCCCAAAGCGGAAACAAAGGCCTACGTTAAGGAAGTGTTATCGCAACAGCCAACGGATATGGATAGCGATAGCAGAGCGCTACTGGAAGAGGATTTGCGTTCACCGTGCACCGAGGAAATTGCGGTCTTTCGCGCCTTCGCCCGTACCGTGGCACAGGGTCAGGATGGATTTGTGGTTTTGGATACCGCTCCGACGGGACACACCTTGCTGTTGCTCGATGCCACTCAATCCTACCACCGCGAACTGGAACGACAAAGCCGCACCACGCAATATTCGCAGGCAATTGAAAAACTGCTGCCGCGACTGCGCGATCCTGACTTTACGCGCATACTGCTGGTCACCCTACCCGAGGCCACTCCGGTGCATGAAGCCGCCAGTCTGCAGGCGGATCTGCGGCGCGCGGGAATTGAGCCTTACGCATGGATCATCAATCAAATGCTGGCTAATGTAAAAACCGGCGATCCGCTGCTGGCAGCCCGCGCACAGGCAGAAATCCGCTACCTAAATGAGGTCGTGGAAAATCACGCGCGTAAACCGGCTTTCGGCATTCCCTGGAGTCCCGTCGAGCCGACCGGGAAAGCGGGCCTGCAACTCCTTTTTTCAACCAATCAACAATCATGACAACCTACGTATACGAAACCATGCCGAGTAAAAAAAATGAGCAAGCCACGCTCTACGAAATCCAACAGAGCATGAAGGACGACCCGCTGACCCATCATCCTGAAACAGGCGAACCGATCCGTCGGGTGATCCTGGGCGGATTTGGTCCGCTGACAAAATCCAATGATACGCCGAAGGATGACTGTAGTAGCTCAGGATCCGGCTGCTGTTGCTGCTAGTGAAAATGGCGTTATGAAACCGAAAATTCTCATTCTTTGCACCGGAAACTCCTGCCGAAGCCACATCGCTGAGGGAATATTGCGCGCGGCGGCTGGCGACCTTTTCGAGGTCCACAGCGCTGGCTCCAAGCCCGCCGGCTACGTGCATCCTCTAGCAATTGAGGCACTCAAGGAAATCGATATCGATATCTCGTCGCACACATCCAAACACCTGGATACGTTTAAAGACGCGGCAATCAATACCGTTATCACCGTCTGCGGCAATGCCGATCAGGCTTGTCCAACATTCCCCGGACAGGTCAACCGCTACCACTGGGGGTTTGATGATCCGCCCAAGGCAGTGCGTCCAGGCGAATCTGAACTGGACGCCTTCAGGCGTATCCGCGATGAAATACGCAAGGTATTTGAAGCTTACGCGGATGGTTATCGGCAAGCACTGGAAAAACACACTTAAACTCGTTTCAACCTCCGTCAACTAACACCTGCACCTATGAGCCAAGCAACCGAAGGCATTAGCTTTTTCGAAAAGAACCTCACCCTATGGGTGGCACTTTGCATGGCGGGTGGAGTGCTGATCAGCCTCTTCCTGCCAGCGATTCCCGGGTTTTTAGCGCGCTTTGAATACGCCAGCGTATCCATCCCTATCGCATTCCTCATATGGTTAATGATTTACCCGATGATGATGAAGGTGGATTTTACCCGTTTGAGGAATGTCCGCAAAGAACCCACCGGACTGTATCTGACATGGGTGGTGAACTGGCTCATCAAGCCCTTCACCATGTTCGGCCTCGCCTATCTGTTCTTCTACTACATTTTTAGCCCATTCATTGCTCCGGATCTGGCCCGTGAATACCTGGCGGGAGCAGTCATCCTCGGAGCAGCACCCTGCACTGCAATGGTCTTTGTATGGAGTCATTTAACGCGCGGCAATCCAGCCTACACCGTCGTGCAGGTGGCAACCAATGATTTGATCATCCTGGTAGCCTTCGTGCCGATTGTGGTCTTGTTGCTTGGAATCGGTGGTGTCAGCATTCCATGGGATACCCTCTTTTTATCGGTCGTGCTATTTGTTGTCATCCCGCTGGCGGGCGGCATCGCTACCCGCAACTATGTGATTAAGAGACATGGCCAATCGTATTTTGAAAACACCTTTATTACCAAGTTCAATAATGTGACGATTATTGGTCTGCTTTTGACGCTGGTTTTGATCTTTTCCTTCCAAGGCGATGTCATTCTCAGCAATCCTCTGCACATCGCCCTGATTGCAATACCGCTGATCCTGCAAACGTTTTTGATCTTTTTTATCGCCTATTTGGTCGGTCGCAGGCTGCGACTGTGTCACGATGTCGCAGCTCCGGCTGGCTTAATTGGCGCATCGAACTTCTTCGAGCTGGCCGTAGCCGTCGCTATCACCCTGTTTGGCGTTGGCTCGCCTGTAGTGTTGGTGACCATCGTCGGGGTGCTCGTAGAGGTGCCGGTGATGCTGGCATTGGTTAAAATCGCCAATCGAACCCAGCATTGGTTTCCCAAAAAGCAAGGCTAGCAGCCTGATTTATTGCCTAATACCTTCGCCAGCTATTATGGCTTGCAGCGAATTCATTAGAACCCTTTTTGGATTGTGGATTGACAATTTCTGCTGACAGGTTTTCGATAACCGTCTCATAAAGACTTCCACATAGGTAATTTCCTAAATTGCCCAGCGGAAAATAGCTGATTCTACGCTCGCAACAATGTCTGTAATCGAACAAAAGAGTTTCATGGAAAAATTGGAACGTGTCCTCACGGTGCAAAACAAGATGGGTATCCATGCCCGTCCAGCTGCCATGATCGTCCGCCTTGCCAACAAATATGAAGGCGAGGTTTGGGTCGAAAAAGATGATGAACAAGTCAATGGCAAAAGCATTATGGGGCTTATGATGCTTGCCGCAGGTCGCGGCTCGAAGTTGCGCTTCACCTGCGAAGGACTTGAAGCCACTCAACTGTTGGACGAAATGGAAGCCCTTTTTGAGAGACGTTTCGAGGAAGCCTGATGACTCCCTCCATTGTCCCAGCCAATAAAGATGTTGTTGGTGCTTGTGGGCATCATGTCACTCAAGCTCAACAGATTAGCAGCTGGATCAAAATAAATGGAGAATAATTTCAATCCCCGCCGCAGGCGCATGCGCATGCGACAAAGGTCGACTCGCCCGATCCCCACAAACTCTGCTGGCAAGTCCATGCGACCCGTATCCGGGAGTCTCGCTGGTTTGGCCTCCCCCATGATCTCCAAACAGCGTGGCTGGCGGCGCGAATGGCACGGCTTTGCACTCGTTTTGCTGGCGGGCGCTTTATTGCTTTCGCTGGGGATCCGCAATGTCGGGCTGGCGATTGGTATCTTTTGCGGCTTGAGCGGACTGGCATTGCTGCTGCGGCCACGGGTCAAAAAACTGGGTGGCTGGCTGGACACCTGCCTTCTGCTGGTTGTATTATTACCTTGGCTTGCACTACTCCCTGCCAGCTGGATACCCTCCATGGAATGGCGGGAAGCAGCCAAAGAAGCGGTTGCGCTTCCTCTGGGCTACGCATTGGCTATTGCGCCGTTGAAATTGGTCGAAGTCAGCTTGCTACTGATTGCCGCTGTTGGAGCCCTATATTTTATGCGCTCGCGTCCACTGGACTCCATATCACGCCCCATCCTATGCATGGTCGTTGCGTGGATCGGAGGGCTTTGGTCAGCTGGATTTTTATTTATTCAATTGATGAGTCAGGCCTCCAGTGATACGGCAGGTATGCAGTTACTGGGCAGCACTCCCCTGACTGCCATGATTTTGGCGGCTTGTGGGCTCATCGCCTACGGTGTTTCGCTCGATGGCATTCGCCAAAAGAAAGCCACCCGCCTTAGCGCGCTAATCCCTTTAATGATGATTAGCGTAACACTCGTAATGCTTCAGTCGGCTATCGCTTTTATTCCCTTAACGGCATGCATATTGGTTTGGACCTCCAGTCGTCTGGTAGCCTCTCCGGATAGCCGGGCAACACGCGTTTTTATCTTTGCACTGATTGTTATTGCCATTCACGGATCCTTCGCTTTGCAGGGTTTCCGCGAGGCGTTTCATTCAGATAGCCAAATTCTTCCGGATCCCTCGCTCGCGCGGTTTGCCCTGACGGAATCACCTTTTTTAGGTCTTGGCGCAGGTCAGTCCGAAACCTGGCAAGCATTGGATACTCCACTGACAAGTGACTTCGACGCAAAGAGCTTTGCGCTCTGGACAGAATTGGGATTGTTCGGTTTCGGTTTGGTGATTGCACTGACACTCGGTTTTATTGGCAAGTTGCGCAAGCGGGGACTTTACGTTGAAAGCGGCTATCGCTGGCTAACATTTCTTGCCGCTGCCATTTTTGCACTGGCAGCTCTGTTATTTGAAGGTTACAAAAACCCGATAGTGCTATTTTTACTGGCTGCCACTATCGTTTTGTCGCTTGGGCATGGCGGACGTTTCCAAGGTCATTTCTTTGGCGAACGTCCCGTGCGTATTGCTGGCTGGCTTTTACTGTTGTGCGGCTGTTTTTACCTATTTGCCTACGCCACTGCTTTACCCGTCACCCACGATCAGCGACTGGCCAACATCCGCACCCATGTCGTTGGCCTAATTGACAAAACTGATGCACCTTCCCGCGATCGCTACGCCTCTTATCTGAAT
>SKFT01000121.1 GCA_007117865.1 Puniceicoccaceae bacterium | reverse complement strand
GGTCCATCGGAAGCGTGCACCAAATTGCGCATCATATCCTCACCCATGTCACCGCGAATGGTTCCCTTCGGGGCCTTACTGGAATCGGTGGGCCCAAGCAATTCGCGAATTTTGGCAATACAGCCCTGCCCCTGCCAAATCATCAAGAGCACAGGAGACTCCATCATGAAAGCTTCAATCTCGGGAAAGAACGGTTTATCCGCTACATGGGCGTAATGTTCTCGCAAAATGCGGCTATCGAGAGTCGCCATTTTGGCGGCAACCAGCTCAAGCCCCGCCTGCTCCAGGCGTGAAATTACAGCGCCTGCAAGTTTCTTCTGCATGCAATCCGGTTTAAGAATAATAAGTGACATTTCCATAATTGGCAAAAAATTGGCCTATGCGCTTTAGTAAGTCAAAAAATAAAAAACAAAAGCGGAGCACCCGGGTGGATGCTCCGCTTTAAGAATAAATTAAACGCTATCTTAGCGAACGCCCTCGAACCTAACGGAACATCCGTACGGGCGGGAGGTGGCAACTTCGATAGGTTCACCTGCCATGAGGGCTGTCAGCGCTGCGTTAACATAGTTGGTGGCATCGGGAATGTCCGCCGGATTGGTGGAGCGAACGCTATCAATAGCACCGTTATAGACGATGTTGCCATCGACATCAATAATGAACATGTGAGGAGTAGTGCGAGCACCATACTCACGACCAACAGTGCCATCGGAATCGTGCAGGATTGCCGTAGCACGGCTACCAACAGCATTGGCTTTGGCAAGTTCAGCCTCAGGTGTTAGGAAATTGCGGTGACTGGGATGGGTGGAGTTGATTGACAACCAGATGACCCCCTCGCCCGTCCAGCGCTCCTGCAGGGATTGCATCTTGCCCGGCTCATAAAACTTAACCACAAACGGGCAACCATGATTGAGCCATTCCAAGACGACGACTTGTCCGGCAAAATCGGACAATGAATGGGTATTACCTTCGATGTCCTTCAAGGTAAAGTCGGTCGCCGGAGTCACGTCAGCGGACAATGCAAGTGGAGCAGCTATAAAAGCGCTCAAGGTGAGGATTTTTTTCATTTTACTTTTCATAATAAGCAGGATTGGTTAATAAATAGGAACAACAGACGACATTTAGCAAAAAAGCTAAGTTAAATCTGTGATTAGATTACAGTCAACACCCCTTGAATTATTCCTCAAACAAAGCAATCATTTGTAGAAATTTTGGTAAATAAGCTGGAACCGGTCATGAAATTAGGCTTCTTAGCGTTATGTTCCGCTGGTTAATTCCACTGCTATTGATGACGTTGCCATGCTACGGGTCTTGGTTGGTGGCAGACGAATCCGCTCGTTTGAGTCCACAACCGCATCCGAACAACAATGCAGCAGGTGATCTATTGCTTGATGGGTTAATCCCAAACATTGCGCCAACGGATGAACTCGGTTGGGAGGCACAAATCATGCGCGCAAAACTTCTTGCGGAATGGGGCAATCGGGCGCAGGCGATTCGCATCCTTGAAGCACTGCTGGCAAAAAATCCCCAGGATCCCGAAGCGCTCATGCTTTTGGCGGCACTTTATTTGGAACAAAACCAAAGGACACAGTTGGAGGCCTTACTGCCGAATTTGCAGACCATACCCGACTTGCAACCCATTGCGTTATATCTTGAGGGCCGTATCGCGCTTTGGCGCAATCGCGCAGGTCAAGCGCGCTCACGTTTTGAGTCTGCCCTGCAACTGACTAATGCCAACGACTCCCTATATCCTACCCTGTTGTTCTACCGGGGCTACACACAAGAGCTATTGGGCAGGACGGCTGAAGTGGATGAGGCCATAGCCCATGCCCTGGCAGCGGGTTTCAGGGCGCACGAAGCGCTGGAGCGAACCATATTGGCGCGCTACTATTTGCGCAACAAACAGCCATCCAAGGCGATCCATTTGCTGGAACGAGGACTGGATCAACAAACCCTTGCCGACCCCCATTACCTTAAGCTGATTGCCGATAGTTACTTTGCCGCCAACTTATCGACGCTGGCATTGGACAGCTATTCCGCTGCGATATCTGCTGGCAGCAAGGATCCCAATGTTTATGCCAAGCGTGGACATTTACAACGTCGCAAAGGCAATTTGGTGATGGCTTGGAAAGATTTTGAGCAGGCGATTAAACTTGGGGCAGAAGATGCCGCCCTATTTCTGGCGGCAGGCATCAATGGTTTGGAAACTGGACAAATCGAAGCGGCAAGCCACTACCTCGCAAGCGCCTCCGACGGTTTACCCAAGCATGCAACTGTCCACTATCTTGCGGCCTTTGGGCACTATCTTACCAGTGATTGGAAGAACGCCTCCTTGCGACTTGAGCGCTTGAACACAAGCGCTCATCCGCTAGCGGATGAACGCAACTTACTTGCCACCTTTATTCAACTGCGAGCATCGGCAGAAAAAGCGGGGAAGGAGGATCTGAGCCGTCTCGATGGCATTGCAGGAGTCGATACTGTTCCCGCATTGATGCGCGATATAATGACTGGCAAAACGGATCCCGACCAAGCCTTGAACACAGTCGCAACTCCTGCGGGTGAACGGAAAGGAAAGGCAGCGTGTGCACTGGCTTTTTGGCTTGGCGAATGGCATTTGACACAAGGTCGGCAGGCTAAATCCCGCTCTTACTTTGACAAAGCAATTGCGCTCGGCAATCCTGATTTCCTGGAATATCAAGCAGCTCACTGGCGCTTGCAGCAGCAATAACAACCAGAGATAGGATTTGCCGAGCTGAAACCGAATTCATTCATTTTTGCGATTGCTCAAGTCTGATCTGATGACAAGCTGATGGGGGTGATCCCGGCAGCCAAAAAGAGCCAGCAGTGGCCGTTCAACGTGAAGCGCTTCCCTTTTTATTATGGCTGGGTTGTTTTGGTTGTCGGCACCATGGGAATGATGGCAGCGGTACCGGGCAGCCCGCCCGGGCTCAGTGTATTCATCGATCCGATGCTATCGGATCTGCGTTTATCCCGCGACACCTTTTCACTAGCTTATACCATAGGAACACTCATGGCAGGTATCGCTGCTCCATTTGCGGGTTGGGCTATTGATCACTACGGGGTGCGCGGAGTGGCAACTTTCACCTTCCTTGGCCTGGGTTTGGTGCTGATCTTAACCGCCTTTATTCCCTCAGTCCACGCTGCAATTGGAGGTTCGGCGGTCAATGGCATGGGCGGTTTTCTTTTGGTGCTCATCGCCTTCGGTGGAATGCGCGTCATGGGTGTTGCCTTTGGAATGACGGTTTGTCGGACCATGATTTTCCGTTGGTTTGCAGAACGTCGCAATTTGGCGGCCATCATCAATGGTATTGTGCTTTCACTAAGTTTTTCATCCGCTCCGGTACTGCTCAATATTATCGCCAATCGGGTTGGAACACAAGCCACGTGGATGGTTCTCGGTTTACTATTTGCCATAGGCATGACGCTGGTTGCCCTGATCTTTTTTCGCGACAGCCCTGAGGCCTGTGGCGTAACCATAGAAAAAGCGAAAAATGCAAAGGATAGCCGCGACACCGATATTCCAGAACATCTCTCCTTCACTGCGCGGCAAGCCTTACGCACATCGGCATTTTGGGCTATCAATCTGGCGATTGCCACTCATGCGATTATTGGCACTGGTTCTGCATTTCACATCGTCTCTCTGGCTGGTGAAAGTGATATCCTGCGCGATGCGGCACTTAAGCTGTTTTTGCCAATATCCATGGTAAATATTGCCTCGACCCTATTTTTCGGCTGGTATTCCCGTCGCTGTCCAATGCGTCTACTGGTGTTGGTACTAGTTGCCGCTCAAGCGCTCACGCTAATGGGACTGTTATATTTTGGAGAAAACTACGGAAGACTACTCTTTACTCTGGGCAGCGGCATTGGTTGGGGAACGTTTGGTATTTTGATCAATGTCCCCTGGCCACGCTTCTTTGGACGTAAGCACCTGGGCTCCATTAATGGTTATGTCAGCGGGATAACCATACTAACCAGTGGCCTGGGTCCGTATCTATTTGGATTATCGAAAGCCACCAGCGGAAGCTTTGACCCGGCGATATGGCTATGCATCGCAGCCACGCCACTGTGCTTACTAGCGGCCTTGACGGTTCGCAATCCCAATGCCACGAGAAATCGTCTCCGCCGAACCGCTGTGATTATTGGGGATTAATACCATTTTAGATTGTCTAAGCACGACAGGTTGGTATGTAGAAGCGGTTTATCATGGCAGATTCACGCGATTACGATTTTTCCTCCATAGAACCACGCTGGCAGGCTTACTGGGCTGACCACGAGACATTTGCGGCGTTGGACGCGTCCAGCAAACCCAAGTTCTACGTGCTGGACATGTTCCCCTACCCCTCCGGCGCAGGGCTACACATCGGTCATCCCGAGGGCTACACTGCCAGCGACACGCTCAAACGTTTTAAAAAGGCCCAGGGCTTCAACGTCCTGCATCCTATGGGTTGGGATGCCTTTGGCCTGCCCACGGAGCAATATGCCATCCAGACTGGACAGCATCCACGCAAGACTACGGGCGTCAACATTGCCCGTTTCAAGGAGCAGCTCTCCGCACTCGGCTTTGCCTACGACTGGAACCGCGAAATCAATACCACCGACCCGCATTATTTCCGTTGGACGCAATGGATCTTCCTACAGCTTTTCCGCAAGGGCTTGGCTTATGTCGATGAGAAACCCGTGTGGTGGTGTCCGGCGCTGGGCACCGTGCTGGCAAATGAGGAAATTATCGACGGCAAATCGGAACGCGGCAGTCATCCGGTTGAGCGTCGCGCCCTGCGCCAGTGGGTGTTGCGCATAACTGACTACGCCGAGCGCTTGTTGGATGGCTTGAAGGATTTGGACTGGCCCGATTCCACCAAGCGTTTGCAGCAAAATTGGATTGGCCGCAGCGAGGGCGCGGAGATTGATTTTGCAATTGAGGGACAGGATGCCAAGTTGAAGGTTTTCACGACCCGTCCGGACACTCTCTTTGGCGCCACCTACATGGTCATTGCGCCGGAGCATCCGCTGGTAAGCACCCTTTCCACAACCGGGCAGCGCGAGGTCGTTGCCTCTTACGTGCGCCAGGCTGCTGTCAAAAGCGACTTGGAGCGAGCGGAGATCGCCAAGGAAAAGACTGGGGTACCAACCGGTGCCTATGCCATCAATCCCGTCAATGGTCAACGCATCCCCATCTGGGTCGCCGACTACGTATTGCTCACCTATGGCACTGGTGCAATCATGGCGGTGCCGGCCCATGACGAGCGCGATCATGCATTTGCCACGGCTTTTGGGCTGGATATTGTGCAGGTGATCGAAGGCAACGATGGAGTGCTGCCCTTCTGCGATGATGGCAAAATGATGAACTCCGCTGAGTTCGACGGCATGCACTCCGCAGATGCCAAGAAAGCTATTCTTGCAAAACTGGCAGCCAACAACTGCGGCAAGGCTACCATCAACTACAAATTGCGCGACTGGCTATTTTCACGTCAGCGCTTTTGGGGCGAACCATTTCCCATCGTCTGGGTCAGTCAGGCTGACTATCAGGCAATCCGCGATGCAGATGGGGCGCTGGCACAAATGCTGCCGCAGTCACCGGTAACGGCAAATTTGAATGGCCAAGTCCAATACGCTGTCGGCCTGCCGGAGTCGGAGTTGCCATTGGATTTGCCGGAGGTGAAGTCCTTTGCGCCCACGGGGGAAGCGGAGAGTCCATTGTCACAGGCGAGCGATTGGCTCAATATCTGGCTCGATCCAGTAAGCGGTGCAACCGTTCCCGCTGGTGAAGCACGTCCACAACCAAACTGGCTCAACGCCACCCGCGAAATCAACACCATGCCGCAGTGGGCTGGCTCCTGTTGGTATTACCTGCGCTATATCGATCCACACAACAATGAACAATTGGTCGATCCCGCGAAGGCCGCTTACTGGGGCATGCCCGATCTCTACATCGGCGGTGCGGAACACGCCGTGCTGCACTTGCTATACGCGCGCTTCTGGCATCACGTACTCTACGATTTGGAGGTGGTCAAAGATCCCGAGCCTTTCCGCAAACTTTTCCATCAAGGTATTATTCTGGGAGAGGACGGCGAGAAGATGTCGAAAAGCCGCGGCAATGTGGTCAATCCCGATACGATCATAAGTCAATACGGCGCCGATGCGCTGCGCATGTACTTGATGTTTTTGGGACCACTGGAAGCCATGAAACCATGGAATACCAAGGGCATCGAGGGCATTGCCCGTTTCCTGCGCAAGCTCTGGCGCTTGGTAATTGGTGAAAATGGCGCAGTGCAAGTGGACTATAGTGGCCAATTGGATACCGACTCAACCCGCGTCCTCCACCAAACAATTCGCAAAGTCACCGAGGACTACGAATCGCTGCGCTTCAACACCGCCATCGCACAAATGATGGTGTGCCTGAATCAGCTCGCCAAAGTGGCACCAGTACCGATAGCTGCCGTTGAAAATCTGCTGCAACTGCTCGCGCCGCTGGCGCCGCATATTACCGAGGAATTGTGGTCGCGGTTGGAGCACAGCGGTTCTATTTCTGAAGCACCCTGGCCGCAATACGATCCGGCATTGGCGGAGGAGGCTTCGATAAAAATTATCTTCCAGGTCAATGGCAGGCTGCGCGGTGAGGGCTATTTCGCAAAAGACGCTCCGGCAGAAAGCGTGATCGCCGCCGCCAAGGCGGATCCCAAGGTGCAGGTTCACCTCGAGGGAAAAACCCTGCGTCGCGAAATCCACATTCCCAATCGCATCGTTAATCTGGTTGTCAGCGACTCATGAGTACGGCGCATCAGCTAGCACAAATGGTGCTTGGGTTACTAATCATTGGGTTTCTTCCTGGCTCATTGCTGCAAGCCTCCACGACCAATGGCACCTTCCTGCTGATGAGTCACGAAGGTGGTGGCGAATGGCAACAAATTACCCCGCAATGGCAACCACTCCCGCCTTTGTTATACATTGCTCCCCTGGTTGATACTGCTTGGCGCACAGCGGACGAGCAGTCGCTGCTGCTGGGGCTCTCCAATCGCTCGGTCCTGGCATTGGCCCCTGCAAGCGCCTTTAGCGTCAGCCAATTCAGACAGGAACCCTTTGTTGAAACGACTCCGCAACCCAGCGT
>SKFT01000123.1 GCA_007117865.1 Puniceicoccaceae bacterium | reverse complement strand
ATGCAGGATCTTAACCAACACCGACCGGGCCTCCGCATCCAACAACAACCGCTCATGCACCGTCATGCTATAACAATGATAATACGCCTCCCCCTGTATAAATATTCGCTTCATAGAAATAATAACATACCAGGTTTATAATAGTGGTGTCAAGGGGAAATTTGGATTAATATTAGGGGTGTAGTTAGTTTGGAAATTATCTTGCGCGATAAGGGGTGGCGTGTAGGTTGCAATAATGCGCTGCCGTCGTGTATTCAAATATTTCATTATTACTTTTTCGACTTTGGTTTTTTGGGCTTTTTTGGGTCCATCCCAACTGAACGCGGATGAATCTGACGCGGCTCTTCGAGCACAAGTTGTCTCCTGGTTGGGAACTTGGGAATTTAATGAACCGCGTAGCGGGCCGCAGTTTTTAATTCTGCGTGCGGGCGGAAGTGCTTCAATGTTTTCCGGTCATGCCATTACTAGTTCGGTCATGCAGGGACGTTGGCTTTTTGATGGTGTTCGATTGGAAGTCCGCTGGCCGGAGCGCGGAATGCACGTTTTGGAAAGACGGGATGGTGATTTTCTGATGTCCTACATTGAACCTGAAGCAGAAGGTTTCCAGTTTACCGTCCCTGCCGTCCGCATACCAACTGACCATTTGGGGTCTTGGGCTGTGGATCCAATCTCAAGGCGTGATCAGACTCAGCGTGATAATGAGGATGCGGGCTTTTTTGGTAATTGGCTCATTCAACCCAATGGCGAGGATCCTTACTTTATTTTGATTCGCAATGATCGTTCCGCAGCCACCAGTCGCACTTCGGGTAACGTTGATTCGAGTGGCAGACTAGGTGCATGGGCACGTCAGGGAACCGAGTTGCACATTACATGGGAAGATGCATCCTATACCGTTTTCCAGGTGGCCGGTGATACTTTTTCAGTGATTCATTTTACGGCAGGTGAGTCTTTGGATAAAGATCGTTTAGATGGTATGCCCGCGCGACGTATTCGTCGCGACGCGGTTGACGCTGATTGGCTAGAAAACTTTAACTCGGAGCGAGATGCAGTGGGGTGGGGTATTCGTTTCGAGAATCAGCGTGCAGCACAGCGATTTTATCGTGGTAATTGGCTTGTTTATAGGAGTGATTTTGGGGTGGAACGGGTATCGCTTGGGCGAATGGGGGGAATTCGTTCTACCCGTCGCCCAACTGCTCGTGGGGAGTGGCGGCTTTCGACTCAGGATTTGTTTTTGAATTGGGAGGATGGCTTTCGGCAGGTGATTTCGCCAATAGGATCGAATTTTGTTTTGTTTGAGTATGCGGCCGGACGTCCTGTAGATGCTGTTCCTTCGAGGGTCTTTCAAGCTGTTCCGGAAGATTTGGATAAGTTGTCAGTTATTCAGCGCGAGCGCAAAATGGAGCATCCGGTTTTCGATTCACAACCCGTGCAGGCTGAGCAACGGCGGGGGTGGCTTTCAGTCCTTTGGCCATTTAACGGAGAACGCCGACAAGAGTTTCCTGAAGATACATTTGTGCAGGGTGATGAGCGTTCGGCAAATAACCCTTGGTGGTGGCCATTCTGGAGTGAGAGCGAGGTTGTTGATCTGGGGGATGATTTTGAGGCAGCTTCTGCTGACAGTGAACGCTCCGTTGAAGTGGATTCTGCTGAAGCGAATTTACAGGAAGCAAGCAGTAATGAACTTAGTAATCGTTCCAATCAGCGCAAATGGTTGGCCATACCCTAATTTTGATGATGCGATATTTACCCCGTTCCAATTTTGGCCGAGTTTATTTTTATTTTGGTTTACTGTCGCTATTTTTCATTAGCGCTGCCAGTCTCAAGTCTGAGATTTTTTCAGAGCAGGAGTCCAAAGCTGTTTTTTTGGACTTGGATAGCCTGTTGAGAAAAGCGTTGGAAAATAATATTGGCCTGCAGATTGAGCGCATAGAACCGCGCAATGCATTGGATGCAATTGAGATTGAGCGAGGAGCGTTTGATCCGCGATTGCAGGCTAGTTATGATTATGTTGAGCGGGAGGCGGCGGCAGCTGGCAGCACCTTGGACGCCGCAACCATTCCCCGCAGCGATGGCCGTCAACTGGGTGTCGGTGCCGACAAGCTTTTTTCCACGGGAACGGTATTATCAGTCAATAGTTCCATTAACCGGGTAACATCGAATAACAATGCGGCACGCAATCCGGATTATTCCTCGGATGTTGGTTTTGGCTTGCGGCAACCCCTGCTGCGAGGTGCTTGGCAGACGATTAACCTGGCGCCAATAGCGCGGGCTAAGATAGGTGGAGAGCAAGCTGTGGATCGTTTGATGGATGCCATTCTGGATGTGCTTAGCACGGCAGAAATTGCTTATTGGAATCTTGCATATGCACGTGCGCGACGGGATTTTTTTGCATCCAGTCTTGCTTTGGCCAAGAGTATTTTGGAGGAAAATCAGGTGCGTCAGGATTTGGGGCTTGCAACGCAACTTGAGGTTTTACAGGCGGATGCCGAAGTGGTTTCGCGCGAGGAAGAGTTGATTCTGGCAGAGCTTGAGATCGATGATGCAATGGATCGCTTGATCAGGGTTGCGGGAAGTGATTTTAATGAGGAAATGTGGTTGGACAATTTACGTATTGCAACCTTGCCGGAACCCAATACCGAACCGGCTCCGATGGATGTAGTGGGCGTGAGGGCGAGTCAAGCTGATATGCGTGCTCGTGCGCAGGAGCGGCAGATAGAAATACAGCGTTTGAATCGGCTACTGGCTGCGGATCAGACGCGTCCTGATCTTGATCTTACATTTGGCTTGCGTTACCTCGGTAGGGACGACAACGGATCCAGCAGCTATCGCGGAGCTTGGTCTGGTGATGGCTATAATTTGAATGCAGGTATTCAGGTAAGCTTACCTTGGGGATTTCGCGAAGCGCGGGCCCGCGAGAGGCAAGCGGGTCGCAATTTGGAGCGTGAAGAATGGATCCTCGCTGATTTGCGCCGTGAACGCACATTAGTGGTCCGCGATACGTGGCGTCAGTTGAGCAGCGGATTGAAGCGTATTGAAGTGACGAGGACAGCCGTTAATTTGAATGAAAAAAGTTTTGAGCAGGCGCGTGCGCGATTTGCCAGTGGTGCGGTAGCCTATCGCGTGGTATTGGAAGCGCAGCGTGATTTGGATCAGGCTAAACTGCGCTATCTAGGTGCTGTTATTGAAACTCTGCGGGCTGAGGTTAGGTTGGCACGTTTGGATGGGTCTTTGTTGGAGCGTAATGGTCTGCAATGGGAGGATGATTTTCTGCGTGTTGGGCCGCTTGCCAGTAATTGATATTTATGAAGGCTTTATTAATTATTCTTGCGGTTGGATCTTTATTGCTGGGGGGGGGCTATGGCCTTTTCCGCTACGTTGAAGTACTGCGTGAAGAGGGTCGGCCAACGGTACGAACTGTATCGGCCCAAGTTCGTGATTTGCGGCAGCAAGTATCTGCTACTGGAGAAGTGAAGCCAGTGGTTGAAAGCATTGTTAAATCCGAGATTTCCGGTCGGATTGCCGAGTTGCTCGTGGCTGAAGGGGATCGTGTAGTGCGTGGCCAAGCCTTGATTTTATTGGATACCGTGAGCTTGGAAACGCGTTTGCGGGAAGCGCAGCGCAGTTTGGAGGCTGACAGCCTTCGCTATGATAGGGCCAAGCGAAATCGTGTTCGTATCAGTGAGTTATTTGACAGGAATTTTGCTGGGGAGCAGGATTTTTTGGATGCGCAGACGGATTATGAGTTGGCGGCTTTATCCATTAAAATTGCTGAAACACGAGTTGAGGATGCCCGCGAAGACCTGGCTAAGAGTCGAATTTTGGCGCCTCATAATGGAATTGTTACGCTGTTGAACGTGACTGAAGGGCAAGTTATTGCTGGTGCGACCTCGGTTTCCAATGGAACGGATTTAATGACGATTGCCGATTTGGCCAATCTTTACATGGAGGCAAATATTAATGAAGTGGATGTGGGGAAAGTAGCTGTTGGCGATTCTGTTGAAATCGCATTTGATGCGCATCCGGACCTGCAAGTTTCCGGTAAAATTCGCATCATTGCACCTACTGCGCGGCGCGAGGGAAACACGCGCGTTTTCCCCGTTCAAATTCAATTGAATCAAGCGGATGAGCGCATACGTCCGGGGATCAGCGCAACGGTTTCAATAACCATAGCCAGTGTGGAGCAGGTTGTGGCGGTATCTCTGGCTGCGGTTTTTACCGATGAGCGAGGACCTTTTTTGTTTGTCGAAACGGATCGGGGCTTTGAGCGACGAAATGTTGACCTGGGAATAAGTGACTTGCGGCATGTTGAGCTGATTAGCGGACTTCAGGCGGGTGAGATGGTGGCCCTTAGGCGTCCACCCGAAGAGCGGATGGTCAGGCCATAGTCGTTGATTGAAATGAGCAGTGCCGTCTTCCAGCTATCCGACATTCGTCGTTCCTACTACGTTGGGAACGAATGGGTTCATGCGATAAATGGATTAGATTTGACTATTCCTGATGGACAATTCTTGGCAGTGATAGGCAGTTCCGGTTCCGGCAAATCTACCCTAATGCACATCCTGGGCTTCATGGACACGCCGACTGAGGGCAAGATGGAATTTGAGGGAAGTGACGTGACGGGAATCGGCCGACGATCCCGTGCGCATCTTAGGGCCAATCGTATTGGCTTTGTCTTTCAATCGTTCAATTTACTACCACGACTTAGCGTAATGGATAACGTTCTGCTGCCACTTTTTTATGGTCGCTCAGGCATGTCGCGCGCTGATCGCCGAGCGGCGGGAATGGCTGCATTAGAGCGAGTGGACTTGCAGCACCGGTGGCAGCACACGCCCAATCAACTTTCCGGAGGTGAGCGACAGAGGGTTGCGATTGCAAGGGCGCTGATCAACTCTCCGCGGCTGATATTGGCGGATGAGCCGACTGGTAATTTGGATAGTCGCAATCGTGAGAAGATAATGGATTTGTTTGTTAAGTTGGTTGGTGAGGGAATTACTTTGGTGGTAGTAACGCATGATGATGCCGTGGCAGCCTATGCTCATCGAAGAATCCGCATGCAGGATGGTCGTATCGTGGAGGATGATGCAGCATGAACGTTGCGGCTGATATTGTTGGGGGAATTGCCAATGGCCTGCGCGAAGTCTGGTCTAACAAAGTTCGATCGCTTTTATCGATGAGTGGAATCATCCTTGGCGTTGCTGCATTGGTGGCAATGGTTGGAGTGGTGCAAGGGATGGTGGGCAATTTACGTGCGAGTTTCGAGGGGCGCGGAGGTGTTTTGCGTTTGGATATCAATGATCAGGAGTTGCCTGAATCACAGCAGCATTTGGCAGGACTATCACCTGGCCGAACGCTCCGTGACGCCGAAGCAATTTCGCAAAATGTTTTTCTCGCCTCGCATGTGGGCGCCGAGGTTAATTTACGCTGGCAACGTTTTGAGGCTGATGGACAGGTGACGTTTGGGGTGCTGCTTGGGGTTATTCCGGATAATATTGTTTTTGACCAGCGTGAATTGATGGATGGTCGCTTTATTGCAGACTTGGATGTGGATCATTCACAACCGGTAATTGTCATTGGAAGTTGGTTAAGGGAGCAATTATTTCCAAATCGTGGATCAGTGATTGGGGAGAGGATCCGTATCCGTGAGGGGATCTATACTATAGTGGGTGAGTTTGCTGACTTGCAAACATCGGTAGCCGGAGTGCCGAGGGGGAGTGGCTTGAACCGTTGGAATTACATACCGGCAACAACGGCCATCAAACGTTTTCGGGAGAATGACCAAGTGGATAGGCTGACAGTGATGGCGGCTTCTGCGAGTGTGATTCCCGATGTCATCAGTCAGGTGGAAAATACCCTTTTATTGACCCATCGTGGCGTGCGCGACTTTATTGTTGAGACGCAAGAGGAGTCAATGGCTGAGCTGCAGCGATTGGAGCGGTCATTTACTTTCTCACTGGGTGGTATTGCCGCTATCTCTCTGTTGGTTGGTGGCATTGGCATCATGAATGTTATGCTGGCTTCGGTCAGTGAGCGCATTAGGGAAATTGGTGTTCGCAAAGCAATTGGTGCACGCAGTCACGACATTTTTCTACAATTTCTGGCGGAAGCTGTTGCAATCAGTATTTTGGGGGGATTGATTGGTTTGTTTCTCAGTGTTGGCCTATTGGCAGGGCTGCGTGAAATCATTCCTGACGGGGGTTCGATCAGTGGCATGCCTGTGGTTCCGATGCTTTACGGTTTTTTGTTCAGCACTTTGGTTGGTTTGGTTTCGGGCATTTATCCCGCGCTGCGGGCGGCCCGGCTGGATCCCATTGACGCGCTTCGCTACGAATAGCTTTTAGCTGCGCGGCGCAGATCAATGGTGAAATCAAATTCTGGAGCCACGCAGGCTGTTAGGTTCACAGCGCGGCTTTTACTGGCTGGGGAGATGGCCTGCCAACGTTGTTGTGATCGCTGATGTGCCTGCTTAATTGATGCGGGCGGATTATCATAGGTGGGAGCATTGGGATTCCAGTAATGGTAAAGTGCCGCAACCGATTGTTGCTGCGGATTGCTGGGAATCCACTCAAATCGCAATGGTGACTGAATAGGAACATGCGGATGAAGGGCGGGATAGGCGCTGGCGCACTTATAGCGCAAACCACGCAGCACCTTGCCATTGACATGTTTCCAATCGATTGCAATGCCGTTGACAAGTAAAGTGCCGGGGGGCGACTCGGCGTCGCCGACCCATTGGAGTTCCAGTCGATCCGTTGAATTATCAACCACCCGAACGGTCGCCGTATCGCGGCTTTCTTCTGCCATCAATGGCCATGACTCCAATGCTTGGCGAACATGAATGGTGCCATTGGCAATCTCAATTTTACCTACCTCTGGGAAGCGAAAATCGAATGCGGGCCTTAACCAAGCGTTGTTGAAGTTAAGATTGAGCGCATTGATTTCCGTCAACATCACTTCGATGTCATGCCAGAGCAGCGAAGTCAGAAAATAGCGATCGTGCAATAGCGGTCCCCATCGTCGCAATGGTTCCTTAAACGGCTGGAGCAGCAAACGGACTAAAACAGCGCGAATAAATAAAGCAATCGCCGCCATCCATTCACACTCCGGCTGGGTTTCGAAAGCGCGCAATTCAATAATACCCAGCATGCCATTGTTCGTTAGCGGATTAGCGAATTTGTCGAAGCACAACTCTGCGCGATGGGTATTGCCCGAGGAGTCGGTCAATAAATTGCGCAGGAATTGATCGACCAAGGCCCCATCAGCTGGCGATGGAAGTCTTTCCAATCCCTCGCAAGCAACCTCCAGCTCATAGAGACCGTGCACTGGACCTTCGTCCACGCGCGGGGCCTGTGAGCCGGGACCGACGTATTGTCCGGTAAAAGCGTAGGATAGTGCGGGGTGGTGTTGCCAGTAGCGCAAGATCGAGCTGATCCACTGAGGATTGAGCAGAAAGGGGTTAGGATTGGTCGAAGGTCCACCAAAGGCCAGATGGGATCCGCCACCCGTTCCGCGAACTGCACCATTGAGATGGCATTTGACGGTGACGAGACCGGCCTTTTCTGCCGCTTGGTGGACGGTATGCAGCATTTCTGCGTAGCCCTGCCAGTTATGGGCCGGAGGTAAATTGACTTCGAGGACGCCCGGATCGGCGGCCAAGCCGTAGACGGTTAGGGCATCACCCGCTTCGGAGGGGCCGTAACCGCAAAAGACCCAATTGCGCCCCCCTGATTCTTCTGCAACGCGAGAGAGTATCTCTAAAAGGCGGCGAAAATCGGTCCATTCCAAAGGCGGGATAAAGACCGCCAGTGTGCCATCCATTTCTTCGATGGTGAGGGCACGCTTAAGGGAGGAATCCGGTAATTTAAAAAAGGGGATGCGCAATCCGGCGGGGCTATCTCCCATGAGCAACTCGATACGTTTGGATTCTGGGAAATGCCATTGTTCAGACACCCACTGGTTGGACTCCACGGTCAGAGGGAGCACCCAGGCGCTGGGATTATTGCTGGCATCCTTACCCTGCTCGTAAGCTGGCTGGAGAAATGCCTTCAAGTCGAGCGCCTTGGCAATCGTGCTGGCAGTTAATTTGAGCGCTTGACGTCGACTCTTGGCGGGGATGGTATCGTCGAGGTGGAGGCAATGAGTCGCTGGCCAAAGTGGCTTGTCATCGTTAGTGTCCAGCAATAAAAAGTTCCAGCGAGGCAAGGCCTCTCCCGGATACCATTTGCCGAAGACTTGCATTGCCAAAGCTCCTGGGTAGGGGCCTGCAATCATCGCTGCCGCCATGCGCCTGGCATAACCCAGCTTTTGCGGTCCTAGGGCATCGACACTCCACTCGCGGCCTACGGGTTGGCGCGGGATAAAAGTCGGCTCGCCTCCCATCGTCAAGACGATGCCATGCTCACTTAAGCGCGACTCAATTGCTTGCGCACATTTTAAATAACCGGATCGATGATTCTTTACGCGCCGAGCAGTCATTTTGCCGTTTGAGCTTTACGAAAGTTCCTCTGGGATACTCGGTATGGGTCTATCCGGCTCAACATCCGCGGAGTAGTCCACACCTGGCAAGCCGAAACCGAAAAGGGCGAGGAAATCCTTTTGGTATCCCTCATAATCGGTCAACTGGTAAAGGTTGTCGGTATTGACCTGTGGCCAAAGCTTTTCGATATCAGCTTGAATAGCAGGATCCATTTCCCAGTCATCCACGCGTATACGTCCAGCGTCATCCAGAGAAGGCCCATTTGAAGAGTAAAGGTGATCATTGAACAAGCGTACGATCTGCTCAATACAGCCCTCATGGTTGCCCTTGGCTTTCATTAGCTTAAAAAGCATGGAAATGTAGAGCGGCACAACCGGTATGGCGGAGCTAGCTTGGGTGACCAGTGCTTTGTTGATGGAAACAAAAGCCGGGGTTGCGTGTTTGTCCTTGATGGCGCGGGCCGCGCGCTCCAAGTCCAATTTAGCGTTACCGATGGTCCCATTGGTATAAATCGGCCAAGTCAGCTTGGGTCCAATATAGGAGTAAGCGACTGTTTGTGCATTTTGGGCGAGTACGCCTGCTTGTGCGAGCGCATCCATCCACCATTCCCAATCCTCACCGCCCATGACTTTAATGGTGGACGTGACTTCCTCATCGCTTGCGGCCTCGATTTCAACGGGTTCTACTACACCCTTATCGGTATCAAGATTGCTATTGGTATAGGATTTGCCGATGGGTTTGAGCACTGAGCGGTATGTTTCACCATTACGCGGATCGGTGCGGCGCGGCGAAGCGAGACTGTAAATCACCAAATCCACCTCACCCAGATCCTCGCGGATATACTTTATGGCCTCATCTTTAATCGTATCTGAAAAGGCGTCGCCATTGATGCTTTTTGCGTAAAGTCCCGCCTTATGGGCCTCTTTTTCGAAAGCAACGCTGTTATACCAGCCGGGGGAGGCGGGCTTGCCCTTTACTGAAGGACGTTCAAAGAAGATGCCCAATGTCGCCGCGCCATAGCCAAATGCGGCGGTGATTCGGGAGGATAGGCCATAGCCGGTGGAAGCACCGATCACAAGGACTTTGCGCGGACCATCGGCGCCCATGTTATTACTGCGCACGTAGTCGATTTCGGAGGCAACCTTGGCCGCGCAACCGTCCGGGTGAGCAGTGATGCAAACAAAGCCGCGGATTCTGGGTTCAATGATCATGGTGTTTCCTGGTTAGTATTATTAAATGGGTCTAATGCGTTGAGAGCGGGTAGGATTAAAATTGAATCGAATCCTGGCCCATAAAATCCTGTAAAACCTTCGGCAAGCGAACGCTGTTGTCCGGTTGCAGATTGTTTTCCAAGAGTGCCGCTAAAACTCGTGGGATGGCAAGCCCGGAACCGTTCAAAGTATGCACGACACGCGGCTTGCCGTCTTTATCGCGATAGCGAATGCCAGCGCGACGCGCCTGGAAGTCGGTGAAATTGCTGCAACTGGAGACTTCCAGCCAGCGGTCCTGGCCAGCGGCATGCACTTCCAAATCATATTGTTTGGCATGGGGGAAGCCAATATCTCCCGCGCACATCAGCAGCACGCGGTAAGGCAGATCGAGCGCCTGCAGGATACCCTCCACGTCATTACGCAAGCGCTCCAGTTCATCGAAGCTACTCGTTTCATCGGTCCACTTAACCAGCTCCACTTTATCAAATTGGTGCAAGCGGTTGAGACCGCGGACATGACTACCCCAGCTACCCGCCTCGCGACGAAAGCAGGGCGTATAGGCGCAGCGGCAAATTGGCAGCGCATCGGCGGGGAGAATTTCGTCGCGATAAAAATTGGTAACCGGCACCTCGGCGGTTGGGATCAGATAAAGACCCTCGTTGGTATCGGCATACATTTGACCCTCCTTGTCGGGCAACTGACCGGTGGCAGTGGCGCTGGCTTCATTGACCAATATGGGCGGCAGCACTTCCTCGTAGCCATTGCGGCGGGCGGTTTCCAGGAACAGATGAATGAGTGCCCTCACCAAGCGGGCCATATCTCCGACGTAGAAGGGGAACCCTGCTCCGGTCGCCTTGACTCCGCGTCCGAAGTCGATGGCTTTGGCAAACCATGGAATGTCCCAGTGCGGCACCCGATAGGGAGCGGCTGGCAGGCACTTGCCCCACTCTGAGACGACTACGTTATCGCACTCCTCACGGCCATCCGGCACGCTCGGATCGGGCAGGTTGGGCAGGCTCAGAAAAGCCTTTTGGAAGGCTTCTTCGGCATCGCGACAGCTATTCTCCAGCTCTTTGGCGCGTGCGGATAACGTTTTCATTTCGGTGACTTTTTCCAGGAACTCCGGCGAGCCCTTAGCCAGGCTGGCCATAGTCTTGTTGGCAGCATTTTGCTCGGACTTTGCCTGCTCTGCGGCAACGATAGCGGTGCGGCGTTGGGCATCGAGCTCCAACACAGTATCCAAATCAAAAGAAAACTTTTTACGGGCAAGTGCGGAGCGCACCGCCTCAGGGTCATCGCGAAGGCGTTTAATATCGATCATGACTGCATTTTAAACCTTAGATGCAAAAGCTTGTTAGCGGCAAAGGTCAATGATTGATATTCCAAAAAACGCCTGAAGTTGTGAAAGTAGCGTTATTGGCGCCCGCAATCAATGGCTTTTTGATTAACGGATTTATGGGATTGGCAACCATTCTCCGAAACATTCCTTCAATTCAGACAAGTGGTGGGCTTTGCCGGAAGGTCGTTCATGCCGCCCTCGATGTATTATTGGCTTCGGTCGCTGGCTTGGGCTGTGTTTTGTCCTCTTCCAGTGGTAGCTCAAGCCAAAACGCGCTACCTTTTTCGGGGCGGTTTTCGAAGCCGATGGTCCCGCCAAGGTGTTCGATTAAGTTTTTAGCAACGGGTAGTCCAATACCCAATCCCTGATGGGGACGGGTAATGGAGCTGTCTGCTTGCCAGAAAAGACTGAAGAGATCGACGCTATCGACATTCGGCAAACCGGGACCTTCGTCATACACCGTGATGCGCACGGAAGATTGGCCGTTTGGAGTCGATGGCTGTTTACTTGCCTGAACGATAATGGTTCCCGCATCACTGAATTTGATGGCATTATCCATCAGGTTGTGGAGGCAGCGACTCAGTTGATTGCGATCCGTGGTCACCGTGGCTGGTAAAGAGGGATCCCATTTGAACTGGTAGTTTAGGTCCTTTTCAAGCATTAATTCATGCATCGACTTTAGGAGCTGTTCGATCCATTTTCGCAGGTTAAGAGGGGATTTTCTGACGACAATTTCCGCTGTGTCCGCATCGCTAATGGCAAGCAATTGATCGATCAGGTTCATCATGCGTTTACTGCTCTCGCGAAGATGCTGCAAGCATTTTGCCTGTTCGGCTGGCAGGGATTCTTCGGCAAGGATTTCTGTCATCCCCATGATCCCATTCATTGGCGTAAGGAGCTCATGGCTGAGGTTGGCGAGGAATTCACTTTTGGCAGCATTGGCCGACTCGGCTTCAACTGCCAGTTGGGTGGCTTGATTGAGGGCAGTTTCGAGTTGCTGATTATTCTTTAGCAATTGCTTTTCGGATTGGCGGATGCGCTGGTTCTGGCGTCTGATTCCCATATCTGTCTTATGCAATAACATACCGGTCAGCAACAGCATGCCCAGTATCAAAATGCTGGCCAATCCGGTTATTACGATGACAACGGTGAGGAAGTTTTTACCCAAATCAGTCACATCCATGATTGTGACGATACCGCCAATATCATTATTGCCTGCATCAAACAAGGACCGGCTGGTGAAGCGCCATTTGCGATTATCATGAATGATATCGACGTGCTGGCCGTGGTTATATCCCTCCTCGGGATGGGGGTCGAGGAGATCGCGAAAAACGGCTGGGATATCATTCAGTGGTGAGTGCACCAACACGCTGTTGGGCAGGCTATCCCATTGCCAATGAGAGCCGGTTTCGTTGGCGACTGCAGCTTCCCATTGCTCACGCTGGATGGTTTTTTTGTGCAACAGGATATTATGAAATGCTTTTGGATCGTGGGCATGTGTCTGCAGGATGAACGCAAGCGGTTTACCGATTTCTATAAACCCCAAAATGGAACCTTCGGCAGGATAGCGAATGGCTTTGACAGCGCGCAAAACGACGGTGCCATTACGACCCACTTCCAATCCTGAAACGACCTTATTTGCTATAGAGGCTGATCGGAAAAGGGCTTCGTTGCGTTCGTTACCAATGATTTCCGGAGCATGGAAGCGGTGGATCACGTTACGTCCAAAATCGGTTAGATATAGGTGTGAGATACCAATTTCAGTCAATTGTTCGAAGATGTTTTGCCAACGCTCTTGGATGTCCGCAGTTGAATTTCTATGCAAAAGCTGTTCGAGGTCCGGTTCGTTTGCGAGCAGGATCAAGGCCTTTTCCAAGCCCTTGTGGTGAAGATTCAGGGAGTTGCGAAAATCTTTGTACAGATCCCTGTCCTTGCGTGACACATCCTCGCGTACGTTGTTGCGATATAGATGGATCGTGGCGATGAAAAACAATGATGCCAGAAGCAGAATGATTAGGGTAATAGGCGGCATCAAGAGATTGAAGATACTTGTTGTGATGGGTTTTCGCCTATCCTTTTTTACATGGATGATGCCCATGGTTATGAGAACCCCCAGTGCAATGGTGGTTGTGGGTATGGTGGAGCGGGCGACTACTTGCCAATACCATGTTGCGGACGGTATGTCGCCACCCAGCACGGCCATCACCGTGTTTGTCTCGGGATCAACGAGTGGTAGAAGTGGCGAGACCCATACGCCCCATTGGTCGGCGAAGGGTCCTTCAACGAAGGGTCTGCCGTCGCTGAATAAAGCTATTAGCCTGTCGCTGGCTTCATCATATACAGTTCCCCATTGAAGCGTAGGTTCTTCATCCGCGACCTCATCCTGCACTTCCAGTAGGAAAATCAATTCATTTTGCGTGGGATCCTCAGAGGAGGGATGGATACCGAATAAATAGATGTATCGGAATCGTTGCTCCAGGAGAATCTGATGCATGTGCCTTTTGAGATCAGTGAGTGCCGGGTAGGGCAATGCATCCGGTGCTTCTTTCAGTAGCGAAATCGATTCGAGCGGGAGTGCTTGTGCCATCTCTTGGAATTGCGAAAAGATCTCGCTCCGCATTTTGCGATCATTCCAAGTGTAGACCGCAGCTATCAGCAGGAATGCTATAAGAACGCAAACTGCATATGGGAGCAATGATCTGAGAAATGGACTCACTTGTGATAGATTATTATCCTGATGCAACAGTATGTAAAGGTATTTCAAGGCAACTTGTCGCCCGGTCTTTCAAATTGACATCGCCTGGACTTCCTTTGATATGTTTGGGATGCGCGTTTTGGTTGTTGAAGATGAGCGTAAGATAGCTGCTTTTATCGCCAAGGGGTTGCGTGAAGCGGGCTTTGCGATTGAACAGTGTAGTCGGGGAGATGAATCCTTGGATCGCATCCTCACTGAACCCTTTGATGCCATTGTATTGGATATAATGTTACCCGGTAGGGATGGCTTAAGCATACTTCGTGCGATACGCGAATCTGGAATGGATGTTCCGGTTTTGCTCTTAACGGCAAGAAGTGGGCTTGATGAGAGGCTTGAAGGATTAAACATGGGAGCAGACGACTACTTGCCGAAGCCTTTTTACATGGAAGAGCTGGTTGCCCGTTTACATGCGATCACGCGCCGGCGTGAAGGTCGGCCTGCCAGCTTGATCCGGGTTGGCAACTTATCTCTGAATTTGCTTACCCGTGAAGTCAGTAGCGGCGAAGTAAAACTTGAGCTAACGGCCCGCGAGTTTAATTTGTTGGAGTTATTAGCTCGATCACCCGGCAGGGTTTTTTCCCGCACTCAGCTCTATGAAAGAGTTTGGGAGTATGACTTTGACCCTGCCACGAATCTGGTCGATGTCTATATTCGCCGTATACGGTCCAAGATTGATATTTCCGGGAAAGCCTCATTAATTGAGACGATACGGGGAGTTGGGTATAGGATGTGTAAAAATGAAAAACGCCTTTAAAGCGTCCTTCCGATTTGCCCTTGCGGTGTGGACCTTGCTGCTCGTAGGCGGCGTGTTGCTGGCTTTTTTGTGGGCTGCTTACTTTTTGGTGAGGCAACAAAAAGATGAGCTTTTGAACACACAGATTAAAGCCTTTGCCAATTCCCTTCCGGCAAACCCGTCCGGACGCGGTGGTGTATTGCGCCTTGAGCAATCGCGGGAGTGGATATTCGGTAGCATGGCCGTTCACCTGCAAATCCTCAATCCTGCTGGAGAGTTAATTTTTCAATCACCAGATTGGCCGGATAATATACCCTCGCTTCCTGAACCTATTGTTGGGTTGATGCGTGCGGAGTCGATTTCGTCTTCAGAAAGTCAGCGGGGACGTGGTCCAAGCAGTGGACATGGGCGTGCATTCACGACTGAGGGAAAGTGGTTTTTTGAAAGTTTTGCTGGCGATTTGCATCGCTGGCGACTGGGCCGGCTGCTAACGAGTGAGGGAGAATATCGCATTTTGACTTCACTTGCTACATTGGATGCGGATATGCGGGCTTTATTGAATCGTCTGCTAACGTTTTTCACCTTCGCAATGTTAATTTTGCTGGTGGGTTCTTGGTTAATCGCTGCCAGGGCACTGCGCCCCTTGCGCAACATTGCTCAAGCAGCTGAAAAAATTGTGCAGGGTTCATTCTCTGAACGCATTATTCCTGCTGAAAAAGCACCTGAAATTGATCGTATCATAGTGCTTTTGAATCAGATGCTGGATCGTTTGGAAGGTAGCTATCGTCAGGCATTACGTTTCAGTGCGGATGCCTCACATGAATTGAAAACTCCCTTGACGCTGATGCAGAACAGTTTGTATGCGCATTTAGAATTGATTCCGGGAAAAAGTGCGGAGGCGGTTTTTTGTGCGGAAATGCTGGAGCATCTGTCTCGCTTAAAGCGTGTATCCAAAGGTTTGTTATTGCTGGCCAAGGTGGATGCGGGACAATTGCTCAAGCGGATCGAATCCTTTGATCTGGTTGAACTATGCCGCGAATTGTGTGAAGATGCTGAAGTGCTCATAGCGGATGCCCAGACGGAGGCAAAATTTTCCGTGGAGATGCCGGAGTCGATGCAAATTGATTCCGATCCAGTGTTGATGCGCACAATCATTTTTAACCTATTGGCAAATGCTGTTTGCTACGGGGAGCGACCTCTTAACATAAGGGTCCACCTAACTGAGACAGATGGCAGCATTTTTCTGAGCATTGCCAATAAAGCCGCGCCGATACCTGAGGCTGAGCAGATACTTTTGTTTGAGCGTTTTTATCGCGGCTCCAATCGTCATGCCACGGTTGAATCCGATGATACCGGAAGTGGTTTGGGCCTTGCAATCGCCCGCGAGTTGGCCCGCTCATTGAGGGGCGATGTCTACCTCTGCGAAGCTGGAAATGGTTGGGTGCGGTTTGAATTCAGACTTGAAAAAAGCAATCAATGCGCTGGATGAATATGACAAAAAATTCATTTTTCAACCCATCTTAGGTTCATCATGTTAGTGTATTATAGGGTAATTGGTAGATTATCACTGTGGTAATCAACCAACTGAAAATCACAAAAAAAGGAATCATATGAATACAATCCAATACATACTAATTGCTGGCGTTACCGTTGTCGCTGCTTTTTCATTACAGGCACAAAGCGGCGAGCGGGCTCAGGCACAAACGAAGGGACAGTCCTTTCAGTCGGTCACCTGTGACAATTCCGGAGCACAACTCAGGGATGGCAGTGGCCAGGGCCAGCGTAAGGGAGAGCGTCAATTGAATGGTCAACGCAAGGGCCCTCAAGATGGTTCTGGCAAGCGCCATGGTGGTGGACTGCGTGACGGCAGTGGACCTTGTTCGGAAAATGGCACCTGCCCAGTCAAAAAATAGAGGCTAGGAACCATACTACATTACCTGTCATGTTAACCAAGCCCTTGGTCGTATTCGGTCAAGGGCTTTTGTTTTGCCTAAACAATCATCCCCGCCGCGACCGTTTCATTGGTTTGTTCGTCGATAAGAATGAAGCTGCCAGTGGTGCGATTGCGATTGTAGCTATCGGCTACCAGCGGAGCGGAGACGCGCAGGGAGATGCGACCGATGTCGTTGAGACGAAACTCCGGATCGTTTTCGACCTTGTGCAGGGTGTTGATGTCGACTTTATAGCGCACTTCGCGAACGACCGCACGGGCCTCGCGGGTGGTGTGGCGCAAGTAGAACTTGCCACCAGCGCGCAGCGTGCGCTTATCCGAGAACCAGCAAATCATTGCCTCCACGTCCTGACGAGGTTCAGGTGCATTGTTGGGTTTTACGATCATATCCCCGCGTGAGATGTCGATCTCATCATCCAGAGTAATTGATACGGAAAGGGGATTAAAGGCTTCCTTGATTTCGCCGTTCATTGAATGGATGCCCTTGATGCGTGAGCGAAAGCCGGAAGGGAGCACGACGATTTCGTCACCGGGCTTGAAGACGCCGCTGGCGACCCGACCCGCGTAGCCGCGGTAATCGTGCCATTCATTGGAATGTGGCCTAACGACCCATTGGACGGGGAAGCGGGCGTCGACATGATTGTGGTCGCCGCCGATGTAAACAGTTTCCAAATGGTAGAGTAGGGAGACACCTTTATACCACGACATATTTTCCGACTTGTCGACGATATTGTCACCATTCAAAGCGCTGACGGGGATGAAGGTGACATCGACCACGTTGTCCAGACGCGAGGCAAACTGCTTGAAGTCGGTGACGATGCCGTTGAAGACGGATTCGTCATAATCAACCAAGTCCATCTTGTTGACGCATACCACTAGATGGCGGATATTGAGCAAGTTGGCGATGAAGGAGTGGCGGCAAGTCTGCTCGATAACGCCCTTGCGTGCATCAACCAGAATAATGGCCAGGTTTGCGGTCGAGGCACCGGTCACCATATTGCGGGTGTATTGGGTGTGACCCGGCGTGTCAGCGATGATAAACTTGCGCTTGGGTGTGGCAAAGTAGCGGTAGGCAACATCGATGGTAATGCCCTGTTCGCGCTCGGCGCGCAGGCCATCGGTCAGCAAAGCCAGATTGATGTGCTCGTCGCCGCGTTGCACGCTGCTGCGCTGAACGGCATCGAGTTGATCCTCAAAGATCGCCTTGCTATCGTATAAAAGGCGTCCAATCAGTGTGCTTTTGCCATCGTCAACACTACCGGCGGTAGTGAAGCGCAGCATGTCCATATCGAGATATTGATTGCTCATTAAATTTAAAAGTGGCTATTAAAAATGGCTGGGAGAGAATGAATGAGGAATGCCGCGGGGTGCTTAGAAATAACCGGTTTTCTTACGGTCTTCCATGGCAGTTTCCGAGCGCTTGTCATCCGCGCGGGTGCCGCGTTCGGTTTGGCGGGCGGCGGCCACTTCCTCGATGATGTCGTCGAGGGTGGCAGCTACCGAGAAAGTGCAACCCGTGCAGGTGGCATCGCCAATGGTGCGGAAGCGTATGCGCTGGTGCTCCACTTTTTCCTCCGGTCGCAACTGTATGAAATTGGTGACTGCAAGGTAGGCGCCATCGCGTTTAACCACCTCGCGTTCATGTGAGAAGTAGAGAGAAGGCAAATCGATTTTTTCGGCCTTAATATACTGCCAAATGTCCATCTCCGTCCAATTGCTTAGGGGAAACACGCGGAAGTGCTCGCCATGTTGCTTACGTCCGTTAAATATATTCCACAGCTCCGGACGTTGATTTTTCGGATCCCACTGACCGAATTCATCGCGGTGGGAAAAAAAGCGCTCTTTGGCGCGGGCTTTTTCCTCGTCGCGGCGGCCACCTCCGAGGGCGGCATCGTAGTTGCCAGCCTCCAGTGCATCGAGCAGGGCAACGGTTTGTAGCGCATTGCGGCTGGCATTGTAGCCCTTTTCCTCAACCACACGACCATTGTCGATGGCTTCCTGAACCGATGCTACGATGAGCTGCGCAGCGTAGTCTTTGACGAATTGATCGCGGTAGGCGATGGTCTCCTCGAAGTTGTGACCGGTGTCGACGTGCATAAGCGGGAAGGGTAGCTTGGCGGGCCAGAAGGCCTTGCGCGCCAGGTGCGCCATGACGATGGAATCCTTGCCGCCGGAAAACAGCAGCACCGGACGCTCAAATTGTGCGGCGGTCTCGCGCAGGATAAAAATCGCCTCGGATTCGAGTTGGCCAAGGTGAGAGATGGAATAGGAATGACTCATGGGAGAAACGGCTTCGCCGTTTGATGAATGATGATTGATGAGGGATGAGTGATGAGTTACAAGTTCGAGTTGAGAGTTGGAAGTTTGAGTTGGATTTTCGATAGCGATTTGGATTTCGATTTTTTATTCTGACTACTGACTCCTGGCTTCTGATAATTTTCTTATGGCAGTGGATTGCGTGGGGTGCCGATGGGATGCTTCAGCAGGGGACGGATTTTCTCAAGCAGCTCGGCAACGCTGGCCAAGACACCCCGTTTGTCGGTGCGTACCCGCCAGTCGGAGCTATCGTCGGCAGGTGTTTCAAAAGCGGAATCTTTGCCGGTAAACTGTTTTAGGCCACCTGCGGCTGCTTTGGCATAGAGGCCTTTGACATCGCGTTTTGCGCAAGTTTCAAAGTCGCATTCGGTATAGATAAGACGCGTATCATCTGCGCCGTTGATTGCGACAACTGATTCTCTCAGTGAGCGCAAAGGCGTGATAAATGAAGCTATAACGATAATCCCTGCATCCAGAAACAGTTTGCTCACCTCAGCGATTCGGCGAATGTTTTCCGTTCGATCAGCATCGGAAAATCCGAGATCGCGGTTGATTCCGCTGCGCACATTATCGCCATCCAGCAGTTTGATAACATAGCCCTCGGCCGTCAGTGCGCGTTCCAAGGCATTGGCGAGCGTGCTCTTCCCGGAACCCGACAAACCATATAGCCAGAACAGCCGCGCGGTCTGACGCAGCTGCGTCTGCTTGACGGCGCGGTTTTGCATCCGGGCAAATTCCGGATAAATATTGTCGGCCTCTTGTGTCATAAATTATCGCATTAATGATAAGTGTAGTTATCGAGTCAACAACCAATTAAATAAAAAATAAATCATAAATTGCCGTTGCTACATCCATTGGCGCAGCAAGACTCTGCTTCCGCGGGCTTCTTATGCGGAGTGTGAAATTCGAGGAGTTTCCAGTAGCCGCCGATATTAACCGCCTTGACTGCCGCTGGTTCAAAACCGATCAGCTCCACAAAGTGATCGAGCGAAAAATCCGGTCTAAAGCCCAGTCGCTTGGAAAAATGTGCCAGTTTTGACTCCATACTGCGTGCCAAGCCTTTTTCGGAAGCAAAGTGATTGACCACCAGCACGGGGGCACCCGGCTGGCTAACGCGAAAGATCTCCTGCATCATTTTTTGAGGATCGGGCACAACGGAAGCCACATACATGGCAACGGTCCCGTGGAAGTAGTTATCGGGAAAATCCAGTTCCTGCGCATCCATTTCCAGTAAAGCCTTTACCTGCGGGTATTTGGCATTTAGAAAACGGCGGCGGGCGATTTGCAGCATTTCCGTACTCACGTCTACTCCCGTGACTTCGACATGCGACTGGTAGAGTGGCAGGGAAAGGCCGGTGCCAACACCGATCTCCAGGATGCGGTCGCCTGCTTGCTGACGCAGTCCAGACACTGCTGCCCGTCTGCCTTCATCGACAATCCGACCAAAAATGTAGTTATACACTGGTGCATAAAACCGGTATGCTCGACGTACGCTGCTAAGATCCATCATAATAGACAGAGAGCATCATGAACCCATGCTTTACTTGCGACATTAAATTCAATTTTTTGTGGTGATACCTATGTCGGGGCTGAAATGCTTTCAGGTATGAATAAACCTCTGCGTAATCTGCGGTCCGTTCTCCCGCAGGGCGAACATCAACTGCCGATGACCGCAAACCACCCCTCGACTCTACTTACTCGTCGATGAACTTGACATCCATCAGACAAATATAAATAGTGAACAAATGAGCATTATTATTAAAAAGCGTCATGCAAGCCGTAGAATCGCCCTTCGTGATGGCGTGTGTTTATTGGCAAGGGCTGGGGAATCTTTTGTTAGTCTGCAACGTCCGCTCGCGGGTGAAGCGGTAGCGGCGGGTTTTCCGTCGCCTGCGGATGACTACGTGGATACGGCCTTGGATCTGCATCAATATTTAATAGCGCATCCGGCGGCGACTTTTTATGTGCGTGTGAGTGGTGATTCGATGACGGGAGCGGGGATTTTTGCCAACGATATTTTGGTGGTGGACCGTTCGCGTGATCCTGTGGATGGCGCGATTGTGATTGCGGTGGTCAATGGCGAGTTGACGGTCAAGCGTTTGCGCCGGTTGCGCGATGGGGTGGAATTGCAGGCGGAACATCCCGGCTACCGTCCGTTGCGGTTGGAAGGGGATATGGATGCGCAAATTTGGGGGGTTGTCAGCGGTGTTGTGCGCAAATACTGACAACCAGCGGCGTTTTGCCCTAGTCGATTGTAACAACTTCTACGTCTCCTGCGAACGCGTCTTTCGTCCAGACTGGGAGGGATGTCCGGTTGCGGTTTTGAGCAATAATGATGGCTGTGTGATTGCCCGCTCGCAGGAGGTAAAAGACATGGGGGTGGCGATGGGGGCGCCATATCACACCGTGCGCGGACAGTTGGCGCAGGCGGGAGCGATTGTGGTTTCGAGTAATTATACCCTTTACGGTGACATGTCAGCGCGGGTGATGCGGGTGTTGGCTGACTATGCGCCGACGATAGAGGTATACTCAATTGACGAGTGTTGGTTGGATTGGTCGGGATTGTCGACTGCGGAAATCAATACGCGTGCCAGCGCAATGGTCCGCGCGGTGAGGCGGATGACGGGGATACCCGTATCGGTGGGGATTGGTCCCAGCAAAACACTGGCCAAGCAGATGAACCGATGGGTCAAAAAGCAGCCGCTGGACAAGACCAATGGGTTCATGGATTGGGCAACGGTGGAGGATCCCGAGTCGCTGTTGTCGGCGTGTGCGGTAGGGGATCTCTGGGGGATTGGACGTCGCTTGCAGGCGACTTTGGAGCGGATGGGGATTCGCAGCGCACTCGATTTACGCAATGCCCAGCCAGCACGGATACGTCAACGGTTTGGGGTGGTGGTGGAGCGTATTATTTATGAGTTGAGCGGATTTTCCTGTCTCGATTTGGAGGCGGTGGAGGCGAAGAAAGGTATCGTCGCCTCGCGTTCCTTTGGTCAACCAGTTGAAACGCTGAACGAGCTGAGCGAGGCAATTGCCTCGCACACGACGCGGGCAATGGAGAAGTTGCGGGCGCAGGGATCGCTCGCCGCTTATCTGGCGGTTTTTATCAACACCAACCGATTTGCTGAAAATCAAGCGCAATACAGTGGTAGGTTTGGCATGAGACTGCCAGTAGCGACGGACGATAGTATGCGCATGTTGCGAGTGGCGCGGCATTGTCTGGAATGCTGCTACCGTCCCCACTTTCGTTACAATAAAGCCGGGGTCATGCTGGCCGATATTAGCAGTAGCCGCTGCGAGCAAACGGATTGGCTGACCAAGGGAGATGGTGAGCGCCAACGGGTATTGATGCAGACTCTGGATGGACTCAATAAAAGCTATGGCAGCGGCAGTGTGTTTTCAGCGGCGCAGGGCATTGACCGACGCTGGCAGATGCGACGTAATTTTCGTACCCAGGCCTACACCACCCGCTGGAGTGAACTACCGCTTGTCCGTTGACGGAGGTGTGTCGGGATGGGATGTGTTCGTAGGTTCACGAAAACTCAGTATTAAATAAGTGAATACGCCAATGACAATGCCGCTATCGGCAATGTTGAAAGAAGGATAGCGTCCATTCTCCAGAACCCAGGGGATACTAAAAGGCAGGTGGAAGTCGAGGAAATCGATCACATGGCCATGCGCGACGCGGTCAATGAGATTGCCAAGCACGCCACCGATCAGAAGTCCAAAGGCAATTTGATGCGCGGGTCGTTTCAATTCCAGCGAATGCCGCAGGCAGTAAATGGCGATCAGCGCAACCACCGCAAACAGCGCCAGCCATCCGCTATAGCCGGAAAGGATACCCCATGCCGCCCCTTCATTGCCAATGTGCACAATGTAGAAAAAGCCATCGATTACGGTGATGCTTTCACTGGGATGGTAGGTGTTGAAGGGAAGGGTGCGAAGTATCCACCATTTGGTTATGACATCTGCCAGCAACAGCAAGCCAGCAGTATAGTATAGCCGCCTGTAAGCGAGCGTGCGTTGCCATCGGTCTGGTTTCATAATGGTTTAAGGTGAGGGAAGAAGCGATTGACTTATTCGTCATCGTCGTCATCACCCGCAAGTGAGACACCATCGGAGTTGTCGGCAAAAGCCGTGCCGCGCTCAATCTTACGGCGCTTGTTTTTCTCAAATTCACGTTGGCCCTCAATGGAGAAGCGGGTAAATGGCACCGCGAGCAGACGTTCTTTTGGAATCGCTGCACCTGTGACCTCACAGCGACCGTAAGCACCGTTGCGGATGCGCTTGATCGCCTCTTCAATTTCGTAAAGGGCATCTTGTTCGGATGACAGCAAGTTGAGCGCGAAGTCGCGGTCAAAACTGTCCGTTGCCGCATCGGCCTGATGCTGGGCATAACCGGAAAGGTCGCCGGAATCTTCGCGAGTCGAATGCTTGAGCGTTTCAGAGGTATGCAAGTCCAACTCCTCTTTTACATGATCGCGCAGCTCAAGCAACAACTTGTAATATTTTTTCCACTTCGCTGGCACTTCGTCCGGTGCGAGGTCGATGGGGCTCTTTTTCTCCTTCGGATTGAAGCCGAGGATATCCATGAGCGAGGCAGCACCATGCTTGCGCTTCTCGATTGGCAGTTTATCCAATACCGGTATCTTCTCGGTTTTTGCTGGAGTGGGAGCCGCAGTGGCTGGTTT
>SKFT01000119.1 GCA_007117865.1 Puniceicoccaceae bacterium | reverse complement strand
TGTGCGGCGCGATAGTCTTTGGCGGCTATGTCTTTGTCGAGGCGCAGGCGCAGTGGGTTGCGAAGTGGCTGGGACGCAAGAAGCCCGGCAGCTGTTATCAGCTCGGCGAGGGTGAGTGGACACTCAACAGGCGCTTGCGGGGGAAGTCAATAATCTAGGCAAAAGTAATGATTACTTAAAACCTCTAAAGCGTCTTAGACGGGAATGTATCTAACAGAATCGAAAGCACCGTTCTTTTAGCATTGCCCTCATTTATTCCTAGAGTCTACAAACGATAGGTTTCATGGCAGCCAAAAGCAAAAAAGTTTCTTCCGACTCTACTATAGAGAGCGGACCGCGCAAAAGTCCTGCACGCCCGATTTTGGGAATTGTGCTGATCACTCTTGGTGTGCTCTCACTGGTGGCACTTTTTGACTTCGATAAAGCGCAATCACGTCACTTGACCACCGATGTGGACAACATGATGCAAAATAAGGTGGGTTTCATTGGTGCCGAGTTCGCGTTCTTTTCCTTTAAATGGCTGGGCATTGCTGCCTTTTTCATTCCTTTCTATATTTTTGCTCTGTCCGCGAGGTGCTTCACACGTCAACTTTACCGCAAACGATGGTTTGCTAGTGCGGGAGTGGTTTTATCGGTACTGGCGATTGCCAGTTTAGCGGGTGTGGCAAATCAGAATGAGCTGATATCCGCCGAAACGAGTTTGTTTAAAGAACAATTAATCGACCGTTTTGGCGGCGATTTAGGTCATCTCATCGGCGCAGTGCTGTTGCAACCACTAATAGGATCATGGGGTTCCGCGCTTATACTGTTAATGATACTGGTCATCAGCAGTATCGTGTTGTTAACCGACGATTTCTCGAAAGCGAGTCATTACCTGCGCGAACGCTGGCGGACACGCAGCGAACGACGGGCGCGACGACGCGAGGAAAAATTGGCTACGACTGCAGCCGCAGCGCTTGAAGCGAAAAAGCATAAAGCATCTGCAGCAGAGATCGACCCACCGCAGCGCAAGCCCAAGCGAAAAATCAGCATGGAGGACGACGACGAACCAGCAAACCTGCTGCAAAACATCTCCGTGCCATCCTACCCGACCGAAGTGGCCAAACCACCAGCTCAAGCGAACGCTAAAAAGCGTTTAATCAGCCTAAGCAAGGAAGCGGAAGCGCCGGATCCAGTGGTCGAAAAGAAACCGCCGCTGGATCCGTCGATGGTGAAAATTGTCAGCGGTGAAAAGGTCGAGAAAGCGGTTGCTGCGATTCCGGAGCGTCGTGGAGATTATAAATTCCCGCCATTGGAGTTATTGGCTGAAGCGCAGGACAGCGGTGAAATATCTCCGGATGATCACCGTGAGACGATGGAAGCGCTGGTGCGCACTCTGGATGAATTTGGCGTTAAGGTGCTACCGGGTGAAATCCACACCGGCCCCGTCATCACCCGTTATGAAGTGACACCTGCACCTGGGGTGCGGGTTGAGCGTATAGCCAACCTCGACAAAAACATTGCACTTGGCCTGCGAGCTTTATCGGTGCGTATCCTTGCACCGGTTCCAGGCAAAGGCAGCGTCGGGGTTGAAGTCCCCAATCGCAATCCGTCCTCGGTCTGCATGCGTGAGATAGTGGAATCGAAAGCATGGGCCGAGTCCAAGGCGGAGATTCCGATTGTGTTGGGTAAGGATGTTACCGGGAAGCCGATTGTTACGGATTTGACCAAGATGCCGCACGTATTGATTGCTGGATCGACAGGATCGGGTAAGACAGTCTGTATTAATGCGGTGATTGCCTCCTTGCTGTATCACTCTGGTCCGGAGGATTTGCGCTTTATCATGGTCGATCCGAAAGTGGTGGAGATGCAGGTCTATAACGAATTGCCGCACATGCTGATCCCGGTGGTAACGGAGGCCAAGAAAGTGCCGGGTGCACTGAAATGGCTGATTGCCGAGATGGAGCGGCGTTACCAGATATTTGCCAAAGAAAACGTGCGCAACATAGCCGGGTTCAATGCCAAGCTGGCGCGCGCTAAAGAAGAAGCCGAGCGCGCGCTGGAAATGGATGCGGAAATGACGGCTGAGGAACGCTATGCGGTTAGTCAAATCGAAGTACCGCGCGACGACGATGCCTTTGAAATACCGCGCAAGAAGTTGCCCTACATCGTTTGCGTGATTGACGAGTTGGCGGACCTGATGATGGTGGCGCCAGCGGATATTGAAACCTGTATTGCCCGCCTTGCGCAGCTTGCCCGCGCGGCGGGGATTCACCTGATCCTGGCCACGCAACGCCCCTCAGTCAACGTCATAACCGGCGTGATCAAAGCCAACCTCCCCTGCCGCATCTCCTTTAAAGTCGCCTCCAAGGTGGACAGCCGAACGATCCTCGACGGCGGGGGTGCTGAGAGTTTGATTGGCAAAGGGGACATGTTATTCATTCCACCAGGCACCTCGAATCTGACCCGTGCGCAAGGGGCATTTGTCTCCGACGATGAGATCAATGCGATTGTGGCGAACATCCGCGACAACAACGATCCGCCTATTTTTGCAGAGGAAGTGCAACGTCAAATAGAGAGTGAGGACAGTGACAGCGGAGGCGACAGCCATCGTGAAGACGACGATGGCGATGAATTGATACCTGACGCGATTGAGGTGCTGCGGTCCACCAAGCGTGCCTCCACCTCAATGCTGCAGCGGCGCCTGCGGATCGGCTATAACCGGGCTGCCCGCATCATGGAACTATTGGAAGATCGCGGTGTGGTAGGACCGGAAAACGGCTCTAGTCCACGTGAAATCCTCGTTGATCTGGATAGCTATTAATTGCCATTGGATGTTTTATCGGCGGATCAGTTTGCTACTACTCGCGCTTACCAGTTGGGTCGGATGCAGTCGTCCCTATCAGCTCGAACGCGCAGAACATCCGATGCCTCCAGGAGCGGAAATCAGTGATTGTGAATCTGGACAATTCGGTGGCTTATTCATCCTTGCCTCTGCGATGGAGCCAAAGACGTTTAATTTTCTGGTTCCTGGCGATGCCGGCACAGCGCAGATTACCAGTCTGCTTTTCAATGGTTTAACCAAGCGCGATCCGATGACGAACCAGATTGTTGGCGATCTAGCGCATTCATGGGAAATCAGCGACGACGGCCAGAGTTACACCTTTCACTTACGGGAGATCAACTGGAGCGATGGCGAGCCATTCACAGCGGACGATGTGGTCTTCACCTTTGATGCCATTTTCGCGCAAGATCCGGAGCAGGAGCCTCACCCGGAGACGGGAGAGCGACCCTTCCGCTATCCCAGTCGCTACCTCAGTCAATATACCATAGGCGGTGAGCCGATTGGATATGAGAAAATCGACCGTCACACGGTGCGTTTTCACACCGCGCGGGTGCATGCACCCTTTTTGAACGACATTGGGTTTGTGCCCATGATCCCCCATCATCGCTTACAAGCAGCCTTTGACGACGGCACACTGCAAAACCAGTGGTCCACTCGCACGGCCATCAGTGATCCCAGTGCGATTATTGGCACAGGCCCCTTTCGCATCCGCAACTTTCGACCTGCCGAGCGTTTGATACTGGAGCCGAATCCGCATTATTGGCGTTTTGACCGGGAAGGACGGCGTCTCCCGTATCTGGACTTTCTGGTTTATCGCTTCATCCGCGATCAAAACGCGCAGACGGTATATTTTGCCACTGGCCAAGTGGATGCCGCCAGTGTGCCTGTGAGCGACTTGGCGTGGGTGCAGGACCGGGCGGAGCAACAAGATTTCACCATCCACGAGCGCGGCCCCGACACCGGCATTACCTTCTTCTGGTTCAATCTGCACCCTGGTCAGCGCGAAGACGGGCGTCCGCATGTCGCGCCGCACAAATTGGAATGGTTCAGCAATCGCTATTTCCGGCGGGCGATATTTCATGCCTTTGACCGACAGGGCATCATTGACGGAGTTTTTTCCGGGAAAGCGCAGAAGCTGCATTCGATCATCAGCCCCGGTAATCCGCTCTGGTATAATCCCGAGCTACCCCGATATGAATACGATCCGGTCAAAGCCTTGGAAATACTGCGTGAGCAGGGATTTGAGCTACGCGGCAACCGCCTGTTTGACCGCCATGGGAATCCGGTTGAAATTGAGCTTTTGTTATTCGACGGCAGTCAGCGAGCCTCGGCGATGGCCACCACGCTGATGGAAAACCTGCGAGAGATTGGCATACGGCTGACCCTCTCGATGGCGGATTTTGCGGCGGTTTTGCGACGCACGGGAAACACCTTTGACTACGAGATGAGTTTCATTGGCTTCACTGGAGGCGGCGATCCTTCCGGCGGCAAGGCATTGTATCAAAGCTCCGGCCACCTGCACCTATGGCATCCAGCGCAAGAGAGTCCAGCGACTACGTGGGAAGCAGAAATAGACCGATTGATAGCTGAATCGGACGTTGAGCTGGACGAAGCGCGGCGGATTGAGTTGATTCATCAAATGCAGCAAATTTTCGCCGAGGAGGTACCATTAATTTTCACAGTGGTGCCGCTCACCTACTCCGGCGTGCGCAATCACTGGCGCAACATCCAAGTACCGCCGACGGGTTCGATCCTATGGAACATTGACGAAATCTGGACCCCACAAGCAAGCGAACGATGACCACTTTTCTGCTACGCCGACTGTTGACGCTTATCCCGCTATTGCTGGGGATTTCGCTATTGGTATTTTTGCTGATGCACCTGGCACCCGGCGACTTCCTGGATCAGATGCGGGCGAGTCCGGACGCGGACGCGGAGACGATTGCGCTACTGGAGGCGCAATTCGGGCTGGATCGACCGTGGTATGCACAGTATTGGCTGTGGTTGACGCAGGCATTGACATTGAACTTTGGTGAATCGCTCGCGTATAAGATTCCGGTATTTGATTTGATCGGCCAGCGCGTCGCGGCGACGATGCTGTTATCCTTCACCTCGATTGCCTTTGCCTGGTGCATCGCGATTCCGCTTGGGGTATTAGCGGCGATTTACAAAGACAGCATCTTTGACCGCATCGCGGCATTTTTTGCGTATTTTGCGCTATCGATACCGGAATTTTTTCTAGCGATACTGGCGGTATACTTTGCCGCGACCACTGGCTTGCTACCGACCGGAGGGTTGACCTCGATTGACTCGGAGTTCATGACCAGCGGCGCACGTTTATTGGACATGGCTTATCATTTAATCCTGCCGACGATTGTCTTGGGGATTGGCAGCGTAGCGGGGATGATGCGGATACTGCGGGCCAACTTCATTGACTACATGCAGGCCGAGTTTGCCACCACCGCGCGAGCCAAAGGCCTATCCGAGCGGGTGGTGATGTTCCGCCACGTATTGCGCAACGCGATCAACCCGTTGATCACCTCATTGGGTTTTGCTTTTTCCTCGCTATTATCCGGCGCGGTTTTGGTGGAGAATATCATGAATTACCCTGGCCTTGGGCGGCTGTTGTTCGAAGCGATCCAGACGCAAGATCAATTTGTGGTATTGGCTGGAGTTGTGATAGGCTGTGTGATGTTGCTGTTGGGGAATACGCTGGCGGACCTGTTGCTGGCTTGGTCGGATCCGCGCATCCAGTTGGAGAATCGCAGCAGTCGCGGCTTTAGTGGACTTACCCGCAGGGCCAAGATCGGGATTATGGTGACGATTGGGCTCCTGCTGTTGCTGGCGGTCTTATCGCCGCACTTACCCAGTCCCGATCCCGATCGGGTTGCGACCCTACTGAAGGGCACTGCCAAGTGGCTGGGCGGAGCATTATTTATTGTGTTATTTGCATTGGTCTTGCGCTTTGGAGTGCCCACCTTCAGGCAAAAAATTTGGCCTCAACTGAAGAAGCGACCGCTGGGTCTGTGTGTATTGGCGGTATTGGGGATGCTGTATGGTAGTGCATTATTTGCACCGTTCCTGGCACCCTATGAACCCAACACGGCGAATCTGAGCAAGACCTTCCATCCGCCCACACCTATCATTTGGCAGGAAGGTCGACCGCAAGTGCGGCAGTACGTGATCGCAGATCCCCTGCGGCTAGAGTATGCAGTGGAAGCAGACAGTGCCCTACCCTTGCGGTTTTTTGCCAAAGGTCCGTCTTATCGGCTATTTGGCATCATTCCGATGGAGCGGCGACTGTTTCAGTTGGACACCAGTGGGCTGACGCCTGAGCAGGCGCGCGATGCGCGAGTGTATTTATTGGGCAGCGATCCGACCGGTCGCTGTGTTTTCACCCGGCTGTTGCATGGAGCGCAGATCTCGCTGAGTATTGGCTTGGTGGGGATTACCATAACCATGGTAATTGGCTTTCTGGTGGGTGGGTTATCCGGCTACTATGGTGGCAGCTTTGATTTTATCGCCATGCGGGCGGTGGAGTTTTTGATGGCAATACCCGGACTTTATTTGCTGCTGACGCTGCGATCCGCGCTGGCACCCTATTTTGATCCGGCTGAGATGTACATCGTGATCATCGTCATTCTCTCACTAATTGGCTGGGCGGGAACCGCACGTATTATCCGCGGCATGTCGTTATCGATACGCAACCGGGCGTATGTGCTGGCTGCGGAGAGCATGGGCCAGCCCTCACTGCGCATATTGGCGAAGCATTTGTTGCCAAACTTGACCAGCTACCTACTGGTTGCCGCGACATTGAGCATTCCCGGTTACATCCTGGGAGAAGCCGCGCTATCCTTTTTGGGACTTGGGATTCAAGAGCCCTCAGCCTCATGGGGATTGATGTTGAAGCAAGCGCAGGATGACATGCGTGTGTTGGTCTTGAATTTCTGGTGGTTGCTAACCCCCGGCATGGCAATATTTGTCACCGTCATGGCCTTTAACTTGCTGGGGGATGTTTTGCGCGACATCGTTGACCCGAAGATGAAAACCCGCTGATATGGGATCCACCGCCAACCCGACTCTTTTTTCGTATCTGATATGTCCACTTTACTCGAAGTCAACAACCTCAACATAGCCTTCCGCAGCGGCGCGGACTGGTCCCCTGCAGTGCGTGGCATCGATTTTTCGATAGCGGCTGGCAAGACCGTAGCGATTGTTGGCGAGAGCGGCAGTGGCAAGAGCGTGACCTGCCTGTCGCTAGCGCGCCTGTTACCACCCGCCAGCATCTGCCGCGTGAGCGGAGACATCGTTTTTGATGGCCGCTCGATACTATCGCTTCGCGGTAGGGAATTGCGCGCACTGCGCGGCGCTGGTATTGCCTATATTTTCCAGGAACCCTCTGCCTCACTCAATCCGGTGTTCACCATTGGTTATCAAATCGCTGAAGCGGTGCAACTGCACGCCAAGCCGGGAACGGTTGTGCAGGAACGCGT